>CAITYL010000175.1 GCA_903896595.1 uncultured Lentisphaerota bacterium
CCTACGGCACGCCTTTTTTCGATGTTCTGGAACAGGGGCTGAAGCCCCTGCCTATTACCGTTCAGTCCCTACGGGACGAAATCCGCCAAAATACTTCCGCAACTTGTGCCAAACTCCAGGCCCAGGGCAGCGCCCTGGGAAACTCCCCCCCATTTTTTCGCCGCCCTGAAGGGGCAAGGAAATGGGCATCTCCATTGCCCCTACAGGGCGCAAACCATCTTAATTTTCCAGCCCCAGGGCGTTGCCCTGGGCTATTTTACTACCGCCCCGTTGGGGCTCAAAAACCATTTGCCCGGAAATGGTGTTTCCCTTGCAGAGAGATGCCCCCCCCTCACTCATGGGCAAAAACAACGCTCTTGGCCTCGACGCCGCGAATGGCGTTGAGGGTCGCCACGATGTCGGTGCAGCGCTTCTTGCCGCCGACCAATTCCAGGAGGATCAGGCCATTGGGGGACGCCGCGCGCCCGGTCGCCTCATGCAGGCCGATCCGGGTCTTGATGTTGGCGCCGAACTCGGTCAGCGTCTTCTGCACCACGCCCGCCTGTTTGACGCGGTTGGTGACGTGAATCGCGACGATCACATGGTCATCCTGCTGGCGAGTCATGGGCGGGACCTCCGGTTAATTTGTGAGGAAATTGCAAACGTAGCCAGAATTCAGTAGCCAGAAGGTTTAAAACCGTGCGGAATGTGAGATCGCATTTCATTCTGAATTCTGGCTTCTAAATTCTAACCCCCAGGCACTCATGGGGGTTGCAAGCGGTTCTACCTTCAGCCTACAGCCTAACACGCTTCAGCCTAACGCAGCACACACGTTGGCGCACCTAAGGATGCACTATACCGGGACAGCCAGCCACCCGCAAGTGCCAACAGCTTCCGAAAACATGACAATGCCTATTGGGGCCACCCTTTTGAAAAAGGGTGCTCCCCCCACGCTTCGCGCTCCGCAGTCCCGGCTCCGCCGGGTCGCTCACATGTTCGCTCTGCACCCCCCTTCCTAAAACTTTTGTTCGCTTTTGCGGATTTCGCAGGCAGCGTCGTGCATAGGCTATGATTGGGACGCAGAGACTGCCTGCGAAATCCGCAAAGATACAAAAAGGTTTGACGGAGGGCTTGGGAACCGCCTTTCCTCAAAAGGGGGTTCCCAACAGCGTCCGGCACGGCTGTCATGCACGCCGTTTTCCGACAGCCGTTACGGTTGCCGGCGCCAGACCCAGTAGGGGCGGCCGGAGCGGGCGCGGAGTTCGAGGCACTCCTTGAACTCAGGATAAACGGCCGTGGCGGCGGCGAGGGCGGTCCGGTCGTAGGTCGTGGTGCAGCACATGGCGCCGTTGGCCAGACGGGCGGTTTCGCAACGAAAGGCGAATCCGGCGCGGACCAAACTGGCGGCCTCCGGCCCGGCATGCGGACGGAACCCCTTGGGCGGCAGAATCTCCACCGTAACGGTCTGATGCCGGGGCCCGGACCAATACAGGGGAAATTGGCGGGGGCCGCTGCGGCCGACCTCGGTGGCTTGGAAGGCGAGCCAGAGCGGAAGGACGCTGACCAGGCTTTCCCGGCGGTCGGCAAAGCCGGGAATGGTGTAGGCGAGCTCCAACGTCAGAGAGGGTGCGTTGTCGGCGGGATTGCCGCGCAAGCGGAAATGGATGTCGCGGGCCTGGCCGTCGGCGTTGCGCGCCAGGGCTTCCGCCTCGCGCCGGCGTTCGTCTTCGGTGAGGCGGCGCCATTCGCGGAGTTCGCGCGCTTCGGCACCGCCGCGGATGATGGTGTGCAGCACCTGGGCATCCCCGGCGGCATTGAGATTGACCAGCAGTTCCTGGCGCAGGAATTGGGGCGCGGCCGTCTCCAGACTGGCGGGCAACTGGACCGGGGCGACGGCGCCCGGAATGAAGGCGGCGGCGCCGGCCTGGGCGGCGGCCGGTTCGCCGAAACCGTCCAGATCATCGCCCACGACCAGCCATTGGGGCTTGGGCCCATCCACCACGAGGGCCGGCAAGGGCAGGAGCGCCACATTGGGCGTTTCCCGGCAGAGGGCGCCCTGGTACCGCGGCCGGAGCCAGGCCCAGCGCACCGGCTGGCCGGCGGCACGCAGCCAGCGGTATAACAAATACGCGCGGTCAATGGGCGCACCCTGGCGCAGCCGCCAGGTTTCGCCGGGATCGCCCGGCAGCAGCCCGGTGGCCTCCAGCGGAGCCGCGACCGGCGCGACCTGGCGCGAGACGGCGGCCCACAATCCAGCCACGTCCCGGGCCGGGGCGGGGGGCAACGCGGCGTCAGGCCAGCGGCGGTCCAGGGTGTCCAGGGCGGCGGCAAACACCGCTCCGGCTTCCTGCCAGGTGGCCGGGCCGGCGGTCACCACCAGAACGGGCACCAGATCGTCCACCGGAGGCATCATCGGTTCGGGCAGAAGCTGGGGCGCATTGGCGCGTTCCCAGACATGGCGCTGGCCGCCGCCGGGCAGGGATTCGACGCGGTGCGTAACGGTATGCGCCGGGTCGTTCATCAGCGCCCAGCGCAGGCCGACAGCGGCGGGGGCGTCGACTTCCACCCGGATCTGCCGGGCCGGCGTGGTACCGCCGAAGCGATACTCCTGTTGAAAGTACTGTTCCGGCAATGGACGAAAACGTTCCAGGCGCCAGGCGGCGTCCAGGAGATTGCCGGGCTTGCCCTCCGGCAGGGCGAACCGGCGGCGGCGCAGGGTGTCGTAGCGCGGGTGACCGGCCAGGGGCGCCTCGAACTGCACGGCGGTATCGCGCAGGGGCAGGACCGTGCCATCCGGCCGCACCGTGACGCCGTGGTCCAGGGTCACCCGTTCCGCGTCGGCCCGGAAGGTCACCTCGGCCAGGGACGCGCTTTCGCCGCTTTCCTTGAGCACGGCGGTAATGCTTCGGTGTTCCAGGTCCCAGGTTTGCGCGGTGCGCAGGCGGACCCGGTCCAGGCTGAGCAGGAGCAGTTGGTCGGCACCGGGCCAGGTGCGCGGGTCGCACGGGGTCTTCCACACTTCTTGGAACAGGGGGTCGGGAATCTCGGCGGCCGTACGGCAACCGGCCCAGGCCAGGGCGGACTGGAGGCGGATATGCACAACGTCGGCACGCGGGAAACTCTGTTCGCGGCCGGCCACCCGGAACCGAACCGTGTCGCCGGCGGCGGCGACCAAGTCGCCTTCATATTCATGGCCGTCGCGCAGCACGATCAGATCGGCGCGGAGCACCGGGATGCCGCCCGCCAAAGCGGCCAGGACAACGGCAGAGCCGATGAGGCAGGCACGAAAGCGCATAACAGCCATTCCTTAAAAATATCGGACTTGTCTGACCCGTCAGACCTGTCCGACGGGTCGGAGTTTTGGTCTGCCCAACCGCCACACTCCGCGAACTCCGCGCCTCCGCGTGAGACGACTCCCTGTAGCTTTTAATGCATATTCACCACGATAGAACGCGAAAGATCGCAAAAGAAAATGCGGGGCCGGATTTTTCTTTCGCGCTCTCTGTGTTCTTTCGCGGTTAATCGCCAGGATGGTGAATCATTCAAGCTAACTTCAGCGGGCGCGGAGGCGCTCGCGGGCTTTCTCCAGGATGCGGCGTTCGTCCGCGGACAAGCTTTGGATGCCATCGCGGCCGATTTTGTCGAGGACCCGGTCCACCTCGGCGGAGAAACGGGCGGCGTCGGCCGGGGAGACCGGGGGCGCATCAGGTCGCGGATCAAGGGTGAACTGGCCGCGGCGCCGGCGGGCGCGCCAATTGCGCCAGGACGCCGCAATATCATCACCGAGGCGGCGGAGGGCGGCCGGGGTGTACAGATTGCGCATGAACAGGAACGCCCCCAGCATGCCGCCCAAATGCGCCAAGTGGGCCACATTGCCGCCGAACCGGGTCAGCTCAAACAGCAATTCGATGGCGGCATAGATAATGACAAAGGTCTTCAGGCGCATGACCACCGGCGGAATGAGCAGCATGATCCGCTCATTGGGAAATTTCATGGCGGCAGCCATCATCACGCCGAACACCGCGCCGGAGGCGCCCACTACCGGCGTGCCCGGCGACTGCCAGTTGAAAAACAGCCAGACCAAGCCGCCAATGATGCCGCTGGTGAAATAGAGGTTAAGGAACCGGTTGCCGCCCATGGCGGCTTCCAAGGGCCGCCCGAACAGATAGAGCGCCCACATGTTCATGAACAAGTGGAAAAAACCGCCATGCACGAACAAGTAGGTGCCGAGCCGCCAGAACTGGAAGTGCTGGATCTCATACGGCTGCAGCCATAGCCAGCGGGTGATCTGGTCCTGAGTCAGCCATTGCAGGACATAGACGACCACCGTCGTCCAGACCAGCACGCTGGTCATGGAGCTTTCGCGGCGCGGCGTCCAGGCGGGGCGGCGGATATAATCACGGTCGGAGAGCACGGGGGCAACACTCCACTATGCGCGGACTGACGGTGCGGGTGAACGCTGACGGCAACCCTCACTCTGACCGGCGCCGACGGGAATAGTTCCTTGCGGTTCCAGCAGGCACGGCCGCTGGAAACATGGTACCGGAGGCGGGAATCGAACCCGCACGACTGATAAGGTCACTGGATTTTGAGTCCAGCGCGTCTGCCAATTCCGCCACTCCGGCCCGGAGGTAAACAAGGAGATAATCTAAGCCCGAATAAGGGGAAGTCAATACCGATGCGTTTGTAAAAATCGTATCTATCTTTACAGCAGTTTATTGTATAAATATGGAGACCGTGCTGAATACCCTATTTAAGACTAAAAAAGTCGCGATTGGCACTTCCAAAAGGGGTGAATTACCCCTCTCGCAACACGCCAAAACACCCTTGACAAAGGCTTTTCTTGTGGCAGGAATGTGGTTGTTATTCGGTCATGTGGCGGTATTTTGTCCGAGAACGTCCAAGGACGTTTCAAGGAATATCAGGCTTATGGCGCGGACAACCCAAGGTACCGTCTACAAGCGCGACAAGCAGGGCAAGGAAATCCCGCGGGTTCAGGAACGCACGACCCCCGGAAGCTGGTATGCTGCATACCAGCACAACGGAAAACGCATCCGCCTGGCGCTGGGACAGGAGATCCACAACCGCGAGACGGCCGAGTCAAAGTTGAAGGGCCTGATCAACCCATATACCGCCTCCAGCAGTGTGGAGCGCACAAAGCGCGCCTATACCGCCATCATGGACGCCGAGGACGCCGCCAAAGCCGCCAAGGCCGAACGGTTGCGGGTGCCGTTGGCTGAGGTCTGGGAACGGTTTCCCCTGATCGAGACCGTCCGTGGGCGCACCCGCCACGCGTTGTCTTCATCGGTGATCAAGGATAACGAGAGCTGCTGGCGGAAGTTTCTGGGCTTCCTGGCGCAGGTACCCCCTGCCCCTACTTATCTGCAAGAATTGACGCCCGAACACGGTGCGACGTACTCCCAACTGTTGCGCCAAGGCGGCAAGCTTTCCTCTCACCGACATAATGTCATCATCTTGACGCTCCGCAGTATTTGTCGTCATGCCGGCCTGGAGGATGCGCGCAACCCGTTTTCAGCCGTATCAATGTACGCAGGCAAACCCGTAAGCCGTGAACCCCTGACCTTGGATGAGTTGATGAAGGTGTGTCATGCCGCCACGGGTGAACTGCGCATCCTGCTGGCACTTGGTATTTTTACCGGCTTACGGCTGGGTGACTGCGTTCAGTTATGCTGGGAAGATATTGATTCCATCACCGGCGTGATTCATAAACAAGCCAGCAAGACCGCTAAACTGGCGGTGATGCCCCTGCATCCCGACCTTCTCCAGTTGCTGAATGAGACCCCCAAGGAACAGCGACAAGGGCTCGTGTTGCCTGGTCTTGCCGGGCGTTACCGGAAGGATCGGCCGAGTGTGTCGCTGCTGGTCGGCACACACTTCCGTAAATGCGGGCTGGCGACAACCGGACCTGTCACCCCAGGCCATCTTCTCAGAACGCGACTTCGTGGCTTCCACTCACTGCGTTCCAGCGTGGCCAGCATGGCGGTCCGGGCCGGGGCGTCCGCGGAACAGGTGGCCCAAATGCTCGGGCACACCACGCAGGTAAGCCGCGAACATTACATCCAGGCCGGCATGGAAAGCGCCCGCAAGGTGATCCAGTCACTGCCGTCCGGGTTATTTGCATCCGTGGCCAGTCCTACGCGATTGGCCCTGCCAGCAGAGACACTGAATATTCTCACCAGTGAGAATATCGGCGAGCTGGTCCAGGTTTTGGAGCGCATGACCGCCACGGACTGGCAGGAATCACGTGACCGCGCCCTGGCTATGCTCGGGAAAAAAACAACAATGGCCAACGGTAAATAGCCCCGGTGCATTAAGCCCGAATTATGGAGGAACGTCTACGTCTGGTTGCGAGTGGCTTTTCTAAATCAAAGTCTCACTTTTTTAAAAAGAATGAAACGATGAACGCGATAAAACTCTCAGATACCATGCTTGAACTGCTCAACACCACGCTACGGTTCGAGTACGTAGGAAATGACGTGACCAAGATCAAGCCACAGCGTTCCACCGGCTGGCGCATCGTCCCCGAGGCAGTCTGCGGATTCATTGCAGGAGGAGAAATCCAATTGGTGACCGAGGACGAACCGTCACAGGACATGCGATCCAGCGAAGTATTCCTAATGCAACCGAGCGTCCGTCATCGCTTTACCAACACCAGCGGCACCGTCTCCGTCATCCGTTGTGTGTACTTTCGAATAACCCTTTTCAGTACCGTGGACGTTTTTCGCTTCTTTATACCACCGCTAATCTGGCGCGGTGACATAGCGGCGGAAATGACCGCCATCTGCGATGAACTTACAGGATTACGGACACGCTTGATGACCGGCGACGACGCCCCGCTATTGCTGCTAACAAAGTACAAGCACCTTGAATGCAAATTAGTCACCTTGATTGTCGAGGCTAGCCCCGCACGCGATGAAACGAACCGTCTACTGGACCAGTTGCACCGGCTGTCCCCGGTCTTGGCACGCCTGAACGTGGCCCCGGAAGCATCATTATACATACCCCCGAGCCTGAAACTGGATGAGATGGCGCAGTTGGCCGACTTGTCGTCATCGCGATTTTCGGCATTATTCAAGGACGCCTTAGGCATGTCGCCCATCGTCTATCAAAACCATCAAGGCCTCAACCAGGCTATGTCGCAACTGGCGCATACCGACAAACCGATCGGCCAAATCGCCAAAGAAGCCGGGTTTAACGACCCTTTATTTTTCAGCAAGGTGTTTAAGATTAGTGCCCAGATTTCCCCCCGCGCTTACCGCGCCAAAATGCGCCATGGCGTGTGGTAACGCCGACGAAGCGATCCGTTATCAAACCGTAACGAGCGGTTCGCCGACTTCCAGAGCGGCTGCCGTGAGGGCAGCTGGTCAGGGACGGCCGAGCCGGACGATATCAGCGGCCTCATTGTCGGCCTGGTGTGGGACGCCCTGCACGGACGGTAGGCTGGGACCTGCTGCCTGGCCCCGGCCGGCACGGGCTTCTTTTTCTGAACCTCGACCACGGCGGCATTTATGTCGGGCATGGGTTCTGTCGACCGCCGGCAGGAACATTGCCTTTATTTTCCAACGTCCCCGCGGCTACCACCATCGAATCACCGCTTGACGACGTAGTTCCATTTGCCACGAACTCTGTCACGGCTGATGATCGACCGCCAGCCGCTGAGTTCGGGGTTCTCTAACTTGGGCGGGTGCTTGCTGTGGTCCAGCCGGGAGTTCACGTCCAGGCCCCGTGCTAGGGGCGTTGCGGCAATCAGGCTGACGATGGTTTCGCTGTCACAGGGCGGCTGTCCCTGCCAACTGGACGAGATGAAGGCAAAAAGCCGATGTGCGACATTGTGCCATTTACTGGTCCCGGGCGGCAGGTGGCAGACGGCAATGGGCAGGCCGATTTGCTTCGCCAATTTCCAGGTCGCGATCATCCAGCGCTTGTGCTGATGAATGTGGCTGCCGCCGCAGTCGGTGATGATGAGCAGGCGGTCCGCCGCAGGGTAAAGCTGTTTCCCCTCGTTTTGCCACCACATGTTGATTGAGTCGACCGCAAAAGCGCTCGGGCCGTCCTTGGTCTCCTGATTGACGAACCTGGCAGTTTGTCCGGTCACGGCGGCGCCAGTCACCTTTTTCATGGTGTTCACCGCAATCACCGGAAGGTTTTTGGCCAGCGCGTCTTTGACCTGCTGGTTGACGTGCCGGAACTGGGCGGCCCGGTTCAGCAGTTCTGATCCTTCCGCCGCCGGCCGGCCCCCTTGAAGATTGTAACCCAGTCCGCGGAGCAGCTGGATGACCTTCTCATGGCTGATCGGGTACCCGTTCGCGGTCAGTTCATCCGCCAGTGCCCGCATGCTTTTGCAGGTCCAACGTAACGGCGCTTCGAGGTCGCCACCGGATACCGGCTCAAGCAATGACTCAAGTTTCACCGTGATGTCCGGGGCCATCGCCTCCAACCGCCGGTGGCCGGTCCCAGGGCGGCGAACCTGGCCGGCTTCCAAGTGTGGATCGTTCAGTTCCCGGATGCCATTATGGATGGTCACCCGTGACAGCCCCGTGGCCCGGCTGACCGCCGTCACTCCGCCGTGCCCCAAGCGCACGGCTTCAGCGGCGGCGGCCAGGCGGCGCTCACGTTCGTTCAGGGTTGGCCACGCTCGGGACAGATTGCGGCCGATGGCGGTTGGTTTCTTCATGCCATCACTATAACCGGCATGATGGAAGTGTAAGCAAAACGCATTGACCAATCAACAGGAATGCACGTCCGAGCACCCGTGTACGACTGTCAGTATGTCGCCGACCAGCATGAAAACTTGCCGCCAGTGCCGCGAATGGCGCCAACCTGGCCATGGTCCGCACCGTCGCCGGCACTGATTGCATTCGGACGCAGGTCTCGGCCACATGGCTCGCGACGTATTTACGCCCCCTATCCCGCGCTTTTTCTGATAGCCTGTATTGTATTTGTTGGTAAATCCCTTGCGAGTGGATTATCGATGTAATAGAGTACAGCTATGAAAAGTATGATCGGACGGCAGGAGGCGCAAGTCCTGGCCTACGCGCAGATGCGCAGGCTGCAAGTGGTTCGCGCCGGCGATTTGCGCGAACCGCTCAGTCTGACGGCGCCGCAAGAGCGCAAGGTGCTGAGCCGGTTGTCGCAGGCGGGAATGATCGCGCGGGTATGGCGCGGGGTGTATCTGGTGCCCCCCCGGCTGCCGCTGGGAGGCAAATGGAGTCCGGGCGAGTTTCTGGCGCTGGACACGCTGATGGCCACCGTGGGGGGCACGTTCCAGGTGTGCGGGCCGAATGCGTTCAACCGCTATGGCCTTGATGAGCAGGTGCCGAATCGGCTTTACGCCTGCAATAACCGGCTCTCCGGCGAACGCCAGGTCGGGGGCGTGACCTTGATGTTCATCAAAGTGGCGGATGCGCGGCTGGGCGACACCGAAACGTTCCAGACGCCCGACGGGGTGACGGCGGTCTACGCCTCGCGGGTACGGACGTTGGTGGACGCGGTTTATGACTGGTCACGGTTCAACGGCATTCCGCGCGGTTATGACTGGATCCGCGGAGAATTGAAGGCCGGCCGCGTAAGCCCGGATGAACTGGTGCGGTGCATGCTGCGCTACGGCGACACGGGCGCGATCCGGCGCCTGGGGTTGTTGCTGGAGCGGGAGGGCGTGGAGGACGCGTTGTTGCAGAAACTGGAACGGGCGGTCAAGCCAACCAGCAGCCCGATTCCGTGGCTGCCCCGCGCCCCGAAACGGGGGCCGATCAATCAACGATGGGGCGTGGTGGAAAATGACAAAAACTAAGCCCGGCATGTTGCGACTGCATGAAGACCCGGACCGTTTTGGGGAAGCGTTGAATTTTACCGAAGCGGAAACAACGTTTGCCGCGCGGCTGGTGGAGAAAGACTATTACTGCACGATCATGCTGGACTATTTGGCGGCCAAGGCGCCCGGCCTGGTCTTCAAGGGCGGCACTTGTCTGGCCAAAATTTACGCTGACTTTTTCCGCCTGAGCGAGGACTTGGATTTTGTTATCCCCGTGGAGGCCGACAGCACTAGAACAGAGCGGCGGCGTTTGGCTGCGCCCGTGAAGGAGGCATTCTCCAGGCTGGTGGAGGCGTTGCCGTGCTTCCGCATCAAAGAGGCATTGGCCGGCGCCAATAACTCGACCCAGTATGTCGGCAGCGTGAGTTACCGATCATTGGCCACCGGGCAGGATGAGACGGTCAAGATCGAGGTGGCGTTGCGGGAGCCGCTTATCATGCCGGCTGTTTCGGGGGACGCGCGAACTGCGGTGCTCAATCCGTTGAATGGAGGCGCCATGGTGGCTCCAGTATCCGTGCTCTGCATCGCCAAGGTTGAGGCGTTTGCGGAGAAATTCCGTGCGGCGTTGTCACGGCGGGAGGTGGCGGCACGCGATTTCTTTGACTTGGATTACGCGGTACGGAAGTTGGGCCTGCGGACGGATGACGAGGAGTTGGTCAGGCAGGTGCGGAGGAAACTGGCGGTACGGGGCAATGCTCCGGTGGATGTTTCGGAACAACGTCTGGCTGAGCTACGGCAACAAATCGAGCCGCAGTTGCGTCCGGTATTGCGACGCGAGGATTTTGCGGCGTTCGACGTGGAGCGGGCGTTCCGCGTCGTGGCGGAGATGGCCACGAAAGTGGGTTGAACCATTTACTGGCCCCATTGAGGACCTGCATCTCCGGGTGGTCGAGCATGGTGGCCTGCGCATCGGCGGCCTGAACGGCTGCTGGAAGTACAAGTCCCGCGGCGTCTTCCTCCATGACCAGACCGATGCACACCGGCTCCTGGCGGACTTCCCGCCGGTGGACATCCTCGTCACGCACAACTCACCGCACGGCATCCACGACCGCGAGGACGGCGTTCACCAGGGCTTTGACGCGCTGACCGACTACAGCCATTGGGCCGAGCCGAAGTTGGTCATCCACGGCCACCAGCACCAGAACCGGGAGACCCCAGTCGGCCGGACCACGGTCATCGGCGTGTACGGGCACAGGGTGATTGAGGCGTGAGGGGCGCGGGCAAAGGAGCAAGAGACGGGGTCGATGCAAGGGGGGCTGCTACTGGCGTGGGTGGGGGTCGCATGTTGCCGTGCAGCGGGTTTGTTCAACGCCGCTGCTAAGCGCCTGTTTTCACGGCCTCATCAAGTCTCCGGTGTAACAGGGATGCGACCGTCATCATGTCCAGCGCATCCAGCTCCGTAACCTTCCATGCAATGCGCGGCGCATGAGCCGTTGGGTTTCGGAAAGTCCCGAAGAAGCCTTTCATCAGATTCATCAGCCCCCTATGCTCACTCTGCTCCGAATCTGTAGACAGAGCATTGAAGGCAAGAACAGGGTAGGCCTTCTTGCCTATGCCGAACGCCTCGTCAACCAGTTCCCCCCCATCGCCTGCAAGCCCCGTTTTGTCTCTGATTTTCTGGGCAACGCTCTTGGCAGCCTCAAGTACGGCGTGAAAGTAGTTCCCTCCCACGAGTTCCGCTCGACAGAACGTGAGAACGTCTGGATGCACGCCGCGCTCGATCAACTTCTGTCGGAGTTGACCTGCGGCGGCCTCAGCATCGGATATCGTGCGCGCCTGCTTGCATGACTCCAGCTTCCCCTCGTCGGACAGCCGGAGCCCCTCGAAGGACAATACCCGGTTCAATTCGGACTGTTTCTTCTTGAAATAATCCGGCGACTGGACATGTAGGACCGGGTTCATCACGCGCTGAATGAATGCGCACACGTTGTTCGCGCAACTGTCACTCCGTTGACGTGCGACGAGGGCGTCAAAGAGTCGGATACGCTTGGTCATCGCCGGGTTTAGGTCGGCGATCTCACACTCGCGGAGGTAGCGTCCGATCTCGCTTCCGGTTAGGCCGCTCCCAGTGTCACCCAGAACGTTACATGTCTGCTCCAGACTCGCTTCGTTGAACGATGGTATTCTCATTTCTCGCGCTTAATGGCAAGTGTGTGGCCCAAGGTACGAGGGTCTACACCACCAGGTTGTTCACTTTATAATCTGGTGATGTCGTGGTCTTGTGAGAACTCGATGCCGCCTTGTTTGGTCATCTTGGCATGCGCAGACATGAATGTCAGTTCGAGCGGCTTCTGAACATCGCCGCATTTCTTCTTTGGGAGGTCGGTGAGGAGAGTCAATGCCACATACTTGTCTCCACTGCCAGAAACAATCCTGTCGTTAGGCATGTGGTCCTTGAGCGTGATCCCGGTATCGGCGCAGACAATCACCTCGGAAAGCGTCGTCATGTTCATGAACACGTAGGATGCCTTCCTGTCAGGCTTCGTCTCCATTTCGTGCTGGATTTTGGCGAAAACCGGATTGGCTGGATCTGGTGTAATCTCTGATGCTCGCAACTTCCAGTCTTGGTCGCCTATACGGTTGTAGCCGTGGTTCCAAACAAGGTAGCCATCCTGCTTCAGGACCTTAAGGAAGTTATCCCGGTGGCTCTGAGTGCCGCCGCATTTGATGTGAGTGCGCCGATCCGCGATAACGAGGCAACCGTTCTTGCATCTCACGGCGATGATCAGACTCATCTCTTCCTCCCGTCAGCGACATAAGATTTTCGTCCAGACGCAATTGCCGGGTGCATCCGCAATCACAACGACCAAAACCCTTGTTTTCAACATAAGCCCGGTTGCGGCGGTAAGCAAGAGTTTTTTCTATCACATATTAACAACCCACTGGCGGTAGGGACATGTAACAGATCCACGCTGATTTCCATGACGGGTGGCCGGTGGCATGAACGCCTTCCATTGAAGAGGCACATCACCCGTCCGGCAGGGCCTGCTTGACCACCGCGTTGATTTGACGGGACACGGCGCGCCAGTCCTGCGGGTTGATCGGCATGATCTTTTGCTGGAGGATGCGGTTGCTTCTGGTGTCGTAGACTTTGACGGACAGGGTATTGTCCAGCGCCCCCGGCTCCAGCATGAGCAGGACCGCGCTTTGCGGATTCCGCTTGGCCAACTCCTCCAGGGAAAGTTGCCCGGCAGTGGCCTGGGTCAGGGTCACGCCGTGCCGGTGCTGGGACAGCTCTTCCTGTACCGCCTGGCCGCAGGCGGATGCCCAGTCATCAGCCCCGCCCCGCATGGCGCCATCGCCCAGCGCATTGATGATCAGAATCGGCCGTTCCTTGGTGGCCGTTGGCGCGAAGAACAAGAAACAGAAGCAGGCTGCGGCAGCCAATGGCACCGCGGTCCATGCCAGTAGCTTGAACCGGCGGCGGGACGCAACCGCCGCCCGCGCCCGTAGATCCGCACGGACGTCACCGGTGGCTGCCATGACCCGGTCCACCAAGGCCTGCGCATTTTCTTGACCCGGCTGCACCGCCACCGCTGCTTTTGCCCGTAGTTCGGCGCGGGCATCGGCGGTGGCTACCATGACCCGATCCAGAAACTCCTGTTCTTTTTCCGGCCCCGGCAGCGCCGGCACGGCGATCTTGAGTGCCCGATCCAGTTCCAGCAACTCCCGCCGGACCGCTTCGCGCCCGGCATCAGCATCAGTCGGAGTTCCACCTGTCGGGGCATTCCCGGCCGTCAGCTCTTCATGGGCGAACAGTTCCTCGGCCACTTTCACACTGTCAGGGTCGCGCTGGTTCATGGCAGAGCCTCCCCTTGACGGGCACCGTATTCCGTGACGGCCCGCACGGCGCACCAATGATCCGGGTTCGCCTTGAGCAGCCGCCGGAGCCGGTCCACGCAGCGCGCCAAGCGCGGCCCGATCTGATCCTCCGCCAGGTGACAGTGCGCGGCCAGTTCACGGTAGGACAGTTCATCGTAATACTTACCGTAAATCAAGCCGTGGCATTCATGCCCTTGGAACTGGGCCAAGGCCTGGCGCAACAAATCCAGCCCTTCGTCAACCATGCGCCCCTCGTACCAGCGTTTGTCATCCGCCAGTCCGGTACCCAGGGATTCCGTTGCTGCACCCGCGCCAGCACCCAACTGACTGTCCAGCGAGACGGTGTTGTTCGCACGTTTCCGGTCGCGCACCCAGTCCACGGCCTTGTTCACCGCCACCCGCAACGCGTACCCGGCAGGGTTGTCCAGTTCGCGGAACTTCCGGGTGAGTTCCAGCAGGGCCTCCTGCACAATGTCGTCGACTTCGTGCTCCGTGATGCCCGTCGCCCGCCGAAAGACCGCCAGGCGCAGCAGGAGGTGCAGCCGGCCATAAAACTCCCGCCACGCGGCATCCTCGCCCCGCTTGCAGCGTTCCAGCAATCCTTGGGAAATCGGTTCCATGCCCACTCCACGCCGGAACCCCGGCGATACCCCCGTCATCCGTGCGTATGTAAGGTAACGGAACGCCGGGTTTCTGCAACGAGTGCCTGTGTCACGTTACGTTGTCGATCTGGCGGGCTACAAGCCCTTGGTTACATTGGGCCGCGCCTGGAGGCTGACCAGGAACGCAGCCCAGTCGCGGACCGCCAACGTGTCCGGCGCGGCCGCCGCGGCGCGCAGGTGCTGGCGCTGTACCTGCGTCATGGCCGCAACGGCATCGCCGGACTTCAGATACTCGCCGTAGAACTCCTGCATCAAGGTGCTGGTATTGGCGTCACTGACCGCCCACAGGCTCATCACCAACTGGCGCACACCGGCCACGCCGAACGCCCGGCGCAGTCCCTGCACCCCTTCGCCGGAACGGTTCTCGCCCAGGCCCGTCTCGCAGCAAGAGAGCACCGCCAGATCCGTACCGGCCAGCTTCAGATAGCTCGCCTCCTGGGCAGTGAGGATGCCGTCGTCATCCCCGGCCTTGGTCA
This sequence comes from uncultured Lentisphaerota bacterium, assembly GCA_903896595.1. Taxonomy (GTDB): domain Bacteria; phylum Verrucomicrobiota; class Lentisphaeria; order Oligosphaerales; family CAITYL01; genus CAITYL01. The sequence goes on from CAITYL010000175.1 coordinate 14,772, forward strand.
CGCTCCCCGCCACGGCGGCCTTGGCCCCCGCCAACAACAGCCCGGCCCGGAGCATCGGGTTTTCCACCGTCCCCATTTTAAGATTCAAGAGTTCCGCCATATCCCTGTCGCCCGCTCCGTCGCGGGTGGCCGCCGTCACGCCTGCCTGCATCGGGATAAAGAAACCGTGTGTGGCCAGGTGCAGGATGCCGGGATGCTCCACCGTTTTTAGCCGCGTCTTGGTTGCGTCCTGGCCGCACGCCACCTCAACGGTTCGGTGGTTTTTCACCAGCAGTGCGCAGATGCCGTCCACTTCCCGCCGCGTTTCCGGCAGCGCCCATATCGCCTGGCCACGCAGATAGTCCCGGCAGGCCGCGTCCGGCGGGCCGGCCAGCGGCACCGGGGCGGCGGCGGCAACCAACGAACGCGCCGCCGCCGTACCGGTGGGTGACGGTGTTCCGCCAGGTCGCTTGGCCGTCACATTAAAGTCCGGGTCCCCGAACAAAGCATCCGTTCCTGTAACCGGCGCGGTGACCGGCGCCCGCACCAGGTCGCGACCGCTGGTGAGATAGCCGATCTCGTGGCGTTCCGCCAGCCACTGGCCGGCGGCGGCATCACGCAGGGCGCCGAACGGGATGAAGTTCAGGTCACCGTCCGGGCTCACATAGACCCGCTGGCAGCCCTGTACCTTGCCCGCCAGCGGTTGCCAGAGGCGTGCGTACAAGGCCTCCCACAACTGCCGTTCCTCTCGGTTCAGTTTTAATTGCTGCTCCGCCCGATTCTTTTTTGCCTGCGGCCCCGTCCCGTGGATGCCAACGGCTTCTCCGTTGATACCCTTGGGCTGTCGTCCTCCGGCCTCGCGGCAGGCCGCCACCGCTTGGTCAATTTCCGCCGCCGGCCCGAGAAACACGAACTCCGGCTCCCCCGTGTGTCGCAGCACCAGCGCGGCATAAGTCATGGCCGGCGCGGGCGGCGGCTGCCCAGGTGGAGCCTTGGTGATCAGCGGGAAAGCGATAAACTCCACCAGTGCCGTGTCCGGGACCAGCCCTCGTTGCACCTCGCCCCAGGTTATCCGCAGCGCCCGGCGCGTGCCGCCAATGACCGCCGCCTGGCCGGCCAGTTCCGCCTCCTGCTTTTCGCACTCCGCCGTCAAAGTATTCAGCTCCGTCTGCCGTGCCTGTTGGAAAACCACAATATTTGCTCCGGTCGGCGGCCGGGGCGGATTCAGTGTCAGTGTCGCCAACCGGTCCCGCAACGCCTGGAGCCGGTCATAGGACACCTGCGCCGCCGCCGCGCCCAGGAGCCGGTCCCGGTCCTCCAACAACGAGTCCAGCACCACCGCCTTGCCCCGTAGCACCGCCGTTGCCGCCAGCCGGGTGGCGGGTACCTGAATCTCCGCCGACAGCGGCTGCTGAGCCAGCAACGACAGCGCCAGACTTCGGGACGCCCAAAAAACGGTTTGTCCCGCCACCGCCGCCAGCCGTTGCCGCTCGGTCCCTCCCGTCAGCAACCGCGCCTGCACCTGAAAAGGCGCGTCCGGACTGGCCGCCAACAACCCCCACGCCGCCACGACCTCGCCCCGCGCCAGATACAGATAGGCCAGATTGTTGGCCGCCCGCACCGTCTCGGGATCATCCCGGCCCCATAGGCGCTCCCGGCCCGCCTGCACACGCTGAAACAGTGGCTCCGCCGCCGCGTAATTGCCCGTCCCATAATACAGCATCGCCAGACAGGCGGCCGACTGCAAGGTCGCCGGATGCGCCGCCCCCAGCCGCCGCTCCCGCAGTTCCAAGGCACGCGTGAACAACGGCTTCGCCGCCGCCACGTCCCCCCGCGCCCAGCACGCCTGGCCCAGGTTGTTGAGCGTTTGCGCGAGGTCGGGGTCATCCGGGGGCAGCACCCGTTCCTGGACCACCAGCAGCTGCCGGAGCAATGCCTCGGCGGCGGCGTCATTGCCCGCCGCAGCCTGCGCCATCGCCAGTTCACCGGTCAGCCGCAGGGTGTCTGGATGCTCTTTGCCCGCGACCGTCTCCTGGATGGCCACGGCCCGTTTGAACAGCTTTTCCGCCGCCGTGTAATCGCCCTGGCGCTGCAACAGCCCGGCCAGGCCGAGCAACGGGGACAGCAACTGTGGATCGCGGTCACCGAGCGTCCGTTCCTGCTGCGCCAAGACCTCCCGGAATAATTGCTCGGCGACCACGGTCTTTCCCTGCGCTTCGCATACCCGCGCCAATAGCATGGCCGCTTGCAGGGTATCCGGATGCGCATCCCCCAGCTTGCGGGCACGGGCCTTGACCAGACGGCGGAGCAGCGGCTCCGCCCTGGCATACTCGCCCGTCAAGCCATACACCCCCGCCAGCTTTTCGATCCCGTCCAAGGTAACGGGGTGCGCCGGGCCGCCGATCTGTTCCTCCGCCGCCACGGCCCGCCGGAGCAACGGTGTAGCGGCGGCCGGCGAGCCCTGCTGACAATAGAACTCCGCCAGCCGCAGCAGGGCAAGAATGGTCGCCTCATGCGTCTCCCCGTGCGTTTTCACGGCGACGTCCAGCGCGGCCTTGAGCGCGGCTTCCTGCTGTACGGGGGCTGCGGTTTCCGCAACTATGGCGGAAGCGCCCGTTGGTGTAGGCGTAGCAGCGGCATCTTGCGCCCGGCAGGGGTTGCCCCCCGCAAAGGCGGTGCCAATCAGTACACAGGCGAGCGCCAGCCAATAGCCATTGCGGGATGACATCGAGTGGGGCATGTGACGTTGGTTCCGCCCATCAGGCCAAATCACAGATATCGACGATGGGATTTGTGCCAATCCGAAACTTTGACAATTTTCACACCTTCAACTTCGCGAAGTGTGAGCAAGTCATCGTCGCCACTGACCAGAAGACTGGCGCCGGCGCTTAAAGCACAGGCGATGAATTTGTCGTCCTTGGGGTCGCGGACGCCTTGGTATGGCCGGGATTCCGCGATCAGGGTTAGATGTTCAAAAAGATACGCTTTCCAGCGTTTAGCCAAATCCTGTCGGGCGCACCGGCCGGCTAGGCGGTCAATCACGTCGCAATATTCCGACAGCACTTGCGGGGTGGCACAAACTTCCATTTCCCCCGCTATCCAAGCGGACAACAACCGGTGCGGGACGCCGCCCCAAAAGATGCCCGAGACCAGAACGTTGGTGTCAATGACGATGCGCACGGCGAACCTCCACGATGGCGGCTTGCAGGTCGGCTTTCGTGAGCCCGGCGGCCTTGGCGGCTTTTTGGCTCTCCTTGACGAGAGTTGCAAACTCTTCCATGCGTGGCGGCGCAACCGGCTTCATCAAGACGTGTTCGCCATCGGTCATCACCACCAGCCGCGCGCCGGCGGCCAGCCCGAGCTTGGCCCGGATGTTCCCCGGAATAACGACCTGTCCCTTGGATGAGACGCTGGTGATGCAGAGTTCCATGGGGATGCTCCTGTTGTGGTATAAGTAAGAAATTCTTACAAATACCATAGACCGACCGGACGGGGTTGCAACAGGCGACGTCTTGATCATCACCGGGAGCCGCCCGCCTCCAAGAGCTGTCCACCGCCCATCCCGCGGACATCACCGAGATGCTGCAAAAGCTGGCGGCCGCCGGGTTCCTGGAACAGCTTGGCCAAAAGCGCGGCGCCGCCTACCGTATCAACCTCGAACCTGAACACTCCGCGCCGTCCGGCATGCACTCTCATTGTCTCCCGGCTCGTTGCCATGCTTTCTGGACTCCTATATCAGGGAATTGCGCATCCATTTTGTCCTCCTTTCTTGGTAGTTCGATCTACTGTGAAACGTCCTTCCCGTACGTCGCGATGATCTTGGCGCGGATGTGGTCGCGCCGTGTTCGTAGGTCGTCGAACTGTTTATTGCCGTCCCTGACTGCCGAGAGGAACTTCTCTGCTTCCCCCTGCAACTGGTTTTCCGCCGTCAGCATCTCGGTCGTTACTCCAAATGGATCACCAAGGGCACCTCGCACAACCGCCTCAACAAGAGTCCACCCCGAGTCTCCGCGTGCCCTGAGGTCGGTGGCCGCCTTCATCAGAGCCGCCTGATACCGCCACCGCTCAACTCGCCTGCGGTAGTACGATGTGAAGTCAACAGCCAAGGTGATAAGTTCCGGATCTACGGCGGCTTGAGAGATGGAGATAGTCTGTGTTGCGATCCATTCATCCCACTCGGCGCATTTCAGCGTGTGCTCGACAATCTCATTTTCCTTCAGCGGATTTACGGCATCGTCGTGTTGTTTTCGGAGCGCGGCCCACTGGTTCCAGTAACCGACCGTGTTCGGGTAGTGGTTCGACGGGGTGACCTGGGGTGATGAACCACCGGCCGGCACCGTATTGAAGGGAAATAAATAGAACAACACCGAAATCGACACAAAGATCGCCATGCCGCCAATGACCATTGTTGGGGCGGTCGCCAACAGCTTCCAACTCCGGCGCAAGCAGTTTTCGACACTGATTCCACCGGAAACCGGTGGCACCTTTGGCGGGACGGTCCCAATGTCGCCGGATGGTGGTCCGTCGGTTCCGGCCTGCGTGAACTTGATCTCGAACAAACCGGCGAACGACTCGACCGCCCACCGGGCGAGGTCCGGTTTTATTCCTGCATCGTCCTCCAGTTGCTTGGCCAAACGGGAGACACGCATGGTATTGTCGGAGCCGGCAGTGCTGTTCTTCAGTTCCTCAACTACCCCGTTATCAACCGCCGCCACCAACGCCGCACGCTCGCCCCGGCACTCCGGGCACA
>CAITYL010000176.1 GCA_903896595.1 uncultured Lentisphaerota bacterium
AAGCCATTCTGGCAAAATGTAGATCAGAGATAGATGCTTGTGGCGGAAGCGCCCCTCCGGTTTAAGATCCAAAAGTTTTAGGAAGGGGGATCCAGAGCGAACGTGTGAGCGACCCGGCAGAGCCGGGGCTGCACAGCGCGAAGGGCGGGGGGAGCACCCTTTTCCAAAAGGGTGGCCCCAACAGCGTCCAGCAAAGGGATCAAGCCGGCCCGGCTTCGTAGCCGGTGGCCACGACGCCGAAGTGGCTGGAGCGGTGGAGGGTGCCGTCGTTTTTGACCACGGCACTGCCGGCGCCCGCCCCGGCCGCGGTGGCCAGCACGTTCACCAAGCTCAGATTCTCAACCGTCCCGCGGTTGTGCAGCAGATGCATGGGGGCGGCGCAGCGGTTCTTCACCACCACGTCGCTGAGCACCAGGTTTTTGACCGTCGCGCCGGGCTCGATCTCAATGTCGGCGACGGGATGACGCTCCTCCGTGCGGTGGTAGTCGCGCAGGGTCAGACTGGACACCACCGCGGGCGCATCGATCCAGATCGGGGCCAGGATTGCCCCGAAACCGGCCAGCGCCGCCGGCTCCATGCCGAGCGTCGACTTGGCACAGAACACACCCTGAATGGAAATGTCGTCAAAGGTGCTCGGCTCGCCGGGATGCACCTGATGATTGGTGAAGGACACGACGTTGTAGCGGTAGGTGCCGAAGATGTTGGCGAGCTTGATCCGCCGGATCGGCGAACCGGCCGATAGCAGGCGTACGGCGGTGTAGCCGTCCTGGGCCCAGACGCCGTCCACCAGGATGTCGGTGATGGGGCCGCGGCTCATCTCGGCAATGCTGCCGTCGTCGGCATTGAGGGCCACCAGGTCGTCATTGGTGGCGCCCTTGAGGTTGACGATGCGCCCCTCGTGGGAATTGCCGTGCAGATGAATGCCGTCCATGTTGCCGCGTAGCATGTTGTAATCGAAGGTGATGTCCTCAATGGTGAACCGCCGCAGGTTTCCGGCCTGGAACCCGAACATCTCCGGGTCCTTGAGCGTCAGATGGGCCACCCGCAGGTCGGTGACCCGGTTGAACTGCATCAGGACGCCCTGGTAGCTCTGGGGGTCAAAGGGCACCTGCCAGTCCCCGCCATTCTGGTGGTACAAGCAGGTCTGGTGCGCGTTGTTGCCGTCCCAAATGCCGCCGGTCACCGTAATGTGGTGATTGCCCTGCTCATGGTCCGCATTGGTCAGCAGATGGGCATGGGCATGGTCGGCCAGGCTAATCACCGCGTTGCGGTCGGCCGCCAGCGTCTGGCCGGAATGGATGGCCAGCGCGCGGCTGATCAGGTAATGCGCGGGGGGCGCGGACAGGACGACCGTGGCGGCGCCGCTGTCCAGCGCCGCCTGCAAGCCGGCGGTGTCGTCGTTCCTGCCGTCCCCAACCACGCCGGGGAACTCCAATGCCTGGACGGTCTTGGTCATCGCTTTTACTCCATTGCAAAAAGTTCGGTTGGGAACCCCCTTTTGAGGAAAGGCGGTTCCCAAACCCTCCGTCAAACCTTTTTGTATCTTTTTTGCGGATTTCGCAGGCCGCTCCAGTGCAAAAATCCATGATTGGGGCAACTGGGGCGGCCTGCGGAATCCGCAAAAGGGAGCACCCTTTTCCAAAAGGGTGGCCCCAACATCGTCCAACAAAACTGTCATGCAACCGGTTGCGCGGTCAGGAACGCCACGATCTCCTCTTGGAACGGTTCAGCAATGATGTCATCGTGACCCACGCCGGGGGCTTCCCGGTACATGACCGGCACCCCCTGTTTCTGGAGGGCTGCGGCGAAGTCGCGGCTATGATGGACCGGCACCACCGTATCCGCATCGCCATGGAGCAGAAAGACTGGCGTGCCGGCAAAGGCGGCGGCCTGCCGCAGGGGTGACAACGCCTCCAGAACCGCCCCCGCATCCGCCGGAGACACACCATGGGCCTGGGCAATCCCCGGCAGATGGTGTGGCTGTTCCTTTATCCATTGCCCAAAGTCGGTCATGGGAAAGATGGCGCAAAGCGAACGGAACCGGCCGGGCCGGCGCATCGCATAGGCGAGACTGCTGCCGCCGCCCATACTGGTACCGAGAAGGTGAAGGCGGGCCGGATCCACATTTTGATCCCGGACCAGGCCGTCCAAGATCGCATCCAAGGAGCGGCAGGCCGCATCGTTCATCCAGTGGCTGCCGCCCAGGTCGGGCACGACCAGCCAGTACCCGTTCTCCCACAGGCGGCGACGCACCGTCGCATAGGCCGCCCGCATCAGGTTGTAGTCCCGGCACGATCCGCTGTGACCGTAAAGATGCACCACCAGGCCCGGCCGGGCACCGGCATTGCCGGAGAACCGGGGCGGATAGACGGCGCATTCCACGGCGGCCGGTCCGCCGGATTGCGGCAGGACACGATACTCGGGCTGATCGGAAAAAGTCATTTTATAATGTTGGGGCCACCCTTTTGAAAAAGGGTGCTCCCTTTGCGGATTTTGCAGGCCGCCCCTGCCGCCCCAATCATGGATTTTTGCACTGGAGCGGCCTGCAAAATCCGCAAAAGGCACAAAAAGGTTTGACGGAGGGCTTGGGAACCGCCTTTCCTGAAAAGGGGGTTCCCAACCACCGACATAATTTCAGACACCAATGTCGTCCGCCGTCTGGACGTTGGCAAACGCCCCGTTGAGGGCGGCGAAAAAGGCGGCCTGGACTTGGGCGGCGGGGACCGTCACCCCGCCAAAGGCCAGGTCACGGGTGGCGCATGCGTCCGCCGCCAGCCGGCACTGGAACCCGAGGTCGGCGGCGGCGCGCACCGTGGTGTCGACGCACATGTGCGTCATCATTCCCGCAACCACCAGTTGGGTGATGCCGTGCCGGCGCAAATGCTCCAGCAGGGGCGTCTTGCGGAAGCTGTTGGGAAAATGCTTCTGGAACACCGTTTCCTCCGCGCGGGGTGCGACGTCCGCGTGAATTTCCGCGCCAGCCGTGCCGGGCAGGAAAAAGGTCGCGCCCGGCCGGGTGGCGACATGCCGGATGTGAATGACCGGCAGGTTTTTTTCCCGGAACCTCCGGAGCAGGCTCGCCGCTTGCACCACCGCCGCGGTACTGCCAATCAGCTCCATGGCACCGCCGGGAAAGTAGTCGTTCTGCAGGTCAATCAACAACAAAGCTTGGGACATGACAACCTCCAGCACTTTATACGTGAACGTCCAGATTCACCACGAAGACACGAAGAGCACGAAGATAAATCGAAGGTGCGTTTTTACGCTTATTTTGCCATTGAAACGCTTCGATCAAACTTCGTGTCCTTCGTGCCTTCGTGGTGAAGATTTTATTTTTACTGGGGCCTAATGTTTCAGCAGCAAAATAAGCACGCCGGCCAGGATGGCGGCCAGGCCCAGCGCTTTCCAGCGTTTGTTCTTTTCCCGGAACAGCAGGCCGCCGGCAATGAAGGCGACGATCACGCCGCTGCGGCGCAAGGGCGACAGCAGGGAGATCAGCGCCCCCTCGTCCAGCGCGCAGTAATAGAGAAAATCGGCCACCGCCAGCAGGACGCCGACCAAAGGCATGCTCCAGCGCCAGCGGAACGGCGTGGTGTTGCGCCGGCCGGGCCACCAGGCCACCGCCACCGTCACGCCAATGACGGCGGTCAGGTACAAGGTGAACCACGCCTGGAGTGACATCGGTTTGAAAGCCAGGTTATGAATCAGCACCTTGTCGTAAAGCGCGCTGGCGGCGCCAAGCAGGGTGCCACCGAAGAGAAAAAACACCCAGCGGTTGCGGTGAAACTGAATTCCCTCTTTCCGTCCCGACAGCGCGAGGGCGAAAAACCCGACCAGTGTCAAGGCGAGCCCAAACCATTGCCAACCCCCGGGTCGCTCCCCCAAGAGCAGGACGGCGCCCAACGCAGTCCACACCGGCGCCGACGCGCGCACCGGCGAGACCACCGTGACCGGCAGGTGCTTCATCGCAAAATAAACCAGCATCCACGACCCGGCCACCAGGAACGCCTTGAGCGTCACCAGTAGATGCGCCCACGGCGACAGCGGGGTCACGACGAACACCGTGCCCGCCACCCCTTCCGGCCACGCCAGGGAAAGCAGCAGGAACGGCAACGTCACGGCCGCGCAGGCGGCGGTCGAGACCAAGAGCGTCGGCAGCACCGCATTGTCGCGCACCGCATGCTTCTTGCAAACATCATAAAAGCCCAGCAGACACGCCGAGCATAAACCGAGATAGATCCACATGTTATGGTAAGCAAAGGCCAACCGGCCTGATGGCATTTCTATACTGTTTTTGCCGGCACCGCCGGCAAAAAACAGTGTAATGCCGAGCGGCCATTTGGCAACTGGTTGACGCCGCCTGCCTGAAGGGCTATTGTGATAGCATGAGCGCCGGTGCGAGCCCCGGCTCGTCTCTTCTGAAAAAGCGAAACATCATCAACGCGCGGAATTGGGTTCGCTCCGCCAACCACGTGGGGAGAAACAGACCATGGAAACCGCCAGCCGCACCAGCACCGACAAGATCGCCGAAGCCCTCAAGCTCCTGGATGAGGCCGCCCACGAAGGCAAGGACGAACTGAAACAACTGCTCATCGGCAAGTTCGACCACCTCAAGGGCGCCATCATCTCAGAAGAGACCAAGGTGAAGGAAGCCCTGACCGCTGCCGCGCACTGCGCCGCCGAACGCGCCCGGCATCTCAAGGAGGTGTCAGAGGAAAAGGCCAAGGAAGTCGCCACCGCGGTGAATGACAGTGCCCACAAGAACCCGTGGCCGTACATCGGCGGGGCGGCCCTGGGCGCCTTGGTCCTTGGCTATCTCATGGGTCGGAAGAGCTCCTGAGCCGCCGATGAAGAACCTAATCACGCTCATGCTGAAGGCGGTGGCCGGCGGCGTGGCGGCCTATTTTGGCCGCCACCTGTGGACGGCGGCCAAGATCGAAGGGGTGAAGCTGTATTTGCACGGCGTGGCCGGGGCACGGCGCCTGTTCCTGGCCATGCTGGGGCTTGCCCTGTGCCTGTTCGCCCTGTGCTTCGGCATCATTCTGATCCACATCGGGATACTGTTCCTGTTGCCGGGCGACATCCGGATTATGGTCGTTCTGGGGCTGGGCGTCTTTTACGCGTTGAGCGCAGGCGGCATGCTCATCTACTGCTGCCGTGAAAAAACCTGGATGCAGGCATCCGGCGCGGCGAAAGCCATGCAGTCCGTGCTGCAAGACAGGCGGTAGCGGCACGGACACACACGGACTGGCACGGACTTACACGGACAAAATCCGTCCTTGTAAGTCCGTGCTTGTCTGTGGTTGCGTTACGGACGGACCAGCGTCCACAGGGCGGTCGCCAAAGTTTGGGCCGCCTGGGGCCGGGCCACGCCGCGAATCGCCTCGCCCCACGACTGGACGCTGGCCGGCTGCTCAAGCCAGTGTCCGATCTCGGCGCCCAGTGCTTCCGGCGTGGCCGCGCCCTGGGCCAAATACCGGCCGGCACCGCGGGCGGCCACCATTTGGGCGTTGGCGGTCTGGTGGTCCTCGGCGGCGGTGGGCAGCGGAATCAAAATGGCCGGCTGGCCAAACAATGCCAGTTCGGTAATGGTCGACGCCCCGGCCCGGCACACCACCAAACCGGCGGCGGCATACGCTTCGGCCATGCGCGTTTCACTGGACTTCACTGCGGCCGGAATGCCCAGCCGCGCGAACTCCGCCACCAGGGCCGCATTGTCGGTTTGGCCGGTAAAGTGCAATACTTGCAAGCGCGGCCGGCCGGCCGGCAACCGTGCCAGAGCCTGAGGCAACCGTTCATTGAGGAATCGGGCGCCCTGGCTGCCGCCGAAGACCAGCAGCGTCGGGACTCCCGGCGTCAGGCCATGTTCCGCCAGATATCCGGCCGCATTCACCGGCGTAACGGCCGCCTGCAACAGGGCGGGCCGCAGAGGCAGTCCGGAATCGAGCACCGGACAGAGCGGCCGCCAGCCGCCCTCTTCCAAAGGCAGGGAGGTGGCGAGCCAGCGGGCGTGGCGGGCCAGCAGCCGGTTGGCGCGGCCGGCGCGGGCGTTTCCTTCATGCAGGGCCAATGGCAACCGTAGCGACCAGGCCGCCAACCCTGCCGGCACACTGGCGAAACTGCCCATCCCGAGCAAGGCATCCGGCGCGATTCGCTTCAGTACCCGGCGCGCGCTCCACCAGCCATGGGCCAGCCGAAACGGAAACAACGCCATCCCGGCCGGACCGCCGCCCAAACGCGGCGCCGGCACGGCTTCAGCCGCAAAGCCATAATCATCCGCCAGCTTCAGATGTTGTGCCACATGCTGGCCAGCCAAGAGTAGCGTTACCCGGCCGCCCCGCTCGCGGACGGCCGCGCCCGCGGCCAGCGCCGGATACACGTGCCCCCCGGTGCCGCCACAGGCAATGGCAAGATGGGGCTGACAACCGGTATGCGGCATAGACATCCTTGAATTCGGGCTCGCGTTTAGCTTTTAGTGAAACAACGTGCGCAACAAGGGCGGTGTGGCGGCGGATTCTTCCTCGTCCTGCAATTCCCGCTCCAAATGATGCCGTTCGGTTTGCCGGGCCACACTCAGCAACAACCCCACCCCAATGGCCGAGGCCAGGACGCTGGAACCGCCATAACTGATAAACGGGGCTGTAACGCCGGTGGTCGGCAAAAATCCACTAACCACGCTGATATTCACAAAGGCATGCAGTCCCAGCGACGCCCCCACGCCGGCACAGATCAAACTGCCCTCGCGGTCCGCGGCGCGCGACGCCAGTAAAAACACCATCAGCGTCAGCGTCAGGTACGCCCCCACCACCCCCGCCACGGCCGCATACCCCAATTCTTCGCCGACAATGGACAAGATGAAGTCGGTGTGCGCCTCGGGCAGGTAATGTTTCTTCATCCGGCTGTTGGTGAATCCCAAGCCGTCCCAACCGCCCGACCCCAGTGCCAGCTGCGAAAACCACAGCTGGTAGCCGTCCCCCTCCTGCACCGCTTCCGGATCCCGGTACGACGTCACCCGGCTCAGGCGCTCAACAATCCCCGGGTAATGCACCGTCTTGCCGATCTTTTCCAGGGTGGAGTTGTCCACCAATTTGACAGACAAAAAGGCACCGATGATGAGGACGAATACCGGCAACACGTAACGCATCCGCACACCGCCCACAAAGAACAGGACGACCACCACCCCGCCGGTGATCACGGAAACGCTCAGACTCCCGCCAGCCAGCACCAAGACCATCACCCCACCCGCAATGGCCACAGGTTCCAAAACACCGCGTCGAAACTCCCCCATGAACCGTGCGTGTCTGGCGAAATACTGGGCCAGGAACAAGATCAGTCCAATCTTGACAAACTCGGAGGGCTGCAACCGCACTCCACCGCCCAAATTCAACCAGCGATAAGCGCCTTTCACGCCGCCGGTGAACGGGATATGGGCGGCCAGCCCGGCGCAACCGGGTACTTTGGAAAGAATATGGGCCCCCGCCAGATAGAGGAGCGCGGCTGACACCGCGCCCAAAATCCACGGGGAATACCGGGTCAGCCGGTGATAATCAATCAACCGCACCACCACGATCACCATGATGCCCAGGATCAGCCAGGCCAGTTGCAGTTTTAACTTGCTGGTGCCAAAGGTGTCATAACTGGTCGAATACAACATGGTCACCCCGAAGGCCGCCAGGGCCGTCACCAGGATGATGATCATGGTTTGCGGAAAACGATTCATGAGAGGGCGGTTGCTCGGAAAGCGGGAAGGGAATAATTTAGAGAAACGCAGGTAGTATAAACCGCCCATGCCCCCAGGCCACCCGGGTGGCGACCAGCCTGTAAGGGGTCACTGATGAAGGGGCACGGCAATAACGAACCGCAGATTGCCGAATATTGAACCGCAGAATGCTGAAGTTTTCGGATGTCTTCATGATTCGGAACTCATCATTCGTCAATCCGCGGTTCGCGTTTCCAGCGTCCCCCCCCAACTCAGTGACCGGTCCAAAGAAATCAGCTTTCCAGGAAAAATGGACGCTGTTGACCCGTCACTAACGTTCCGGGCTCTGATGAACGCAGTTGCACGAGGCCTGGCGGCCCGCCATATCATTTTCGGAATCGGGAGACGGG
>CAITYL010000177.1 GCA_903896595.1 uncultured Lentisphaerota bacterium
CTTGTCCGCTATGTTTTTCCCCATAAGCCTTTATCCTGTTTTTGCATTTGGACGTAACACCATGCAATATAACAGATAAAGGCTTATTTTTTATCATTTAGCCGCAAAGTTTGTGCGAGAATTTAACTGCAACACTTGAGTGAGATTGAAACGGAAGACACGCCGCGTCGGCCGCCACCAGTTGCAAGACCGGCACACGTGCATGGGCCAAGCACAGCCGTTCCGGCGCCAGATCAACCGCCGTCAAACGTATCGAAGACGCGCCCTGATGCAACAGCCACTCACTCTCATGCGCCACCCCACACCCGATCTCCAAGATCAGTCGGTCCCCGAGCGGCAGACAATGGTCTTCCGCCATCCAATTCAACAGCCGCCCATGGCGTTCGCGCACGATCATAGCCGTACCCGGATTGGCCAAATCCCAGCGGCCCACCGCCTGGTGGTCAAAGGCGGCAAAGCGGTTGCGCAGCCGCTGCCGCTCCCCCCCGCCCGCGTCCCTGGTCGTCGGGGTCATAACAAGAACCTCACAAAGGGGTTAAAGTCGTGGTTTCCGCTGCCAGCCATAGGCCCAATTCCGCGGCGACGCGCCGGCCGGCCTGACCATCCCACCGCGGCGGGCGGTTGCCGGGAGGCCAGCCGCCAGCCAACACGGTATCGAGGGCGGACAGCACGGCCTCAACGCGCCGGCCAACCAACCGGCTGGTGCCGCCGTGTTCCATCAGGGTGGCCGGGCGCTCGGTGTTGTCGCGCAACGTCAGGCACGGCACCCCGAGAGCGGTGGTCTCCTCCTGAATGCCGCCCGAATCGGTCAGCACCAACCGGGCCCGCGCCATCAGCCCAAGATTAGCGAGATACGGTTGCGGCTCAAGCAGATGCACCCCGGCCGGCGGCATAAGGCCGTCATCCGCGATCCGGCGGGCCGTCCGCGGATGCACCGGGAACAGCACCGGCAACCGCGCCGCCACCTGCCCGAGAATCGCCAGCGAACTCCGCAACGCCGCCGGCGTGTCGACATTGGCCGGCCGATGGAGGGTGGCCAGGACATAATGGCCGGCCGCCATGCCGTATGCTTTCCACGGCTCCCGCTCCAAGGCGGCCGGCAACCAGCGGTCCAGCGTGTCGACCATGCAATTGCCGACGAAGCGGATCCGGTCCGCCGCGATGCCTTCCCTGGCCAAATTGCGGGCCGCGGCCGCTTCGGTGGTGAACAATAGCGCCGACATCTGGTCCGTCAGCAGGCGATTCAGTTCTTCCGGCATGGACCGGTCGAAGGAGCGCAGGCCGGCCTCCAGATGAGCCACCGGCAGGTCCGCCTTGGCCGCCGCCAACGCCCCGGCCAGTGTTGAGGTGACGTCACCGGCCACCAGCACCAGCCGCGGCCGACGGGTCCGCCAAAGTTCATCCAAGGCGAGCAGGATCCTGGCCACCTGCCGGACAGGCGCATCGACGCCAATGCCGAGATGGGCGGCCGGCGGCGGAATCCCCAATTCATGGAAGAACACATCCGACATGGCCGAGTCGGCATGCTGCCCGGTATGCACCAAAAAATGGGAGATCCCCTGATCACGCAAGGCCGCCAACACTGGCGCCAGCTTGATAAAATTGGGCCGTGCCCCGGCAATTACACAAAGACTCATCCGGCCTGCCCGTCTTTCCGCTTAGTTTTAAAGGGTGAATGTAAGCCGCTGATGAATATGCCCCGGCGGTCCGGCCGCGTCAAGGAGTGAGACGCCTTTCCCGCGCCTTTCCCGAAATGGGAGCGATGGGAGTCATGGGAATGGCTTGAGCCATCCCCGTCCCATAAACCGTGCCAATTCGCGCGTCAGCCCATGTTGTAATACGCGCGCGTGCGCGTATAGTAATTTGCTTTTGTTTTCAACCCACCGTCCCGGGATGACGGAGTGGTTCATTACACCGCAAGGAGACTTTACGCCGTGTCCACGCCTGACGCCACACTGCCGGAAACCCCGGAAACCACCCCCGCCGCCTTGGTTGGTGACGGGGGCTATAACGCCAGCAAAATCACCGTTTTGGAAGGCCTGGAGGCGGTCCGCATGCGCCCCAGCATGTACATCGGCGACACCGGTGAGCGCGGCCTGCATCACCTTGTCTATGAGGTTGTGGACAATTCCATTGACGAGGCCCTGGCCGGGTACTGCAAAAACATCCAGGTCATCATCCACGTCGATGACAGCATCACCGTGACCGACGATGGCCGCGGCATCCCGGTGGACCTGCACCCGGAACAGGGCAAGCCGGCCTGCGAGGTCGCCCTGACCATTCTTCATGCCGGCGGCAAGTTCGACCATGATTCATACAAGGTTTCCGGCGGCCTTCACGGCGTCGGCGTCTCCTGCGTCAACGCCCTTTCGGCCTGGCTGGAACTCAAAGTGCAACGAGACGGCGGCGAGTTCCACATGCGGTTCGAGCGCGGCGCCACCACCCAGCAACTCAGCAAGGTCCGCGGTTCCGACAAGCGCGGCACCACCATCACCTTCAAGCCGGACAACCAGATCTTCACCGTCACCGACTACAAATGGGACATCCTCTCCAAGCGGCTCCGCGAACTGGCGTTCCTCAACGCCGGCATCCACATCACGCTCAAGGATGAGCGCAGCGCCACCCTCCGCGAAGAGGTCTTCTGTTACACCGGCGGCATCCGCGAGTTCGTCAAGCACCTCAACGAGGGCAAGCAGGCGATCTGCGACGTGATCTATTTCCGCACCACCCAGGACGGGGTGGAAGCCGAGATCGCCATGCAGTTCAACGACTCCTACACCGAGAACATTTACAGCTACGCCAACAACATCAGCACCATCGAGGGCGGCACCCACCTCAGCGGTTTTCAGGGCGCCCTCACCCGCTGCATCAACAACTACGTCAAGGGGTTGCCCGCATTCAAGAACGAGGGTGCGGTCTCCGGCAGCGATGTGCGTGAAGGGCTCGCCGCCGTGATCAGCGTCAAAGTCCGCGACCCGCAGTTCGAGGGCCAGACCAAGACCAAACTCGGCAACGGTGAAGTCCGCGGCATCGTGGACTCCATCGTCTACGACCAGCTCGGCACCTACTTCGAGGAGCATCCGCAGGGCGCCAAAATGATCGTGGAAAAGGCGTTCCTCGCCAGCCGTGCCCGCGAGGCCGCCCGCAAGGCCCGCGACCTCACCCGGCGCAAGACCGCGCTCGACGGTTCCGCCCTCCCCGGCAAGCTCGCCGACTGTTCTGAAAAGGATCCGGCCAAGTGCGAGATGTACATCGTCGAGGGTGACTCCGCCGGCGGCTCCGCCAAACAGGGACGCAACTCCAAGTTCCAGGCCATCCTGCCGATCCGCGGCAAACTGCTCAACGTCGAGAAGGCGCGCCTGGACAAACTGCTGAACAACCATGAAATCCGCTCCCTGATCACCGCCATCGGCTGCGGCATCGGCGGCGACGAGTTCGATATCAGCAAGGCCCGCTATCACCGCATCGTCATCATGACCGATGCCGATGTCGACGGCTCCCACATCCGCACCCTGCTCCTGACCTTCTTCTTCCGGCAGTTGAAGCCGCTGATCGAGGCCGGTTACATCTACATCGCCAAGCCGCCCCTGTTCAAGATCCGCCGGCGCAAAGTCGAGCAGTACGTCGAAAGCGAGGAACAGCTCGACACCATCCTGCTCGATCTTGGCCTGCAGGACGTTGAAGTCCATCGCCTCGGTGACGGCGTGGTCAGCCGCGAGCGCCTCAACGAGGCGATCGCCATTGTCAAGGAAACCCTGCGCCTCTCCACCGGCCTGGCCCGCCACGGGATTGATCCGGCCACCTACCTGCGGCTTAAGCACCCGGTCACCAACGGGTTCCCGGTCGCCCTGCTTATCGTCCGCGAGCCCGACGGCACCACCAGCAAGCAGTTCGTCTATTCCGACGAGGAGGAAACCGAGGCCATCACCAATGCAGAGAACCGCCTCGGACCGCCTCCGGGCACCGCTGCCAACCTGTTGGAAACCGTGGGCACCACACCGCCGGCCGACACGGAGCCCGCTGAGCACTGCCTTAGCACGGAGTCCGCAGCCAATATCGATCTCCAGGAATCCGCCGAAGCCCCCGCCACCGCAGAATCAGCCGCACCGGCAAAACCGGCCATGCATCCGGACATCGACGTCATTTCCATCTACGAAGCCAACGGCTTCCGCGACATTGAGGAACGCTTGTCGCAGCGCGGCCTCACCGCCACCGAACTCTTCGAGGGTGACAAGCCGCTGATCGAGATCAAGCAGGGAAATGACACCGTCACGGTCAACTCCCTGGTCGCCATGTACCAGCGGCTGACCACCATCGGCCGCCAGGGCATCTACATCCAGCGCTACAAGGGTCTCGGTGAAATGAACGCCGACCAGTTGTGGGAAACCACCATGGACCCGGACAAGCGCAAGATGCTCCGCGTCACCATGGAGGACGCCGTCGAGGCCGAGCGCATGTTCACCCTGCTCATGGGCGAACAGGTCGAACCCCGCCGCAATTACATCGAAAAGTACGCAGAAACAGTGAAAGATTTGGATATCTAATTTAGAACCATCGACTTGTTCCACCCCCCTCCAGCCAAACCGTAATTCATTTTGGCGGCGGGTTCGACAAGGAGAATTATACCATGCCAGTCATCTCACGCTTTTTCGGCATTGTCATCAAAATGTATTTTCTTCAGGACGAACATGGAGTGGCACATTTCCATGCTGTCTACGGTGAATACAACGGCGTTTTCAGTATCAAACCATTGAGAATGCTGGAAGGTGACATGCCGCCAAGAGCGCAGAAACTGGTTCTGGAATGGGCACAACAGTACCAAGCTGAGCTGCAAAGCATGTGGGACAAGCAACTTTTCAAGCAGTTGCCAGGGTTGGAATGATGGCGCCTTATCCCAAAATCCAAGCTGTAACGCCTCTTGATGGCGCCCGTCTGCTGGTGCGTTTTCAGAACGGCATAGAAAAAGTCTACGACTGCCGCCCACTTCTTCAGCGGCCAGGATTTTTCCTTCTGAAGACACCGGCCCTCTTCCGCGCCGTCCGCGTGGATGCCGGCGGCTATGGAGTGTCATGGAACGACGAGCTGGATTTGGCCGAAAACGAAATATGGACCAACGGCGTGGACGTGAAGGAACACCCAGAACTGTACCCGGAAAACGCCGGCCCCACTCGCAGGGTGGCGAATTCCGCAAATCATGGCAAGAACACGTCGGCAACTGATTCCGGCGCCATGGCCGAAGTCACCCACGTGTCGTCCCAAGGCATTTGGCTGCTGGTTGGTGATCGCGAATTCTTTTTGACGTATGCGCGCTTCCCCTGGTTCCAGGAAGCGCGCATCCGGGAAATTCATGAAGTAACCTTGCTGCATGGCACGCATCTATACTGGCCGTCACTGGATGTCGATTTGGAACTGGAATCCTTGGAACATCCGGAGAACTACCCGCTGGTGGCAGGCTCAGGCCGCCTGGTGGCGGACGCGGAAGGCCTGAGCCCAGGATCGCCCAAACCATGATAAAAATCAAACGCGTTTTATCGGTCGGTAGCTTGAACGAGCCGCGCCCGCCGGCGCGGCGGGAATGTTCACTCACACCGTCGCAACGGCTCGCCTTGCTCGACGAACTGCGCCAACAAGCGGCAAACTTCGGCCATGAAATACCCAAACGAATTCCGCGAGTTCTTGAAGTTGCTCATTTCCGCCGGGGTTGATTTTACCTTGATCGGCGGCTATGCGGTGGCTTTCCATGGTTTTGTCCGCTATACCGGGGATATCGATCTTTTTTATCACCTAAACCAGGAGAACGTTGAAAAACTTAAAACGGCTTTGATGGCTTTCGGCTTTTCAAGATCCGAATTGACCGATGCCATTTTCGAACCCGGACAGATCATCCGCATCGGCGTGCCGCCGGTGCGAATCGAACTCTTGAATGAAATCAGTGGTGTAACCCAGGATGAAGCTTGGAGCCACCGGGTTCCGGGAACCTACGCGAAGCTCAAGGTTAGTTTTATCAGTCTGGATGATTTGATCCGCAACAAAAGAGCCGCAGGCCGCGCCAAGGATCTGCGTGATCTCGAAGAGTTGGAATGAGCAAACCGCATTTACTCATCAACTGACTTGAATTCAAAAAGTAACAGCTTTGGAGAATCATAAAACATGAGTGACGACATCCGCAAAAACGATATTCCATTTGCCATTGAAGACATCATGCACAACGCGTACCTGCAGTACTCGTTGAGCGTCAACGTCGGCCGCGCCATTCCCGACGTGCGCGACGGCATGAAACCGGGCAACCGCCGCATCCTCTACGCCATGCGCCAGCTCGGCTTGAGCAAGAGCCATTCCTACACCAAGTGCGCCAAAGTGGTCGGTGAAGTGATCGGTAACTACCACCCGCACGGCGACTTGGCGGTTTACGACACCCTCGTCCGCATGGCCCAGGACTTCTCCATGCGCTACCCCCTGGTGGACGGCCAGGGCAACTTCGGCTCCATCGACGGCGACTCCCCCGCCGCCTACCGTTATACCGAGTGCCGCCTGGAGCGCCTCGCCGAAGAGCTGCTCGCCGACATCGAGCGCGACACCGTGGACATGCGCGCCACCTTCGACGAGAAGAACATGGAGCCCTGCGTGCTCCCCGCGCGCTTCCCCAACCTGCTGGTCAACGGCACCACCGGTATCGGCGTCGGCATGGCCACCAACATCCCGCCGCACAACCTGGGCGAGATCATCGACGCCACCGTCGCCCTCATTGACAACCCGCGCACCACCATCCGCGAACTCATGCAACATCTGCCGGGCCCCGACTTTCCCACCGGCGCCTCAATCATGGGCATGCGTTCGATCATCGCGCTCTACGAGACCGGGCGCGGCTCCATCCGCGTCCGCGGCCGGGCCACCATTGAGGAAGAGGACGGCCGGGAGCGGATCATCGTCACCGAAATCCCCTACGCGCTGAACAAGGAAAACCTGGTCACCAAGATCGCCGAGCTGGTCAATGAGAAACGCCTGGTCGGGATCAGCGGTATTTCCGACGAATCCAGTTCCCGCGCCGGCATCCGGATCGTCATCGATGTCAAGCGCGGCGCCATGGGCTCCATTGTCCTCAACCAGCTCTACGCCCTCACCCAACTGGAGACCGTTTTCGCGGCGCAGTTCCTGGTGGTTGACAAGAACCGCCCCAAGACGCTCAACCTCAAACAGATGTTGGAAGCGTACATCGACCACCGCGAGGAGGTCGTCACCCGCCGCACCAAGTTTGAACTGAAGAAGGCCGAGGACCGCGACCACATCGTCCAGGGGCTGCTCATCGCCCAGGGCAATATCGACGAGGTGGTAAAGATCATCAAGGAATCGCGCGACCGCGAGGCCGCCGGTCGAGCCCTGATGGCCCGCTTCGACCTCAGTCAGCTCCAGGTCAACGCCATCCTCGACATGCGCCTTCACCAGCTCACCAACCTGGCCGTCGAAGATCTGACCGACGAGCACAATGAGCTGCAAAAACAGATCACCTATTACAAGGAACTGCTGGCCAGCCGCGTACTGCTGATGGGCGTGGTCAAAAAGGAATTGACCGAACTCCGCGCCAAGTACGGCGACCGCCGCCGCACCGTCATCATGCCCGGCGAAAAAGAACTGGATATCGAAGACTTGATCGCCCGCGATATCTGCGCCATCCCCGTCTCCGCCACCGGCTACATCAAGCGCGTCTCCGCCAGCGCCTATGAAACCCAGCATCGCGGCGGCAAGGGCGTCATGGGCATGCGGACCAAGGATGAGGATTACGTGGACATGCTGCTGACCTGCTGCACCCACGACACCATTCTCTTCTTCACCAACCGCGGCCTCATGCACTGGCTCAAGGCTTACGAGATTCCCGAAAGCTCCCGTGACGGCCAGGGCAAGGCGCTCGTCAACCTGCTCCAGCTCGCCGAGGGCGAGCGCGTCCGCGCCATGATCCCGGTCACCCAGGTGGACGTCGAAGGCCAGTACATCGTCATGGCCACCAAAAACGGCACGGTCAAGAAGACCGAACTGCGCGCCTTCAAGAATATGCGCCGCAAAGGCATCATCGCCATCAACCTGGAAGAAGGCGACGACCTGATCGACGCCAAGCTGACCGACGGCAACCAGCAGATTCTGCTCTCGTCGGCCCATGGCATGGCCTGCCGGTTCCAGGAAACCGAGTTGCGCGCCCTCGGCCGCGACACCACCGGCGTCCGCGGCATGGAATTGCGTGGCGAGGACGGCCAGCCCGTCTCCGACATTGTCGCCATGACCGTTGTCCACCCCGAAAACGAGCTTCTGGTCATCAGTGCCAAGGGCATGGGCAAGCGCACCCCGCTCGGCACCGGCGTCTCGGGCGCCGCCGATGGAGCGGATGAGGCGGAGGGCGCCACCGATGCGGCAGAGGGGGCCGATGCCGCCACCGCCGACGCCACCGCCCCGCGCAAGGGCGGCTACCGCCTGACCCGCCGCGGCGCCAAGGGGGTCACCAGCATCAAGCTGCGCGAGGGCGACCGCGTCGTCGCCGCCATCCAGGTCAAGCCCGGCACCGGCGCGGAAATCCTCATGACCTCCGTTGAGGGACAGATGGTCCGCACCCCGGCAGACGACATCCGGCAGACCGGCCGCGCCGCCTACGGCGTCATTGTCATGCGCCTGGAAGGCAAGGATGAGATCAGCAGCGTTTCGCTGGTGGACACCCTGAGCGCCGAGGAAGTCGCCGCCAATCAGGCCAAGCTCGACGAGGAACTCAAGTCCGAGGCGGCCCGCGCCGAAGCCGAAGCCCGCACCGAAGCGGCCAAGCTTGAGGCCCAGGCCAAACAGGACGCCGAAGACGCCGCCGAGGAAGCCGGCACCGAAGAACCGCCGACGGCATAACCCGCCGCCCGGCCCCGACCGAAATCAAACCGGCGTGCGGAGTCCGCAAGTTTTCCACTTGCGTCAACTCCCCGCGCCGGTTTCATTTTCAGGGGAGAACGAAGAAGGCGTTCTCGGTAGCCGCCGCGGTCGCCTGTTCGCCGCCCTGATACCAATTTCATTTCAACCGTCATGTTTTCTCACTGAGGCACAGAGATCACAAAGAAAACATAATTAATTAAACATCAATAGAATATATTTTATTTCTCCGTGCCTCTGTGCCTCCGTGAGAGAATGGTTTTGAAGTAAAAGCCGTATGAATCTGCGCTTACCGCCACGCCAGAATCCAGGCGGCGGCGGCGGGCACATCCGGGGCGTTGAAGTCAGCCCCGGCGCATTCCGCGCCAAGAAAAACGGTGCGGCAGCCGGCGGCATGGCCGGCGCTCACGTCGGCGGGCTTGTCACCCACCATGAACGAGGCCGCCAGGTCGATCCCGAGCCGGCGAGCCGCGCGCAGCAGCATGCCGGGCAGCGGTTTGCGGCAGGTGCAGCCGGTGTCCGGCGCATGGGGGCAGTATTCGACGGCGGCCAATTCAACGCCGGCCGGCCGCAACAACTCGCGCAACCGGTCATGCTGTTGCTCGACGACCTCCGCCCGGATCAGACCGCGGCCGATCCCCGACTGGTTGGTCACCACCACCAAAATAAATCCCGCTTGCGCCAGGGCGGCCAGGGCGGCGTCGACGCCGGGCAGCAACTGCACGCCGGCCACATTGTCCAAATATCCCGTGTCCCGGATCAGGGTGCCGTCACGATCAAGGAACACCGCCGGCCGGAGGGAAGCGGAGGACTGTTGAGTTATGTCAGACATTCTGAAACGATAAGACCGGCCGCCCACAAGTCAAAGCGGTGGCGAGGATGCTGGCATCAGCATGGGGAGCGCGTGTCGCAAATTCAGTTTGCCGGCCGCAATCGCCAAGGTTGGCGTCAGGTCGGCAACCGTTCCCTGTTACTGCCGGCTCAAGTCACGTTCGTCTCACACCCCAATCCGAGCGTCTCGCCAAGTTCTCCGGCAAATGCCATGGCCTCAGCCGTCGGCGTCGCACTGACTGCGTCAAAAACCCGCAACCAAACGACAAAACCCGATGCGGTTCTGAGGCCGATGGAGGTTTTGTGGGAATAACCGTCTCGACCATAGGGCCGGTGAAAAATCCGAATGCACTGAAACTCGGCGAGCCGCCAGCGCCGGCGGTAAAGAGGGATCCCGCCCAGTTGCACGCCCCGCACTACGCCGCCGCCAATGGGATCAATTGTGACGGCCGCATAAAATAGCAGGCAGTAGCCGGTAATCGCTAGGGCGGCCAGAAACAACAGTCCCAGCCCCAGGATTACCAACAGTCGCTCATCACCCCGGAAGTACTGCCAACCGCCGTTGCGCAACACCAAAAACAACACAAAAAACGGCAACGCGAGCGCCAAGCCGCTGCCCCAAAACCGCCACCACCCCTGCGGTGAGGAGACATAGATTAGGGGAGTCTGATCCATATGCCATTCACATCGGACGGTTACCGTGACTTGCTTTGCTGTATCTGATGCTCAAGGTGATCAACACAACCATTCAAAAAGCGACGCAAGCAATCCGTCGAACAAAAATAAATAAAAACGCCGCCCGGCCCTTGCCCCTAATGGGAATCCGGGCGGGACGGCGTTGCAGGCGGAGCGGCCGGTTACGGGGCGGGGCTGAACTGGTCCTTGCCGACGCCGCATTCCGGACACACCCAGCCATCGGGAACTTTTTCCCAGGGCGTGCCTGCGGGAACGCCGTTGTCCGGATCCCCCTTGGCCGGGTCGTAGATGTAGCCACAAACATCACAGACATACTTTTGCATGAGTTCGCCCTCCGTACCCGGGCCCTTGTTGACGGCAACCAGGTCACACTGTCTACTATAACCCGGCGAGTCCGATAAATTCAATCGAAGATTAAACCGCCTAACACGGCATCGAGCCGCTCTTCCGGCCGCGTCAGATGGGGGGCAAACACCACGCCGCCCGAGAAAGAGTGGCGGCGCAGTTCGTCCATCAGAACCGGGAGCCACCCCGGATCGGCCGTCTCACCGCAGGCCGGCTCATAGACCAGCCGGAACAGGCGGGTCTGGAACAGGCAGGCGCGCAGGGACGGCAACGGGTCCCAGGCCGCCCCCAACTCGCCCAAATGCAACTGCACCGCCAGACGGCACGCGGGATGCATGGTTTCATAAACCAGATTGGCCGCCAGATGCCAGTCCCGCTGGGCCGGCAGCGCGGCTGGCAGCCGGCAGGGCACGGTCCATTCCAAGCCATGCTGCAAGGCCAGCGGCAGCAGGCGCTGAAGCAGACGAACACGGCCGCGCAAGGCTTCCTCGCCGCCGGTTTCGGGAATGCGGTCCAAAGCCGGGTCCAATTCGAGCGAACGCGCCCCCAGCCGTGCCGCCTGGTCCGCCAACGCCTCCAGACGCGGCAGAACACGGTCCACCGCCGCATCCCCCGCCGCCGCCAAGTGGTCCACCTCGGCACCGGAAAGCGCGCCAGACACTTGCAGAAGCTGCAGGCCGTTGCGCTCCAGCAAGGCGGCTACGGCCCGTGGTTGCTCCAACAGCACGGCCGCCGCCAATTCCACCCGCCGCAGTCCGGGCCGATTGCCCGCCGCCGCCAGCCAGGAAGCCCAGGCCCGTTCATCAATGCGAAGGGCCGTGATCAGCATGGTACCGTGTTCCTGCGTTGATTGATCGTTTCCGAGGGGGTCACGGTTCAGTGTTCAGAAAACCGTTAAGATGGCCGAGAATGGCGGTCACGGCGGTTTCCAAACGTAGCACCCAACGCCCCAAGGCCAGGGGGCGATGCCCGGCCGCCAGCAGGGCGGTGGTCTCCGCCTCATTGAAACCGCCTTCCGGGCCGATCCATACCGGCAACACCGTGCTGACGGCGGAAAGTGTGAAGGAACTCCCGCCCCCGGCGGTGACGGGCGCGCCGAAAATTCCGGGACCGGGCGCGGCGATCAGGGCGTCGGCAAACGCCAACGGCTCATCCAATTGCGGCAGAAACGGATTGCCCGACTGTTTGACGGCGGCCACCGCCTCGTCCCGCCAGTGCGCCAACCCGCCACCTTCCGCGTCCGGCCGGGCCACACTGTAGGCGCAAAGCACCGGGGTCAGGCGCCACACGCCGAGTTCCGTGGCTTGGCGCACCACCTGGCCCATTATTTTGGCCCGTGGCGGCGCCACCAGCAGATGAATGGGATGCGGCGCGGTCGCCCAAACCCGGCGGGCCTCGACGCGGCAGCCCAAGCGCACCTCGCGCCGCTCCCGGCTGACCGCCGTCAGCACGACTTCGGCGGTGACGCCACGGCCGTCCAGCAGCTCGATACGGTCGCCGACCCCCAACCGCAACACCTTCGCCGCATGTCCGGCTTCATCACCGTCCAGCCAGAGGTCGCCCCCCACGTCAGGAATCATGGTACAGAAAAAACGTCTCATGACAGCACCTTACCCTGCCACCCGCCCAACTTCAACTGGAATAAAGTATGCAATATTGCATTTAAAATGCATAATTACATACTTTTTATTTTTTATTTTTAATGTATGTTTGCATTAAAGATGGTTTTTGGAACCGAGGACCAGCAAACCATGACGTACATTCAACGAGGATTGGAGGCAACGTTGGCGGCCGCCACGGCTGCTTTTCCTGCCGTCATGGTGTCCGGGCCGCGGCAGACCGGCAAGACCACTTTGCTGCGCGAGCAGTTCGGACGGAACTACCGCTACGTTTCCCTGGAGCAACCACCGATCCGGACGTTGGCACGCCAGGATCCGGGCGGGTTCCTGGACGTGTACCGCGCACCGGTTATTTTGGACGAGATCCAATGCGCTCCGGAGTTGCTGCCCTTTATCAAGGAGCGGATTGATGCTGATCGTGGACGGAGGGGGCAATACCTGCTCACCGGGTCTCAAAACCTGCTGCTGATGGAGACCGTATCGGAGACGCTGGCGGGCCGCACGGCGGTGTTGCGGCTGTATCCGCTGGCACGGCGCGAGCTGGACGGTGAGCCGGCCCTACCCTTGCCGTGGGAGCCCGTCCAAGAGTTGCGCGAGATGGACCCCGACGCGTTTGTCCGGCGTCAGATCTTCTGTGAGCAACTGCTGATCGGCGGTTACCCGGATGTCGTTCGCGGCCCGGCCGGCAACCGGACGCTGTGGTTTGCCAGCTATGTCCAAACCTATGTGGAGCGGGATGTCCGGCAGTTGCGGCAGATTGGCGACTTGGGCCAGTTTCAACATTTTGTCAAGGCCGTGGCCTTGCGCAGCGGCCAGCTCTTCAATCTGAGCGACGTGGCCCGCGACCTGGGTTTGGCCATCAACACGGTCAAAGCCTGGCTGTCCGTGTTGGAGGCATCCGGACTGGTGGTGATTCTTCACCCCTATTTTGAGAACGCCGGCAAGCGGCTGGTGAAAACGCCCAAAGTGTATTTCACCGACACCGGGTTGCTCTGCCACTTGGTGGGGATCACCACGGCGGAGCAACTGGCGTTGAGTTCGTTCGGCGGCGCCGTCATGGAGACGGCCGTGCTGATGGAGG
This sequence comes from uncultured Lentisphaerota bacterium, assembly GCA_903896595.1. Taxonomy (GTDB): domain Bacteria; phylum Verrucomicrobiota; class Lentisphaeria; order Oligosphaerales; family CAITYL01; genus CAITYL01. The sequence goes on from CAITYL010000177.1 coordinate 13,468, forward strand.
TGGTGAAGGCCCTGTCGTTCCGCGGCCCGCCGCCCAGCCTGTATTTCTGGCGCACCTCCAACGGCACAGAGGTGGATCTTGTGCTGGACACTGGCGGCCGGCTGATGCCCATTGAGGCCAAATTGACCGCGACGCCACGAGCGGCAATGGGGCGTGGAATCATGGCGTTTCGCGAGACCTACGGTGACCGTACGGCGCCGGGCTGGGTCGTGTATTCCGGCGATCATCGCCTGCCCCTGGGCAATGGCATTTTAGCGCTGCCCTTCTCCATGCTCTGACCTTGCACTTTTCCAGCCCTCACGCCATATTCTTGATTTGAGCGGCGCCCGGACAACACACAAAAATCCACATGAAAACCACCCCTTCAAAGGCGTTCCCGCCATTGGCCGCCGAGCCCGCCCCCTCCGCACGTCTGATGCGGTTGCACGCCCGATTTCAGGCGCAATACGCGGCGGCGACCGGGCCGGGGCGGCGCTGGTTTGTCGAGCCCGCGGAGGTGGCGGTGCGCGACCAGGCCTACCTGACGGCCTACCGCGCCACGCGTGGGGAACCGGCCATCAGCCGGCGGGCCCGCCTGCTGGAGGAATTTGCGGAGTCGGCACGAATTGTGTTGGAACCGGATGACCTGCTGGCCGGCAGCCAGAAATTCTGCGCGTTCGGCTTCCCGGACGCCATTGGCCGGGAATTGAACGAACTGGGGTACGCCTGCAATGCCGGCCATATCGTCCATGATTACGCGCGGTTGCTGCGGCTGGGCATTGGCGGCCTGCTGGAACAGCTTGAGATCCGCCGTCAAACGGCAATGACAGCCGATGAGCGGCTCAATGTGGAGGCCTTTGGCCGGGCGCTGGTCGCGTTTCGCCGTTTTATTCTCCGTCATGCCGAGGCCGCAATAGCGTTGGCGGCAACGCTGACCGGGGAGGCAGCGACCGAATGGCAGGAACGGGCACAGGCGTTGCGGGCACTGACCACGGTTCCGCCTGCGCATTTTCGCGACGCCCTGCAACTGACATGGTTCACACAACTCTTTCTGCATGCGGAAAATCCCGCCGCCGCCATCTCCTTCGGACGGCTGGACCAGTATCTGTGGCCGTTCCTTGAGCGGGACCTGGCAGCCGGCGCCATTACCTGGGCCGACGCCGGAGATTGGGTGGGCGCGTTCTGCCTGCGCTGTTGCGAAGGCGACGAAAGCCAAAACCTGGCGGTGGGCGGCGTTGATGAACGGGGATGCGACGCCACCAATCCGCTGTCCGTCCTGCTGCTTGATGTGGTGCGCATCCTGCGCACGTTCCAACCGTCCCTGGTGGTCCGGCTGCATCCCGGATCACCCCCGGCGCTGGTGGATGCCGCCGGACGACTGGCGGCCTCCGGAATCGGCCAGCCCGGCTTCATCAACGACCTGGCGGTCATTCCCGGCCTGCGCGAGTTAGACATTCCCCTGGAACGGGCGCGGGATTACGCCATTGTCGGCTGCTACGAGGCCACCACCCAGGGGGATTGTTATCCCAACACCGTCGGCGGCCAGTTGCACCTGACGGAAGCACTGGTCCGCTACCTGGGCACTCCAGCGGCCGGCCAGACCACTGACTTTGCGGCGTTCCTGCATGGCTGGTACGACGACTTGGACCGCACCTACCAGGACATGCTGGCCCAACAGGCGCAACCGGCGTGGAATCAGTGGTGTGACCGTGCACCTTCCCCGTTCGGCAGCCTGGTCATGGCCGGCTGTCTTGACCGCGCCCGGCCCGTCGAAGCCGGCGGCGCCCCATTCAACCTCTTGGGCATCAACATCCTCGGCTTGGGAACGGCGGTGGACAGCCTCCATGCCATCCGGGAAACGGTGTTTATCCGGCATGACGTTACCGTGCCCCAGATCGCGGCGGCGGTCACGGATAATTTTCCAGAGGAGGCGTTGCGCCAAAAACTGCGCAACCTGCCCGGCCGTTTCGGCACCGACAGCGCGGCCACCAACGCCTTGGCCCAAGAAGTATCAACCACGGTTGCCCGCATGGTGTTGGCCAGCCGCCTGGAAAACGAGGTGCGCCCTTATCCGGGATTTTTCCGCTGGACCGCCGATATTTGGGAGCACAACCACGCCACGCCCGACGGCCGGCGCCGCGAAGAAAACCTTTCCTATGGTGCCGGTCCGGCCAGCGCCGCGCCGACCACGCCAACGTCGGTACTGGCGTCCATGCGGCATGTGGCCCATGCTTTATGCGCCTGCGGCAATCCGTTATCCCTGTCGCTGCCGGCCACGGCCGTGAAAGGTGCCGCGGGGGTCCGCCGTCTTACCGACCTGGTCACCACCTATTTCGCCCAGGGCGGGCTTCACCTCCATTTTAATCTTCATTCCGCCCAAGACCTGCGCGAGGCGAAGGCCGCGCCTGACCAGCATGCCGACCTCACGATCCGCGTCAGTGGTCTCAGCGCCCGCTTCGTCACGTTGCCGGAGCCAATCCAGGACGCGCTGATCGAACGCGCCAAAACCGGCGTGTAATCACGCGCCAGTGCGCCCCCCCCAAAAAAAGAATACGCCACGGGAACCAGTACATGCAATTGGGGTCTGATGGCGGAACCCCAAACGCATTCCAGGAGACTCCATGGCGGACCATCGGACAACGCCCGCGGCACGACTGGCCAAACTGCAAGAGAAGATCAGCACCTATGCCGCCCTGACCACGGCGATTGTCGCCGCACTGGCCGCCATCTCGTCCCTGATGACCGCCCGTTACAGCGGCCGGGCCACCAGCGAGTTGGTCCGCGCCTCAAACTATTGGAACTATTACCAGGCCAAAAGCCTCAAGACCTATATCCTGATCTCCGAAAAGGAAATTATTGGCGCCCTCGGTAAAACCCCAAAAGCGGAGGATGCCGTAAAACTGGAGGCGTTGGAAAAGGAAAAACAGGAAATCAAAGCCAAAGCGGAAGCCAGTACCGCGAATTCGGAAGTCAATGCAAAATTGGCCCATATCCTGGCAGACGCGGTGACGCTGTTTCAAATCGCCATTGCCAACGCGGCCTTGGCGGCCCTGGTCAAGCGGGTCGGTTTTTGGCTGGTCAGCCTCGGGTTTGCCGCCGGCGGAGTCGGCTTTTTTGTTTATTTCCTCATGCGCCTGTAGATTTCCAGTTAGTTCTATTTTGTACATTCCCGGTTTGTGTGCTCGTTGTCGTCCATCGCACTTGATTCGATCACGACAACGAACACGATAACGACAACGATTTTCAATCTAACAAAGTAGAATTAATCAGACAACAAGAAGAGTCGCGACCAGCCGTACACCGGCGAAGGGGAGAAACGTCAGGTGCTACGCGAAGAACGCTTTAATCAGGCTGACCGGGTCATCAAGATCGGTTTTTGGATCAATGCCGTCCTGATGCTGTTCAAGCTGGCAGCGGGACATTGGGGCCGGTCGGAGGCGGTGTTTGCCGACGGTGTGGAAAGCGCCTGCGACTTTATCGCCCTGCTGGCCACCTTGGTGGCACTCCGCATCAGCCGTCAGCCCTCCGACTCCCGGCATCCCTACGGTCATGGACGGGCGGAAAGCATTGCGGCGATCCTGGTCGCCTTGGTGATCCTGCTCACCGGCCTGTGGATTTTCTCCACCGCCCTGCACACCTTGCTGGACCAGACCTACCCCCATCCGCAAGGGATCGCCGTGGCGGCGGCCCTAATGACCATCCTCATCAAGAGTTGGCTGTACCGCTACTCGGTCGGGGTAGGCCGCCAGCTCGGCAGTCCGGCGGTGCTGGCCGTAGCCGGCGATCACCGCAAGGATGCGTTGACTTCCATCGCCACCCTGGTCGGGGTAACGGCCGCCTTTGCCGGCTGGGGGTGGATGGACCCGCTCGCAGCGGGGTTGACGTCATTCTTCATTATTAAAATCGGGTATGACACCTTCCGCACCGCGGCCCAAGACTTGATGGACACCACCCTGCCGGAAGAGATCACCCGGGACATGATCGGCGTGGCGGAACAGGTCACGGGCGTGGAGCACGTTCACGAGCTCAAAGGCCGGCGCTCCGGACAATACCTGATCATTGACCTCAAACTGGAGATGGATCCTCAAATGACGGTCAAGCAATCGCATGACATCGCCACCGCGGTGAAGAAGGCCATCTTTGCGAAATTCCCCGAAGTTGGCGACGTCATGATCCACGTCAATCCGCACGAAGAAGAGCATGAGGATCTGGCCCGGCTCTGAACCGGCATCTCTCACCCTCATTGCCCGTTGGCCCATTGTCCTCAGCGTCGCAGCGGGGTCAGCAGTGAATAATCCCCTGGTTCTTCGCAAGTTTCCGCTTGTTTTTGACGGGGTTGGCGGGGCTTGACACTTTTTTTCTTCGCAACCACTTTTTCGACTTGATTATCTGATATGTACTTATATATTACGGATTTGAGGTAAAAATATGCAAACATC
>CAITYL010000178.1 GCA_903896595.1 uncultured Lentisphaerota bacterium
CTCTGCGGCCTCCTGTTCAAAAGCCAGAACCTGTAAGCCGTTTTCAAAAGTCCCGATCAATGTGGCACCGTTCTTGGAGTGCGGCAATTCCTTTGCCGCTTTTTAATCTCGGCGTTATTTTCAAGACCGGGAGCCGCCCGTCCTCGGGCGGACAACGACGGCGTCACACCAGTTCCATCCTTGAAGCCACGAAGAACACGAAGGTAAATTGACGGGGGGTTTTGAGACATGAAAACGGATTCTTTTCTGCAACCGGGCCTGATGAGTCTGGCCACGGCGGTACTGGCCGCCACCTCAGGAGAAAACGCAATGGCCGTGGAACTGGTGCTGCATGAGCCGGTGGTGGTGTCGCAGGCGCCGGCCGGGGTCAAGGAGTGGGGGCCCTGGCAATTCCCGCTCCTGCAACGGCTGGCGGACGGGCTGCTGCTGGCCGAGTTCCAAACGGGTGCGGATTCCGCCACCGATTACGGATTGCCGATGGGGCAGGCCGTGTCCGACGACAACGGGGCAAGCTGGCACACGGTTCCGGCGCCGGGGCTGACCGCCGGGCTGCGGCTGCCCAACGGCGATGAGTTGCGGGCCATCCAGCAGCCGTCCGTGCCGCTGAAAGGGCTGGCCATGCCCAAACCGTGGGCGGTGATTCCCGGTTCCTATGACGCCGTGGTGCAGACCTACTATTGGCGCGCCGAGTTGCCGGTCGATCTGCCCAAGGGATGGGCGTTTCTGCGGCGGCGGGCGGGCGGCACGGAATGGGTGAAGGAGCTGGCGCAAGTCACGGTTCCGGACCAGGTGGAGTACGCCACGGAAGGGGTGTATGTCGTGCCGTTTCTTGACCAAGACCGCATTCAGGTGGCGCCGGACGGACGGTTGCTGGCCATGCTGTATGTCCGCCCGCAAATGTCACGACACCGCACGGTGGACCGCCGTTATCTGTCCATGCTGTTGGAGTCGGCGGACCACGGGCGGAGCTGGACGTGCAAGAGCACCATCCCCTATTGTCCGGACCCCAAGGCCGATCCCGACTGGGACGCCCGCGACGGGTTTACGGAACCGCAAACCGGCCGGCTGCCGGACGGATCCCTGCTGACCCTGATGCGGACCTCGGACGGCAACCGCCGCGGCCCCTTGTATGCGACGCGGTCAACGGACGGCGGCGCGTCCTGGGAAAAGCCCCGGGTCTTCAACGGCCAGACCGGCTCCTGGCCGCAGATTCTGAGCCTGAAAAATGGCGTCACCGTGGTTGCCTCGGGCGCGCCGGGCGTTTATCTCTGCTGGAGCGCGGATCCGGCGGGAAAAACCTGGAGCGCGCCGCTGGCGGTGGTGCCGCATGGCGGCACCTGCGGTTATTCCGATCTCCTGGCCCTGAACGACCATGAATTTCTGATCGTTTATTCCAGCTTTGACATTCCCGACCGCAACGGGCAGCCGCGCAAGACGATTCTCTGCCGCAAGGTCACCGTGCGAAACTGAACGCGCTATCAACACGCGCCAAAAAAGAATTTGAACAGGAGAAATCAGGCGAGAACGGAGAAAAACGTCTCTGTGGCCTGCAGGTTCTAAAATACCTTCCAGCCCAAGCCGGAGCAAGAGGCTCCGGCCACCACGGTCCCTATTTGGGGGCCAGATTCTTCACGCTGCCGCGCTGCAACAGGGTCGGGGTAATCAGGCTCTGAATGGCGAGGTGGCCGGTTTCGAGAAAGCCGCAAATGCTTTGGGCTGTTTCCAGGCCGATGGCTTCCGCCGGGTAGCGAACCGTGGTCAATGGCGGGGTTACCATGCTGCAGTAGAACTGGTCGTCAAAACCAACCATGCTGATGTCATCCGGAATTTTCATGCCTTTGGCGGCGATCAATTCATACAGGTCCAAGGCAATGGTGTCCCACAGGCTGAGGATGGCGGTGATCTTTGGATTGTGCTTATAAAGATACTCAAAGCCCTGCTGGTAAGTGGCGGCTTTATCCACGTTGGCGGTCCGGTTGACCGGTACGGTTTCGATGGCCAGGTTGTGTTCACCGAGAAAGTCGCGGGCGCCGTTGAAACGTTGCCCGAACTCGTTGTCGTTGATGCTGGTGAGGTAGATGCTGCCGATGGCGGCATGGTGGTTTTCCCACAAATGCTTCGCCATCAGCCGACCACCGGCATAGTGGTCCGGGGTAATGAAATTGAAACGGTCGTGTGGCATGTTCAGCAGGAGCATCGCTTTGCACTTCTGCGCAATCACCTCCAGGGCGAAGTCATCAAAGGCGGGCCCCACCACCACGATCAAGTCCTGCCGGTTCACGCGCGTCAGGTTTTCCGCCAGATATTTGCTGGTGCATAATACAGACAGGCAGACGTCGTTGCTGATGTTGTTTAAAACCGTCGAGACAATTTTTTGAATGATTGGAAAATTGAGCTGATTGGGCGTCAGGATCATCGTCACTTTCAGCCGCGCTTGAGCGGAACCGTTCTCAATCACCTGCAGGGCATCCGCATGCACGACAACGCGACGCCCGCTGCGCATGATGATCTGGCGGGACAACAGTTCGCGGATCGCCTGCCGGACAACCGTTCGGCTGCCGTCGTAGTATTCGGCAATTTGCCGCTCGGACGGCATCCGGCTGCCGGCCGGATAAATTCCGCATTTGATTCCGTTGATCACCCGGTCAACCAGGCTGCTTTTCTTGCTGTCTAAACGGTAGTGCATCGTGTGCCTTGCGGTTGTTGCTGCAATATAACAGTCAATCGATTATGGTGTTGCCACCGCCAGCAGGCCGTCCATGTGGGTCAGCCGGCCGCGTTCTATTCGGGCCATCATCCACATCGAACCGATCAGGGTGAGGTTGGTGACCAGGTTGGCAACGGTGAAGAGAATGGCGCCGGTTTCCATGTGGAGGTTGACCGTGACCACCACCTGGGCGCTCCAGATTGGGATCATCAACAGGAACTGAATCCCGACGGCGATCGCGCACCCGTGGTGGATAATCCCGTTGCGGAGCGGTTCACCGTTTCGACTCCGCTTCATGTCACGGCGAATCTGGAGTTCCACCCACTTCCACAACAGCCAGACCGCCACCGAGGCTGGCAGCAAAATGGCGCCATGCCAGAAAAACGCCCTGGACATCTGTTTTAGGTTCATCCAGTACATCAGCGGCGGAATCAGTAAAATGGACAACAGCATGATTGCCTGGTAGATGTGTAGCGTCATGCTGACCCAAAACGACTGCGGGCCGACCGTGGTCACAATCGGCATCTCCTCCACCCCGGTCGGGCTCCAGGAGGCTGGTGGATGGTAATGGGCGTCTCCGCCCAGCTCGTACCATTTCCGGTAGAGAAACAGGGCGATGACAGCCGCCGCCACGGCAAACACAAGGTTCCAAAGGGCGATAAACCGATAGGCAAAATCGGAGCCGTGGAAAACGTATTTCATCAGGTCGATGAAGGCGCCGGCCACCAGTCCGGCCGCCAGTGTGCAGAACGACCGGAACAAGGCCTGCGCCGAACAAAACTGTCCGAACCGGGACTGCGGGAAAATTCGCATGTCTCTGGGAAAACCACAGCCGCCGCCCAACGCCCCCTGAAAGGTCGCCACCAGCCCAATCCCGACACTCAGCCAGAAGTAATAGGTTCCCGGCAGGGTGACGAAGATCCACACCCAGCTCATTGCCGTTCCCGCCACTCCAAAGACCGTCAGATAAACGGAGACCCGTAACGGATGCCAGCGGTCAATGAAGATCGCGGTGAAATACATCGCCACCAACGAGGCCACCGCCATGATCGCCCCCAATTTTCCGATCTGATCCAACGTCAGCCCCATCTGCCGGCTGAAAAATACGCCGAACACCCCGATCGCCCCGCCGGCGGCCTGAATCCCGGTCAGGCCAAAGATCAGCCAGTAAAATTTATTGGAAAACGATTCTTTGAGAAACGCTTCAACGACATGGAACTTGGATCTCTTTGCCGCGTCCGGGTCGGGTTCTTCAAACGGCGGATACTGCCCTTCCTTGACCATGAAACAGACCAGCCCAAAGCCGACCAGATAAAGCACCGCCGCCCCCAGCATGATCTCGCGCATGTTGGATTCGGCGTACTTGAAAATGAAATAGCTATAGAGGGCGCTGGCCGCCGTTCCCACGATCCGGAACATGCCCACAAAACGCGCCAGGAACTGCGGCGGCACCACATCGTTGAACAAATACCAAAAGACCGAGCCCACGAACATGTTGAAGAAGGTAAACATGGTCATGAAGACGCCGATGAGCGCAATGGTCAGTGTCGTCGGGGCGATTTGGCGCAGATAGGGCGAATACTGCCGCAGCAAGAGACTGAGGTCGTCGCTCCATCCCAGCAGGGCCAGGCAGGCGCACAGAAATGGCATCGTCCAGAGAATGAACGGGATCCGGCGTCCCCACTTGCTGCGATAACGGTCGCTCTTGAAACTGACATACGGGCAGATGGTCATGTTGAGGAGACCGGGGATGGTCGACAGAATCAGCCCTATCGTCAGGTTGGAGCAGCCCAGGTCTTTCAGCTTTAGTGGCAGCACGCTCGGCACCACGGTTTCCATTAGGGTAAAACAGAAATCACCCCATAGCAACCAGGCGAAAAGCACGACCAGCCCCACCTTGGTGTAGGTCAGTGTTCCGCAATGGTAAGTGGCCGGCGAGTGGCCGGCACCGCTGCTGATTTCGCTGGTTGGCAGGGTCGTCTTGATCACTGACTCGCGTCCCTCTCGCTGCTATGACATCCGACCTGACCGGGGGCATCCTCGGACCGCATGGCCTCGTATAGAAATAATGCACTTCCCGGCCGCGACGAAATCTGGACGTCCAGCCCCTCAGTCATCAGCGTTGCCCCGGCCAGAGTCTGGCGGCGGTCGGCATCCACGTCATGCAGCAGGTACTGCGCGTCGGGTTTCAGACCATAGAGCTTGAGCTTTCCCGCCGCATGCGGACTCTTTTCGCGCCGGAAGGCCAGCACGGCCCCCTGGTTTAGGTCCGGCCGGTCCAGTTGATAAGCGCACCACACATCCGCGTTGGGCGACGGTTCCGTCAACGGGTAGAAATCGCCGTAGAACAGCGGCCGGAGCCGGATAAATTCAGCCACCCGTTTTTGAGCTGCGGCAACATCGAAATCGCTCTTTTCAAAATCCCAAGCCAGGGAAATGCCGGCCGCCAAACTGCTGCGAAAGAAGTAGGGATCGGTGGTATGGCATCCCCCGGAACAGCACGGCAACCAGGGAAGAAGACCCAGGGTATGGCATTGCGATCCCTCGGGCTCAAAGGCATAATCCGAGCGCCAGAGTGCCACGCTCCGGGAGATGGTTTCCAAATCGAGCCGGCGGCCACCGCTGGCGCAGTTGTCAACGACCAGCCCCGGATGCCGCTGCCGCAACCCGTCCCAAAAGGCATAAAGTCCCTGAATGTAACGAATCTCCGTGATCCCTTGGCGGTCTGGAGCGTCCGCGGATTGCCAGTAGCCCCAGGGATCGAAGTTGAAGTCCTGACGATAAATGGTCACGCCGCTCTCCGCGATCACGTTCGAAACATGCTCGGTGAGCCAGTGCCGGGCATCTGGATTCCCCAGATCCAGAACCGCTTCCGCCTGGGGCACTAGCCGCTGGCGTTGCTGCCGGGTCGGAGCATCGGGAAAAAGCAACCACTCCGGATGATGCTCATAAAGCCAGGTGCCGGCATAGACCCGTTCGGGTTCAAACCACAACACAAACCCCATCCCCTGTTTTTGGGCGGTTTCCCCCACCGGTTTCAAACCATTCGGAAACGCCGTTTTTTTGGGAAACCAATTGCCGACGTCAAAGGCCCAGTTGCCTACCCCGTCATACCAGCCGGCGTCGAGCCAGTAGCATTCGAGAGGAATGCCGGCGCTCACCACATGTGCGATAAATTCCTTTTGGTTCTGTTCCGTAACCCCGTTTCCGCAATTGTGCTTATGCCAGGTACTGGCCGCCAGCGGCAGTTGCACCGGCTGGCCGTTAGCTTGGGGGGTGTGATGGGAAAGGATAAATTTCCGGAACTGGTTTTGACGGCTGGCCCCGGCAGGCGTGTCCGAGAAGAACATCAGAATCCGCGGCGTGCGCACCTCTTCGCCGGGATGCAGCCTGAAGTGGGTCTGTTTCATGCCGGCCCGGATCTGGATGCCTTTTTCCGCATCACGGGCAAGAGAGGCGGCCCAGCCGCCCGACCATCCAATGCCGAAGATGATGCAGGCGCCATCGTAGTCCAGACTAAAGAACGGCAGCGTCCCGTCCGAGGAGCGGCCGCCAATGCAGGCCAGTTGCTTTTCGGCGTAAGGCCCCAATCCTTGCACCAAAGGCAAAAAATCGGTTTTTTCGCAGGAACTTCCCCGGTGGTGATGGAGAACAAACTCGGCCTCCTGCGCCCGGGTCAGGCCAATGTCGAGCGGTTGCACGTCCTCGATTACCCCACTGTCGGCCGTTCCGGTATTTTTCAGGAAAACCGTCCATTCGACGGCCGGGAAGTCATGGAAGTGCATGACCTCGCACGTCACCGACAACCCCGCCTGAGCTTCCGTCCAGTTCAACCGGAAGGACGCGGCGCCGACCGACGGCGGCAAAGCGGTCACGCTACGGCTTGACTGGGCCAGCCACTCGGTGGCGCTTTTGCCACCGTATTGGAAGGAAAACGGCAGTTGGGCGTCCGTGTTAAGGAAATGTGTGTTTACCCAGTTCTCGGTCATTGGTTTTTCTCCGGTCATTGAAAGATGCTAAAAACTCCGTTCCAGTCCCAATTGCGTCAACCCATTCGGCGAGTGCCGGGGAGCCTGATTGGCCAGCCAGGTTTCGGGTATCGTCTGCCAACGGCGCGCCGTTTTTTCATCCGCCACCAGCAGGAACGTCTGCCCTTTTTTGATGGCGAGTTCAACGACTCTGCCGGTGGCTTTGCCGACGGCGATGCCGTTTTCGCACATCACCATTTTTTTCCAGGGGTTGCTGATTTTAGCGGTGTTATTCGCCAAACCTTTGACGAATACCCACTGGATTTTTCCGCCCATGATTTCGGCTGAAACTTCAACGCCGCCCATGGCGTGCAGCGTAAATCGTGCGGACTGCGTCTTACCCAGCGCCGGGGCAATCCGAATCACGCCATCATGACTTTGCAGCAGCGATTCGTTGACGGCGCCGGTAAACACACCCAGCGATTCAAGGGAGGAATGCCGAAACGGCCAGGACGGTGACGCCGGGATTTTTTGGTCCGGATCTTTCTGGCATTCCTGCCATTTTGCCTGATCGCTCACCTTGCTCGTCCGCCAGCGTAGCGCCGCCTCGGCGCGAATGTTGTTGCGGACGCCCCAATGGGTCATGCCGGTGGGATATATCTGCCATCGTTCCGCATATTCTTTAAGGACCGCCTGCAACTCCGCCGCCATGCCAAGTCTGGCCATGACAATGGGGACCGGCGACCAGCCGGTGCCGTCAAGCGAATAAATCATGGTCGTGGTCACCAGGGTTCGGAACAGCTCCGTGCCTTGTTCCGCCAGCCCCACGACGCCGGCGGGAAAAACCGGCGCCAGCTCCGACCAGGGAAACGCGCCATCGTCACCGTCGCTGTCAATATCGTCTGGCATCTCAGGCGTGAGCCCATTTTCCAATTTGGCCAGCAGATTAAAAATATCTTCGCCCCCCGTCGTTTGAGGAGTTTTGCGGGGCCAGCGGGATACCACCGTTTGGCCGGTTTCGTCATTGACCGCTGCTGCCAGCATTTTGGGGTGCTTGACGTTGGCGTCACGGAACCGCCCGATGGTGTACTTGCCGTCTTTGATATAGGATTCATCCAATTCCAACTCGACATAACCGGCCAGGTTTTCCAGGAGGTCATGCCAGTGGTCCTCATGACCGCACGTCTCATTCGCCGCCGTGCCTGCCTGAAGCACCGCCGCAAACAAGGCCCGCCCACAGGCATACTCGGTGGTACACTCTCTGACCAGGCGCCAACCTTCATAGCTGGTTGCTGTTTTGGCGTGATACTTCCCATCTGCCAGTTTCTCAAAGCGGGTCGCAAAAAACTGGGCCGCCTCACGCAGATACGGCCACGCCCGGTTTTTCAGAAAATCATCATCTCCCGTATATTGATACTGTCGCCAGAATTCCAACGCGATTTGCGTCACCGGCGTGTGGTTATGCTGTAGCCCGTCGTTGTTGAAGCCGTTTTGATCCGTAACGTCAGCCACGAACGCACCCTCGACTCCGAATCCTTCCTGGCAGTCGAGCTTGGCGTTTTCCAGGCCGGCGAAGCGAAACTCCAGATACGCCCGGACCAGATCGTGATGACCGGCGGCATTCAGCCCCCAATAAAGCTGCTGCTGATTCCAGTGGAAGTAACGGCCCCAGGCCCGAAAATCACGATTCCACCCCCATAATCCGTCAATAAACCGCCCCGGATAACGCCCCCCCTGGCAGGCATTGAGATAATACATGGCCAGATGCCAGAAATTATCGTTATACCGGTCGCCAGTCTCCACGAACGAACGCAGCCAAAACGTTTTCCACGCCGCCTTGTGCGTGCGTAACAGTGCCGGTGAAAACGCGGCCAGTTGATCGCACGCCAGCTTGACCGCCGCCGTTTTGACCGGCGAGGTGACGGCCAGCCGCAGGGAAAATGCATTGCCATTGATGACCGCCGTACACTGGTGCGGACCACGCCGTTGATAGGTGGCGGCAGTCCCGGCAATCGTGGCGGCCACGGCAAAGGTGCCGCGCGTAACCGGGTGGGTCAGTCCCATGACCGTCGCGGTGGCAAAACTAGACGTGCCGGCCAAGCCGGCGGACGGTTCGCGCACCTGCATGGAATACCAGCGCGCAAAAATTCGCGACCCGAAATGCTCAAGGCAAACCTCAACCGGCACGGGGTCGTCAAATTGTTTTTTGACGTCCACCATGAGCAGGCCGGTGCGTTTATCAACCCGCGCCGTCAGGCTGATCTTTCCCAGCGCACTGGCAACCTTCAGCGTCATGATGCCATCCGCAATGGAGAGCCGGCCATCGCAGCCGGTAAGATAAAACAGATCAAAGATTGGGTAATGAAAATCCATCTCGACCCGGCAGGCATGACGCAAGGTCGAAAGCCCCGTTTCCGCCTTCGTTACATCGTTGTCAGTCCATCGGCGGATGGTCGTATCGTCCCACAGGTCGCACTTGTTGACGGCAATGATGAGCTTGCTGCCCTGTGTCCAACACAGGGCGCCGACATCGCCGTTGCCAAGCGCGATCCCCTGCATGGGGTCTTCCGGCGGGCTATGAAAAACCAGGTCGTATTTGGCCACCCGGCCCGGCCAGATGATCGTCCACTCACCCCGGTTGAGGTCAAACGTGCTTTTCATGCAGATGCCTCCGTCACGGCAAGATAGAGTTGCCAGGGCTCAAGTCGCGGCAACACAAAGCGCTGATACGCCCCGTCCGCACCGGCGGCCGCGAGCATGGTTTCACGGTTCGCCATATCGACCAGGCGCAGGCTGGCGGCGTTCGTGAGCAGCCTCAACTCAACCTGTTCAGCCGGATCCAGATAACAATTGGCCAGCGCCACCGCATGCCGGCCCCCGGCCAACGTCCGGTCCCATAGGCTAACCCGGTGATACGAGTGAACGTAGGCCCCCAGCGTGTCCCGGGACAACCAGCGGAACACGGCTTTCATCTGGGTCGCCTTCGCCTGATTTTCCACCCGGGTCCAGGGATAATAACCGCCGACGCAAATCCGGCCACCGAGGTGGTTCTCGAACACGCCCATGCCGCAGGCGGCAACGGTCTGATACCGGTAGTCCACCAGTTCGGCCAGTGACTCGGCGCCCGGTCGTGGCCGCAGTTCATCGGCCGTTCTCTTCCAGAACAGAAAGGATTGGCGACAGTCGCGGCACCGGCCGGCGTACTCGCCGTTGAGCGGATGTGGCAACAACCGTTCCAGGGTATCCGCTTCGCGTTTGCCGGCAATCTCAAAGCCGGTAAGGTCGCCGTACCCCAGCGCATTCAGCGCCTCGAGGGCGCGGGCGTCCAAGAACACGCCGCGGGCGAGACAACCCCGAATCACCTCGTCGGGCAAGACCCTGACACTATCACTGCTCAAGGCGAACACCTGGGCCCGGCCGGCTTGGTACGCCACCGGCAAGCCGAGATGAAACAGCGCATCCGCATGGCCGAGGGCTGGCGCCGGCGCCGGCGGATCCCCCAGCCACTCGCCCCGACGCAGGTTACGCGTAGCGAAGCTGTCCTTGTCCCAACCGGTGAAAATCCCGCCGGTCCCGGTCCGGCCAAAAGTGCCGGCCAGCCGATCAAGGAACGGCCGGACCGCCGCCAGTCGGGCCACCAACGGCTCATACTCCGTCAACGGCTCGTCGTACCCGCTCAGCACGTTATAGGCCGCCCCCGTGCAGCCGGCGGCGATATAGGCCGCCGCCTCAAACGCCACGGCCTGGGTGCTCTTGGCCAGCCGTTCATAAGGGAAGCACTCGATCTCCGACTGAATGGATCGGACGGTCGCCGGCAGCACGGCGGCATCGCGCCCCATCTCGTGCGCCTTGGTGATGAAATCGTCCGGGGTTTTCTCGTTGTAGCACCCGCCGCCCGGCCGCCAGTAGACCTCCGCGGCATCAGGCCCGGCCAGGGCCGCTGCCCACGTGTCCACGCCAAACCCTTCGTAGAACCGCGACCCTTCCATGAACCCCAGTGGCAGTCGCGGCCGAAGCGCATGGACGGTCTGCTCAATCAGGCGCAGCAGATGCGTAACCGTGTTCCGGTTGTGTTGAAGCCAGTCCCGGCGCACCTTGAGCTTGGCGGTTTCGGCACCCGTGTTGAAGGCCGCCGTGAGCGTGTCGCGCGTGTAGGCGGTGCCGCATTCCTCGCGAAAGATCTCCAGACAGCGGTCGCAGAAACAGACATAGGCGACCGGCCAGTGCCAAGCCAGGCGCACATCATCGTCGATCCATAAATAATCCGGTTCAGCCAGGGCCATGGCTTCATATAATGGTTTCACATACTCATCCCGGAACCGCCGGTCATTGGGGCAAAAGCACCCACGGCTGACTCCGCCGTCCCGGTCCGTTACCGGGGTATAATCGCCGGCCAGGCTGTTGCCCAGGTTTTCCTCATGATGCCCAATGGTCGCCAGAAGATTGATCCCGGCGCGCCACCCGCCCTTGCGGACGTCGCGCATCCGTTCCTTGAGGATCTCCGCCCGGCGGCGCACTTCCGCCAGCGGCAGTGGCGCATGCGTTTCCGAGGTAAAAAACGTGACCTCGTCGGTCACCCTCCGATGCCGCGCCAGCAGGGCCAATAACTCGGCAAATCGCACCTCCGACAGCCAGTGCGGCACGCCGACGCGAAACGACATGATGGCATTGGCCATGCGTGATTCCTTAAAACGTAAGTCAATGCATTCACCACGGAGACACTGGTTTTTTTGTGGCAAAGCGATTGTATCGCGCCGGCGACGTCCCGACGGGCTACAAGCCCTTTACTACACCGGCTCCGCCGGAATGCGGATGAAACTACGTCTCCAAGGCCTGCGAAAGCCCAAGCCCGCAGGGCCAAATCACTTAATTCCAATCACACTTCAACTTGATTCCAAAATTAACCGCAAAGATCGCAGAGATCGCAAAGATAAAACAAGCTAAAAATGCGCAATTAATCTTTGTGTTCTTTGCGTTCTTTGTGGTAGAATAAAAGATCAAGTTGAATTTTAATTGGAATAAGGGGCGGACCACATCACGATTTTGACGTCGCCAGGCTCGATTTCGTAGCGGGCGGGATCGGCCGCAATGGGAGACAACGTGCCATTCTTCTGAATCTCAACAAGTTTGGTTCCAGACCGTTGAGCCAAGGTCAAGGTCATGGGCTTTTCAATATCCCGATTGACCACCACCAAAAACCGGTGCTGGCCCTTTTCAAGCTCGGCCACCACCGCGCCCGGGCCGGTCGTCGTCAAATTGCGAAAGGGTGGTTTTAGCTGATAGCGTGTGGTTCCTGCGGGAATCGTCTCGCCGGTATGCGACACGGAAACGACTTTCGATCCCAAAAAGACGCCGGCGAGCGCCTGGATTTCCTGGTTCACAAGTTTGACGCGATCATAAACCACGGTCCGTTTCGCATTTTGGTCAAGCGGCCCGTTGTTAAAATCAACGCCGGGGGAGGTTAAGGTCCAATAAGTGAAATATTGAATGCCTTGCGCCCCGTATGCCAGATTGCTGTACACTTGAAAGCGCAGGTGGGGTAACGTGGCGATCGGATACCCCCAATGGCCGGTGCTCAACGCGAAGGCCCAAAACGGCAACTTGGCCTTTTGAGCGGATTGCCGGATAGTTTCCAGGTTTTCATAGAAATCTGGGCGAATCCGGGTCACCGCATAGTCTTGAAAAATCGGATAATGGTCAAAAGACAGAACCTTGACCGGCACCTTGGCGAGAAAGCTCGTCACATAGTCCCGATAAATTTCGATCGATTTAAAACCATACGTAGGCAGTAGATTGATATAACACCAATGCTCGGTGTCCAGGGCTTGAACGGCTTTGACTTCTTTGGCCAAATCATCAAAACTGCCGACCCCGGGTTCATCAAAGACGCCGACCAAATATCCGGCGAACGCCGGATGGTTCTTGACGCGCGGCACAAATTCCGCCAATGGCCCAATCGCGTTGGTGAAGATTTTGACATCGGCCTGTCCCGCGGCATCCAAGACCTTTTGTAGAACTTCCATGGTTCCGTAAACTTGCAAGTGGTGTGTGAAACCGGCTTCGCGCACCTCTTTGAAGCGTTCGACCGTGCTCAGACTCGGCGGCAAACCGCTCCACGCCAGAATGGGCAGCGGATGGGTGGAGTTTAAAAGCGTGTTGACCGTCACTGGCGTGGGCACGGTCTGCGCGACCGCACGGCCATTTTTACCGGCGATATTGAAAAACACCACCAGGGACACCAGAATAGCGAAGGAATGTTTCATTAAGCCTAATCTCCGTTAAAATTGAATGACATTTAAGTAGCGGTTATAGCCGGCGGTGATACCTGATGCCTTGAAGATGGCCGGTGAAGCAGCCTCCACATGGCCGTCAAAGTAGGCGGTATTGCCACGGTCATTATGCCGCAGATGAACGCCAACGTTATAAGCTGCTTGGGGATGAACCACAAAACATTGCAGGTCTCCGCCCCAAGAACTATCCATGACATACATGCGTTTTGACGGCTGATCGATCTTTTCAAGGATACGGTACATGAAATAACCACCCCGATAATAAACTTCGTAGACACCGGGGATGTGAATGCCATACTCCGCCCCATAACAATTAAAAGGCGTGCTGTCGCTGTACTTGAACGGCCCCCATCCGGGGCAAACGCAGACATTGCGATTGTCGATCAATTTCTCATCGTACAACGGTTGATACCACGGCAGTTCCGTACCGCCTTCCCACGACCGATACAAGAACATATAACCGTTGTTATTGGTGGCATACAAGGAGGTTGCCATCATGGAACCCCGCAAGTTGGAAAGACAGACCACCGCCTTGGCGGTTTCCTTGGCCTTCCTCAACGACGGCAGCAGCATGGAAGCCAGGATGGCGATAATGGCGATCACCACTAAAAGCTCGATCAAGGTAAAAGCCTTGGCTTTCATCTCATGCATCCTTTTCGCGCCAGTATCGTCATATCACGTTCCGTGATTGTTCTTCAGGGGAAATCGGCTTGGACGGTCCAAGTTTGGAGTTCCCACTTTTGTGGGGGCTGTTCGGACTCGAAGGCGCCGCCTGAAGGCGGGACTCCGAACCCGGACGGACCGGGTTCAGAGTCCTAATACTATACGGCTCGCCGCAGGTTAGTTGCGCCGACGGGAACGCGCCGAAACGAGGCCAAGGGCACCTGCCACCAGCAGGCCAAGCGAGGCCGGCTCGGGCACGGGACCAACCGTCAGCGAAAAGTTGTCGTACACCGGACTTCCGTAGTCAATCCCAAGGCCCCATAACGCCCCCTTTCCAATGAATGCGTAACCATTCGCGCTGGTCTGCACCAACGAGGTGTACGTGTGCTCGATCAAGGTGGTGCCACCCAACGTGGAGAGCGTGCCCTTAAAATCGGCGCCAGTCTGCTCCACGGTCATCCGATACCAAGTTCCATCCGCCAAGGTTACTGCGGAAGTGGTGTCTCGCCAGTCTCCGTCAACCGCAAATTTGCAACCAACGAGCCCTTGAACATACATGACGCACCCTGACCATTCACTGGTACCCGTACTGTCAGTGATGCCGAACCGCATTGTGGGTACGCCAGGGTTATTAACATTTAGACTGGCTTGGAATTCAACGCTAGTTATGACATGAGGGGCGCTGATGATTGGGGCGGCGCTGTAATATGAGGCCCCGGCAAGATCAATGTTGGCCTGAGCGGCCGTGTTGGAACTGATGCCGTATCCCGTCCACCCAAACGCATTGCTCCAGTTCGCACCCAGGGTCGACGAATCGGTCCGATTGAAATCATCGGTGTAGGTCGCCGCCGACACTGTGGCGACGGGGGCCAACGCCAGCACCACCAAAAGGCCAGCCAGCCACTGCATTTTTACCGTGCTCATGACCATTCTCCTGATTTGACTTTCCTTGGCTGCAGCCAACATGGCCACAACCACCTGCTACCGAACTCCGCCACAATGCACTTTTACAAGGTCGTTGTTGCGTCCGTAGACGCCGAGAACCGCCGGTCTAAAACCGCGTCACCTCCCTTCTAGGTTATCGTTCCATCACTGGTGGCCAGTTGTTTTCTTGCGCCGGTGCCAGCGTTGTCGTCGGCCATCCCGTGTGGGCCGATCATGCAGAGCAATTATTTGTTATACCTGAAAGATACCAATTATTTTAAATAAAGCAAGAGCAATCGCAAAAAATCTTTTTTTATGCAAAAAAATGGTTTTTAAAAGTACCAAAAAAAGAATCCGCCCGTCACGTGTGGGTAAATCAGGACCGTTTGCGGATTCCGCCGGCCGCTCTCGTGCGACAGACCACGATTGGGACGACGGACGGCCGGCGGAATCCGCAAAAGGCACAAACCGGTTTGACGGAGGGTTTTGGGAACCGCCTTTCCTCAAAAAGAGGGTTCCCGACCAATGTTGCAAAGCGATTGCATCGCGCTTTTCGAGCTGCGACGTCCCGATTGGGCGGGCTGCAAGCCCTTTGCTGCACTCATGAATAATCCAGGCTAGTGATTCGCGGCGCATTTGAGGGCTATATTTACCCCGTCCGGTACTGCGTTTATCCTCAAAACTAAGGAAGTCGTCACCATGCAAAAAGGCGTTATGACTGCGGCTCTCGGCGGCTTGGTCGCCGTGGCCGTGTGGGCGGGCATCGCTCTCGCCCAAGACCAGCAGCCCGCTTCGCAGACCCCCACCGCGCCGGGATTGGTGAAAAAGGATTGGTCCCGTCTCAAGGTCAGCACCATTTCGTCTGGCGGCGTCTGCATCTTTGACC
This sequence comes from uncultured Lentisphaerota bacterium, assembly GCA_903896595.1. Taxonomy (GTDB): domain Bacteria; phylum Verrucomicrobiota; class Lentisphaeria; order Oligosphaerales; family CAITYL01; genus CAITYL01. Next base: position 15,439 of record CAITYL010000178.1, read on the forward strand.
CCGACAACGGCAAATTTTACATTTATGATCCCGCCATGGAAAACTGCGTCCAGGTCCGCAAACTGGTCAACCTCGGCGACCCCCTTGTCCGGGGCGATAACTAATTCCAATCACACTTCGAATTGATTCCAAAATTAACCGCAAAGATCGCAGAGATCGCAAAGATAAAACAAGCTAAAAATGCGCAATTAACCTTTGTGTTCTTTGCGTTCTTTGTGGTAAAATAAACAGGGCGGAACTGGGGTGACGCCGTCGCTGTCCGCCCGGGGACGGGCGGCTCCCGGTCTTGAAATAACGCCGACCCTGCCTTCGGATTCGATTCGGCGGGACGGGTGAGAACGGTTCCACACATGACCGGCGCCTCCATTTATGATCCGGCGGCCATGGCGGTGCTGGCCCGGGCTTGCGGCGTCACTCCGCAGGCCCTGCGCCAGATGCGCAATGCCTTCCTGAAAAACGGCTTGGCGCCGGAGGCGGCGCTGGCCTGCCTGCCCGAAACCGTGCGGCCCCGCCTGGCGGAGGCCGCACGTTTTCATTTTCTGGCCCTGGGCGAACGTCGCGATTCGGACCGGGACGGCGCCAGCAAGTTGCTGTTCATGGCCGCCGACGGGCCGCGGCTGGAGAGCGTGATCCTGCGCATCCAGTCCGGGCGCACCTCCCTGTGCGTGTCCACCCAAGCCGGCTGCGCGGGCGGCTGCCGCTTCTGCGCCACTGGCGCCCAGGGGCTGGCGCGCGACCTCACCACGGACGAGATTCTGGACCAGGTCGCCTGGGCCAATCAACTGCTACATCTCGAAGGGCGCCTGGTGCGCAACGTCGTCTTTATGGGCATGGGCGAGCCATTCCACAACGAGGCCAACGTCACCGCGGCCGTGGCCCGGCTGATCGCGCCGGACGGTTTTCACCTCTCAGACCGCAAGCTCACCGTGTCGACCCTGGGCATTCCGGAGGCCATGCTCCGCTTCGCCCAACGCTTTCCGCGGGTGCGTCTCGCGGTGAGTCTGCACAGTGCCCGGCAGGAGGTGCGGGAGCAGCTGATGCCGCTGGCCCGCCGCCATCCGCTGGCGGAACTGCGGGCGGCCACGGCGGAGGTTGCCGCCCTCCAGGGTCAGCCGGTCATGATCGAGTACCTGTTGCTGGCGGGCGTCAATGACGGGCCGGCCGACGTGGCGGCGCTCCAGTCCTTTTTGGCCGGCCTGCCGGTCCACCTCAACCTCATTCCCTACAATCCGGCGGCGGCCGCACCGGGGTTCCGGCCCACGCCGGAACCGCACCGCCGCGCCCTGGCCGCCGCACTGCGCGCCGCCGGCTTCACCGTCACCCTTCGCCACTCTCTGGGCGATGACATCGCCGCCGCCTGCGGCCAGCTCGCCGACCGGTAGTACGGGCGACCGGCCGGTCGCCCCTACCTGACGGTTCCGGCCTGCAAAACGGCTAAACCGGCGGTCACACCTTGCGGTAGAAGAGCAGGCGGCTGTCCCGCAACTGCGGCATGGAAAAGGGCACGCCGCGCGTCGCCAGTTCCTGGCCGGTGCAGGTCCGGCTCTCGCCGGAGTCCGCATCCTCGACCCGGTAAACCGTGTCGGCATCCAACCCCTGGAGCGCGAACTCGGCGGAGATGAAGGGGCTGTTTTCCCGGCGGAACGCCACCACCATGCCCTCGCCAAGGTCGGCGCGGTGCATCTGGTAGACCAGCCAATCCTCCGGTTTCAGGGTAATGTCGGTCAGCGGATACAGGTCGCCGAGATAGCAGGGAATGGCCCGCCGCAGGTCGGCGGTCATCTTCCGGTGCCAGGCCCAGGGATAAGCGGGGTCGACGGGATTGTACTCGTAAGGGAACATGTGCAGCACCACGCCGGTGCACATGGCGCTGCGGAAGTTGTAGGTGTCGCCGGGGCGCGTGTGGGTGCCGGTGGTGCTGCACGGGAGCCAGTGCCCCAGTCCGACGGTCTGCACCTGTCCCGCCGTCGGCGAGAAGTTCGGAAAACATTGCACGTCACTGCGCCACAGGGGGATGCTCCGGCCGGCGGTTTCCAGGTCGAGCCGCCGGCCGCCGCTGGCGCAGTTGTCGATGATCAGCCCCGGATGCCGGCGCAGCAGCGCGTCCCAAAAGGCGTACAACCCCTCGATATGCCGGATCTCGGCGATGCCCTGGCGGTCGGGCGCGTCCGCCTGTTGCCAGTACGGCAGGGGCGACATGTTGAAGTCCTGCCGGTAGCAGTCGACACCGTGCTCGGTGATCAGTCCGGAGATGAAATCAGTCAGCCATTCACGGGCCTGCGGATCGCCCAGGTTGAAGAGCACGTTGGCGCCGGGAAGCTTTTGCCCCTGCGCCAGAAACCACTCTGGATGTTCCACGGTCAGGGGCGTGCCTTGAATGGCGCGTTCCGGCTCGAACCACAGCAGGAACTTCATGCCGGCCTGGTGGGCGGCGTCACTGATCGGTTTCAAGCCGTTGGGATGGGCCTTGGGATTGACACACCAGTTGCCCACATGTTTGGCCCAGTCGCCCTTGTGCTCGTCCGGCGAATAACTGTCCTCCGGGCCGTACCAGCCGGCGTCGATCCAGTAATAGTCATAGTCCAACTGGTGGTTCCGGATCGCCTGGATGCGTTCCAAATGCCCCGCCGTTTTCATGCCGCCCCACGAACCAAACGTGATGGGGGCGGGAATGGTGGCACCGTCCAGGCGGTAGGTATGATGTTTTAAGATAAATTGCCGCAATAAATTATGTCCGCGCAGGGGCAGGCCGCTCCATGCCAGCAGGAGACCGCTCGGCGTGCGGATTTCCTCCCCCGGCAGAAGCTTGATGCGGGTGTGCGCCATTCCGCCGGTGATTTTCAGGCGGTCGCCCTCGACCTGGAAATCGGCCGCCCATTCCCCGCTCCAGCCGATCGCCGCCACGAAACCGCGCTCCGGCTCCGCGACATTGAAGAACGGCAGGACCGCCTCGGACGACCGGCCGCCGCCCCCGGCCGAGAGGTGAAGCGCCGGACCGCCCAGCACGGTCGTCTGCGGCAGAAAGTCGTCATTGCGGCACGGCGAACCGATGGCATGGTGCAGGACGGGCGGCTCGAAGACCGACTTGCTCAGGCTCAAGCCCTTGAGGTTCTCCAGAACGGGCGAATCCTGCCGGCCGCCGTTGCGGACATGCCAGACCCACTCGGCGGCGGGAAAATCATGAAACTCCTTCAGATCCAGGGAAAATTCAAGGCCGGTGGCGGCGTCCGCATACAGCACCCGGTGAACGGTGACCGCCGCGGTTTTCGAGACCACCTCATGCCGGCGGGCGCACCGCGCCAACACGGTCCGCGCCTCCATGTCTCCGCACTGAAACGCCAGGGGCGGTTCGGCAACGAAGTCCGTTCCCCCCAGCAAGGGGACCGTGCGCCCGTCGGCCATCAGCACCTTGGGTTCGCACCAGTCGACATGGGCAAAACGGAGGTTGCCGCTCACCTCCCGGACCTTGAGCACAAACTCCGTGGCGCCCTGCAAATCCGCTTCCACCACCGCACCGGCATCCGTGACCCCCAGGGGCTGGCTCACCCACACCTCACACCCGCCCACTTCCACGGAAAACACCATCCGCAGCTCGGGCACCGTCCGGGTGAGCGGATTGTCATCGATTCCCGCCAGCGCCAGGAACGTCCGTCCCGGCGCGTTCAACTTGACCGCAATCTCGCTGTCCGCATGGGTGCCGAGGCCGTCGGCGTAGGTTTGCCCGTTCAGGCACAGCCGGCCGTTGCCGTCCGCAATGCTCCGTCCTTTTTGCAGTTGCCCCCACCCCTGCCGGCGGCAGGCGATGTTGTCCACGGCCGCCGGGGGTTCGCCCCGAGTCAGCCCGGCGACCCAATTGTGAATGGTCGTTGCTTCTTCCGGCAAGCTCACGGATGGTGACATGGCAGCTCCTTAGCAAGTTAAATATTCAAAATATACGAACAATATACACCATCGTTAACCGCTCCGGGGAGGGGGCGCATGTCAGTTCCGTAGGCCCGTTGTGCTGGCACGTCGGCGCGAACAGTATGAAAGCGCCGTCAAGCCGGCGACACTCTAAAGTGCCAGCCCGGTTCCCGGCTGACGCGGTTTAGAGGGAGGGGGGCTTTTTTTGACGGTTGTCGATGGCGGTCGGGCGCGGCCGACGGCGACCGGCCGCAATCGGGATGGCGGGATCAGGCCGAAAGCTGAGCTTGGAACGGGCCGGCCGGCAGGCCGTTGCGGTCCGCCAGGGTGTTGGGCGGGTTGTCGGCCCAGGCGTAACGCACCGCCACGGGGGCCGCGACGTGGGGAGAAGAGAGCACCACGGTTTTTCCGTCAATGACGGCGTTGGCCTCATGGAAAACGCGGTCGGCGCCGGCCAGGGCGAACCCGCATAGGGTGCCGCCGTCGCGGCAGCACAGGGCGCCGCCGTCCGTCGTAAAGGCCAGTCGCAAGCGGGCGCCTTCCGCTGTGACGCTCACGCAGACCGGACCGTCGCAGGCCACGGAGCGGCCGTAGGTTTTGGCCAGTGCCTGCAGGGCCAGCCGGCGGCCGACATCGAGCTTATTCTTGGGATGGATGTCCATCGCGTCACCGATGTCCACCGTGACCGCCAGGCCGCAGCCGGGCACGGTGGCCGCGATGTCGCGCTGTGCCTCGCGCAAGGCCGGCCACCAGCCCTGTGCGCCATCTTCCATTGGCGGCTGCCACGCGGCCAACTGGACGATGTGGAAGGCAAACGGGGGTGTGCCCGGCACGTGCGCCGGCGGTGCGCCGGCCGCCGCCCAGCGGGCCCGCCAGTCGGCGATCAGGACCGGCAGCAGTTCCCGGTATTCCTCCGCCCGGGCGGCATTGTTTTCGCCCTGGTACCAGATTGCACCCTTGGCGGGGAAGCGGACCAGGGGATGAATCATGGCATTGTAGAGCACGGTGCCGGGGTTGATCTCCACGCAGGGGTGTGCCTGTTCGACCGCATGGCGCCACCTGCCCGTCAGCGGCACGGCCACTGTCTCTGGAGCCTGGCACGGCCGGAGCCGCATGGCCTCGGCGGGACCGCGCAGACCGCCCGCGTTCAAATGGTCGAACACCCGCACCGCGATGACGTTCCGGCCCGCCTTGACCAGCCGTCCGGGGACGGCGTATTGCCGGGGGTGCATCCACCATTCCGGAGTTTCCTTGCCGGTGGCGCCGACCTGGACGCCGTTGAACCAGGTGACGTCAAAATCATCCGCCACCCCCAGTTCCAGGGTCAGCTCCTGGCCGGCCCAGTCCGCCGGCAGTTCGATGGTGCGCCGGAACCATACCGCCCCGTTCAAGAGCAGGCCGCGCGTCTGCCAGAAGGCGGGCAGTTCCATCTCCGGCCAGGCGGCGTCCGCGAAAGCTGGCGACTCCCAGTCTTTGGTGAAGTTGCGGCGGCCGGCATCCGGCAAGGTGCCGTCCGGGTTCAGCGGCACGTCCGTGATCACCGGCTGGCCGCCGGCCAGGCGGACAAAGGGCGCCATGGCGTCGCGGAAGGCGTTGTCGCGGACCGTGTCGGGCGCCAGCCCCAGCCCCGCCAGGCGGGGATGAGCCGACAGTGCCTCCTGGCTGGTCCAGGCTTCGGCGGAAGTGCCGCCCACCGAGCTGTTGACCAGGCCGATGGGAATGTCCAGTTCACGTTCCAGTTCGCGGCCGAAATAGTAGCCCACAGCGGAGAACTCGCGGACGGTTTCCGGGGTGCAGGGCGTCCACGCGTCGCCACCCAAGTCCGCCTGCGGCTTGGTCAATCCCAAGCGCGGCACCTGGAACAACCGCAGTCGTGGATGGGTCGCGGCGGCCACCGCGGCGGCGCCATCTTGGGTGTTGCACAGCGGCCATTCCATATTGGACTGGCCGGAGCAAATCCAGACGTCACCCACCAGCACGTCGTGCAAGACCCGGGTGGATGAACCTTGGATGGTGATACCGTACGGCCCGCCCGCGGGCGGCACCGGCAGGCGAACGCTCCACGAGCCGTCCGCGGCCGCCGTGGCCTGGGCGGTTTCCCGTTCCAGGGTTGCCACGACCGTTTGTCCCGGTTGGTCCCAGCCCCACAGGTGGACGGGCACGTCGCGCTGAACAACCATGTGGTCGGCAAGAATCTTCGGCAGTTTCAGATCATTCATGTGAGGATAGAGAAAGCCTCTGTATGGTTTGCATTTTGAACAGGAGGCAGCAGAGGCCACAGAGAAGCTTTTTCTCCGTTCTCTCCTGATTTCTCCTGTTCAAAAACGCTAAGGGTTTCGGTTGCGCCGGGGTGGCTTGAGGAACGAATGTGAGGCGTGAAACTTAATGTGTGAGGCGTGAAATTGCATTTTCACCATGAAGGGCATGAAGCACATGAAGTAAACAGGCAGCCGGGCGACCCAAACGCGGGCAGGCGTTCTAATCTGGATTATTCATGAGAAATGAGATTCTCACACGACGACACGAAATCACGAAGAAAATTTTCTCTCGCCAAGCACGCCAAGATCGCAAAGATAATCACCATTCTTTGGTAATTGAACGGTTACTTGAATTCCTTGGCGCTCTTTGCGTCTTTGCGAGAGAAAACAAGGGTTGAATCATTGACATTCATGAATAAATCAGGCTAATGCCATTTTTTCTTCGTGAGCTTCATGTTAGACCCAAGAAAAAGCCCCGCCGGGGAGGGGCGGGGCTGGGGGAAAGGTGAACCGTCGGGGGACCGCGCTCAGCCGCGGCGGCGGCGCAGGGCGAAGGTCGCGGCGCCCAGAAGCAGCAGCGAGGCCATGGCCGGTTCGGGGACCACTTCGTATTTGATGCTGTCGGCGGAGATGGTCTCCGCGTTGTTGTAGTCGAGGGCAAACACCGTCAGCGCGTGCGCAGATAGGCCTCGTCACCCGCCGCGCCGGGGTTGGCGGCCAGTCCGAATTGGAGGTCGTACGCCCATGGATCGTTGATCCCAAAGTTAGTGGCGGTCATCTTCACGGATTGTGCTTCCGAGTTGGGGGTCAGCGCGGTCTTGCTGGACAGGTTGCTGGTCCAACCAACGCCAGCTTTGACGTAGACATAGCTGTTCTCAACATAAACATTTCCCCCCGTTTCGGAGTGGTAGGTGGCGTCCCACACGGCGGGGTTGAGGGTGGTGCCGCTGAAGTCGTCGTTGATGTACACGCCGACGGGGGAGGCGTTGGCTGCCAGCGTCAGTCCCACGGTCGCGGCCAGGGTCATGAGTGCACGTTGAGAAACTTGTTTCTAATGGCCAATTATCATGCTCTTGAGGTTTGTCAAGCGCGCGCCGTTTTTATTCATTCACGCGTTACGCGTCACGTTTCACGTTCCCGCCCGTCCGGGCCACCGGCAGCACGGAGTCGCGCACGGTCAGGGAGCCCTGGAGAACATGGGTTTCGCCGTGGGCGGTCTGGCCGTCGCGCATCTGCCGGAGCAGCAGCTCCGCCGCCAATTGCCCCATGGCCTCGGTGGGCAGGGCGACACAGGTGACCGGCGGGTTGAGGAACTGCATCGGATAGACGTCGTCGAAACAGGCCAGGCCGACCTGGGTGGGGATGGCAATTCCCAGGTCGTAGGCGGCCCGCATCAGTTTCAGCGCCTGGAAATGGCCGTAGACGACGATCGCGGTGGCATGTTCGTCGCGTACGGCCAATTGGAGGAACGCCGCGGGCGTCAGGGTGTAGTCGTCATGCCCGGTCAGCGGTTTCAGCCGGTGCCGTTTCAGGAAGCCCAGGTAGGCAGCGTGCCGTTGCGCCACGCTGTAATGGCTGCGGCTTTTGACGGTGGTGCCCTGGGCATTGTAATAGGCGATCCGCCGGTGCCCCAACTCATACAGGTGGGAAAACAGCAGGTTGCAACACTGCGGCTCGTCCACGATCACACAACTCCCGTGCGGGCCGCAGACGCCATTGATGACCACATAGGGAATGCCGATTTTCTCGATCCGGGTCAGGCGCGCCGGATGGGCCACGTCCGGAATGGCGATGCCGTCCACCGGCCATTGCGGCAGGTACTGTTCCGGTTCTTCCTCGGTCATCAGGTTGGTGGACACTTGATAGCCTTCGCGGGCCAACTGGTTGGACATGGTGACCATGGCGTACTCGTAGGTCCCACTGGTGCCCTCCCATTTCTGTTTGTAGTCCAAAAACGCCACCAGCATGCTTTTCTTGGCCCACACGCTGCGGACGAACGGGTTGGGCTTGTAGCCGCTGGTTTTGACCAGGTCCAGAATCCGCTCGCGCACATCGGGCCGCACCGAAAAGCCTTCGGTGTAGCCGTTCAGCACCCGGCTGACGGTGGACGAGGAGACGCCCAGTTGGCGGGCGATCTCCCGCATATTGGGGGCGAGACGTTTGGCCGGCATTAAAAAACCCTCAAAGAAATATGTTTCTCTTGGCTATTCCCCTAAAATATCGCCAAATCGTTGGGAATGCCAATGGCGGATTCCGCCGAGTGCATGACAGTTGGGAACCCCCTTTTGAGGAAAGGCGGTTCCCAAACCCTCCGTCAAACCTGTTTGTGCCTTTTGCGGATTTCGCAGGCCGCCCCTGTTGTCCCAATCGTGGTTGGTTGCACTGAAGCGGCCTGCGGAATCCGCAAAGGAGCACCCTTTTTCAAAAGGGTGGCCCCAACATCATCCGACAAAACGGTCATGCATCCGAATAGCGACAATTGTTCGGGCGGGTGTGGCGGCGGGTGGGCCGCAGGCAGGTGCCAGGCCACCGGCGGGCGGCCGGCCGCGGTCAGCAGCCGGTTGGCGGTGGAAAAGGGGCGGCTGCCCAAAAAGCCGCGGTGGGCGGACAGCGGCGACGGGTGGGGCGCGGTGAGAAGATGATGGTGCGGCGCGTTGATCAAGCCGGCTTTGCGCTGCGCCGGTGCCCCCCACAGCAGGAACACCACCGGCTCGGGCCGGGCCGCCGCCGCCGTGATGATGGCGTCGGTGACGGCTTCCCAGCCCTGGTGCTGGTGGGAGTTGGCGGCGTGCGCCCGCACCGTCAGCACGGTGTTCAGCAGCAGTACGCCCTGGCGCGCCCATGTCTCCAGGTTGCCCGAGGCGGGCGGCGGTTCCCCCAGGTCGGTGGCCAATTCCTTGAAAATGTTGCGCAGGGAGGGGGGCGTGCGCACGCCGTCGGGGACGGAGAAGGCCAGGCCGCAGGCCTGGCCTTCATCGTGATAGGGATCCTGGCCGAGAATGACCACGCGCACGTCCTGCCAGGGGGTGAGGCGGAGGGCGGCGAAGACCCGGTCGCGGGGCGGAAAGACCGTCTGTCCGGCGTCCGCTTCCGCCGTTAAAAAGGCGTCCATGGCCGGCAGTTGGGCGTTGACGATTGCCGCCGGCAGCCGGGCTCGCCAGTCCGCGGGGAGTTGGTCAGTTAGGGACATGGGGGAAATTGGTTGAGGGGTTGGGTGGTTGGGTGGTTGGGTGGTTGGGCGGTTGGGCGGTTGGGCGGTTGGGTGGTTGGGCGGTTGAGGGGTTAAACGTGAGGCGTGAAGACGTAGGGGCAGTGCGCCTCTGCCTGCCCATTGGGTTGAAATGGGATGCGTAATGCGTGACGCGTGACATTGCAATTGGGAGCCGCCCGTCCTCGGGCGGACGAACCCGTCATCGTCGGCGACGCGCGTCTTTACTTAATTTCAGCTTTCTGCTTTTTCCCGCTGTCCGGCCAGGCGGTGGCGCAGGCGGGCGGCGTAGTCGGGGTGGTCGAGGGCATAGGCGACCACGGCGTCCAGGTAATCGAGGGGGTTTCCCAGGTCGTGACGTTCCCCGTCGTAGACCAGGCCGTGGACCGGTTCCCGGAGGAGAAGGGCGCGAATGGCATCGGTGAGCTGGATTTCCCCGCCCACGCCCGGCCGGGTTTGGCGGAGTTCGCGAAAGATCCCGGGCGTGAGCAGATACCGCCCTGCAATGGCCAGGTTGGACGGGGCGCTGCCGAGATGGGGTTTCTCAACCAGATCATGCAATTTGAAGAGACAGTCGCCGACCGCGGTGCCGGCGACGATCCCGTAGCGCGGCGTGCGTTCCAGGGGGACGGGGCGCAGGCCGATGACCGAACCGCCGCCGACCCGGTGGTAGGCGTCCACCAGTTGCTTGGAACAGGGAACTTCCGCGCGGATCAGGGCATCGCCGAGCAGGACCAGAAACGGTTCCTCGCCGACGGCCGCCGCAGCGCACAGCACGGCGTCGCCCAGCCCTTTCTGCTGCGGCTGTTCCACCCAGGTGATGCGGTGGCCGAGGGCGCCGGCCGCGGCAACGGCGGCGGCCAGGTCACCCTTGCCGTCATCGGCCAACCGTTGCTCCAGTTCCGGGGCCGGGGCGAAGTGGCGGCGGAGTGCCTCTTTGCCCGCGCTGGTGACAATGATGATGCGCTCGGCGCCGGCGGCCACGGCTTCCTCGACAATCCACTGCAGGGCTGGCCGGTCCAGGATCGGCATCAATTCCTTGGGCACCGCCTTGGCGGCGGGCAGGAAGCGGGTGCCAAGACCGGCGGCGGGAATCACGGCGGTGCGGACGGAAGGCGGATTGCTCATGACGGATACTGTATCATGATTGGCGTGGACTGCCGCCCCAGTGGAAGGCGGGGAGCATGACCGTTTTGTCGGATGATGTTGGGAACCCCCTTTTGAGGAAAGGCGGTTCCCAAACCCTCCGTCAAACCTGTTTGTGTTTTTGCGGATTCCGCAGGCCGTCCTTGCTGTCCCAACCATGGTTTGTCGCGCGGGGCGGCCTGCGGAATCCGCAACAGCTTAAGAACAAATCCAGTCTAGGCTGGTTCCGGTGTCTGCAAGCGAACGGCTTGCACCGGTCGATACGTCACCCGGTGGTGGGGCGCCATTGGCCGCGGTTGATGACCGGCTTGAAGGTGGTGCAGCCGATGGCGGCCATCGCTGCGGTGAGGCGGGCGTATTGGGCGTCGTCCTCCCAGGTGCCGACAATGGCGCCGCCGGAGCCGGCGAACTTGGCGGAACAGCCGGCCTGGCGGGCGGTCATGACCATGTGGCGGTTGGCCTCGGCGACATGGAAGATGCGGTCGCGCAGGTCGAAGTTGGCGTTCATCAGCGCCGGTACCTCCGCCAGGCGACCGGCGAGCAGGGCGTCGTGCATGTTCTGGGCGAGGTCGGCGAATTCGCTCATGGCGGCGACCACGTCGGGCTGTTTTTCCTCAAACAGCACGCGCAATTTTTGGTGATAGACGCCGGAGACTTCGGCGCGCTGCGGGTCGAAGGCGATGTACAGGTTCGGCAGCAGGCCCGGGTTGACGGGGGCGTAGCGGCCGTAGCCGCGGGTTTCCACCAGCTCACGGTTGAAATCCATGAACACGACACCTTCGTACATCTGGATGACGCGGTCCTGGAGGCCGCACTGGATGCCGAGTTCATGCTTTTCCGCATTGAGGCAGAGGGTGGGCGCCTGTTCCAGCGGGATGGTGACCTCATAAAATTTCATCAGGCACTTGAGCATGGCGGTGACAATGGCGCTGGAACCGCTGAGGCCGACCAGGCGCGGAATGGTGGAGGTGTAGCGGGCGGTGAAATTGCGCCGGGGCAGGGCGATGCCGTGTTCGCGGCAATGGTCCGCGAACAGCTTGGTGACGGCCTTGAGCAGGCGGATGCCGCCGTAGTAGCCAAACAGGCGGACTTCGCGCACCAGGTGGTCAAGGTCGGTGAACACGGCATCATCGACATCGCCGGGGAGGAACTGGAGTTCCGGCGTCTCGTAGAGGACCACGGTCGCCGAGTAGTTCTCAAAGGCGCACGAGAGGGTCTTGCCGAAATAACCGTCGGAAGGGTTGCCGATGAGGCCGGCCCGGGCATAGCTGGTGGCGTTGAGGAGCATGGGGTGGCGTTCCCGTTGACCAGGGGGCGGGGCGGAGTGACGCGTGAAACGTGAAATGTGAGGCGTGAGGGGGAGAATTTTAACAGGAGAAATCAGGAGAGAACGCAGAGGAATTTCATGCTTTATTATGCAATTGCGACTGTTTACTTGGCGATCTTTGCGATCTTGGCGAGAGCAAAATGCTTCGGGCATCAGCGCTTCTGCGGCAGATTCGGTGTTCAGACAGCGGCGGGGGCGGCTGAGCCGGACAGCACCTCGTCGAGGATGCGGACGGCCAGGTCGATCTCGTCGGGCTGGACGGTGAGTGGCGGCATGATGCGCAGGACGGTTTCGCCGGCGGAGAGGATCAGTAGCCCTTTGGCGCGGGCGGCGGTGACCAGGTCGCCAACCGGCCGGCCCAGATCCACACCCAGCATGAGGCCCAGGCCGCGCACGTCCTTGATGCCGGGGTGCTTTTGTTGGAGGGCCAGCAGTTTTTCCCGCAGCAGGGCGCCCATGACGCGGACGTTGTCGAGGATGTTGTCCTTTTCGAAGGTCTCAAACACGGCCAGGCCGGCGGCGCAGCAGAGCGGATTGCCGCCAAAGGTGCTGGCGTGGGTGCCGGGGGTGAGGACGTCCTTCAGCTCCTGGCGCACCACCAGGGCGCCAATGGGCACGCCGTTGCCCAGGGCCTTGGCCAGTGACATGGCGTCGGGGGTGATGCCATAATGCTGATGGGCGAACATGCGGCCGGTCCGGCCCATGCCGCACTGGACCTCGTCAACCAGCAACAACAGGCCGCGCTCGTCGCAGAGCTGGCGCAGGCCGGTCATGAACTCCTGGGTGGCGGGACGGATGCCGCCTTCACCTTGGACGGGCTCCATGAGCACCGCGGCGGTCTGGGGGGTGATGGCGGCGCGCACGGCGGCCAGGTCATTGAACGGGACATGCACGAACCCGGCCACATCCGGTTGAAAACCCTTGCGGTATTTGGCGCGGCCGGTGGCGGCCAGGGTGGCCAGGGTGCGGCCGTGGAACGATTCCTCCATGCAGATGACCTGCCACTTGCCCTGGTCATGGCCCCATTTCCGGGCGAGCTTGATCATGCCTTCATTGGCTTCGGCGCCGCTGTTGGCGAAGAAGACGCGGCCGCCGAAGCTGTGGCGGGCGATGGCGGCGGCGAGGCGCGGCTGGTTCTCGTTGTAGAACAGGTTGGACACATGCACCAGGGTGGCCGCCTGGCGCTGGATCGCCTCGGTCACCCGCGGATGACAATGGCCCAGGTTGCAGACGCTGATGCCGGTGGCGAAATCCAGGTATTTGCGCCCGTCGCCGTCCCACACCCAACTCATGGCGCCGCGGGAGATCAGCATGGCGGGGGCGTAGGTGCCGAGGACGTACTGCTGCTGAAGCTGGAGAGGGTCGGATGTATTCATGGGGTGCGGCTGGCGTGTAGGGGGGTGAGAAACTTGATAAAAACGGAACGGACAGAGCGGACGAAACGGACAGAACGGGGAAACGCGGGAGGGGGACGGCTAGTTAATGTAAAGGCCGGTGGTGAAATAACCATACCGACGGTTATCGATGGCCCTTGATGGCTGTCGATGGCCCTCGATCATACGGGAAATCCCCCGCTGCCTCGGAAGGCACCGTCACGGGGGGTTACCTGGCGGCCGGCGCCGGTGCGGGCTCCGCCGCGGGGCTGGCGGCGACGGCGCGGGTGACGGCGCGGTCGAAGTAGTTGATGCTCATGCCGGCGTCCACCACCACGGTCTGGGCGTTGATGCCGCTGGCCCGGGGGCTGAGGAGGAAGACGGCGGTATTGGCGACTTCCTCGGTGGCGAGCGCGCGCCGCCGCGGGATGACGCGTTCCGCAAACAGGTAGGCGTCGACATACCCGGGAATGCCGGCCGAGGCGGAGGTTTTGAGCAGGCCGGCCCCGACCGCATTGACCCGGATGCGGGTGTCGGCGCTGAGCGATTTGGCAAGGAAGGCAACGCTGGAATCAAGGGCGGCTTTCACCGGCCCCATGTACCCGTAATTTTCCGCGGCCATGCGGGTGGTGGAAATGGAGATGGTGACCAGGGCGCCGTCAGGCGCCATCAGCGGCTTCAGGGTGTTGGCCAGCGCCACGAAGGAATAACAGGAGATGTCCATGGCCTGGAGGAAATCGGCGCGCGATACCTCGTGGAAGGGCCGGATGCCGTTGGCGTAGTTGGCGTAGGCAATGGAATGCACCACGCCATGCACGGGGGCGCCGCCGGTGACGGCGGCGACCGCCTCCGGCAGGCGCGCCAGGGCCGTGTCGTCCGCGACGTCGCAGGTCAGAACCGGGGCGGGCGCCAGCAGGCCGCTGACCGCGTCGCGGATGACGGCATCGCGCACCACATGCACCACCCGCGCCCCGGCGTGTTCCAGCAGTTTGCCGATGGCAAACGCCACGCTGCGCCGGTTGGCGACGCCGAAGACGACGACGGTTTTGTCGTTGAGACCAAGAAAATCCATCATGGTTCATACCATATCGTCAAAAAAGTGGTTTTCAGTTGAGGCGCTTTCAAAAGTAACGACGCTTTCCCCTAACCGGGAGCCGCCCGTCCTCGGGCGGACGAACCCGTCATCGTCGGAGACGTGCATCCTTTGGTTTGGCGGACTGTAGCCCTAAAAAAGGACGGAATTGGTGTGACGCCATCGATTTCCGCCCGAGGACGGGCGGCTCCCGGTCTTGAAATAACGCCGATATTGAAAAGCGGCAAAAGGAATTGCCGTACTCCAAGAACGGCGCCCTTTTGGTCGGGACTTTTGAAAATGGCTAAGCTAAATAGCCTTTCACCAAGACGCCAAAAAAAGGTTCGCAATCAAGGGGGGGCCACGATACGTTACGCGCTGTTCGGGTCGTTTGTCGCGCTGTGACCGCAATTCATTTTCCGCACGGTTTTAAACCTTCTGGCTACTGGCTACTAAATTCTGGCTACTTTGGCAATTTCCTCTTTTTATAAGGTAATCCCGCCATGATTCACCCCACGGCCATCATCGCCGCCGGCGCCCGCCTCGGCGTGAATGTCGAAGTCGGCCCATTTGCCGTTATTGACGACCATGTGGAGGTCGGGGACAACTGCCGTATCGGACCGCATGTGCATCTTTCCGGGTGGACGAAAATCGGCGAAGGGACGCATGTTCACACCGGTGCCGTGATCGGCGATGAACCGCAGGATCTGCACTTCACCGGCGCGGAAAGTTATACCGTAATCGGCAGCGGCTGCATGATCCGCGAATACGTCACCGTGCATCGCGGCGCCATGCCGGGCAGCGTGACGGAGGTGGGCGACAACGTGATGCTGATGGCCATGGTGCATTTGGGGCACAACTGCCGCATCGGCGCCAGCGCCATTTTGGCCAACCTGACGACGTTGGCGGGGCACGTGGAGGTGGGGGAGCGCGCCTTTCTCAGCGGCCGGGTGCTGGTCCACCAGTTCTGCCGCATCGGCCAAGTGGCCATTATCACCGGCGGGTCGGTTATCTATCAGGACGTGCCGCCCTTTTGCATGTTCCGAACCGGATGTGTGCGCACGGCCAATGTGGTCGGCATGCGGCGGGCGGGAATCGATGCGGCGTCCCGCCTGGCGGTGCGCCAAGCCATCAAGCTGGCCTTTTACGAGAAAATGACCCGCCCCGTCATTATTGCCAAACTGGAAGAGTTGTTTGGGGAGCGTATTCCGGCCGTGGTGACGTTCCGGAAGTTTTTCGAAGCCACCAAGCGCGGCATCGCGCCGGGCCCGGCCTCATGGCGCCCCGTCAAGGGTGACGACACCGATCAGGAACCGCGGGACGAGTGAGCCGGGGGCGGGGAACGCCCCATGATGAGCGGTGAACAGCCGAGCCCGGAACGTTAGTGACGGGGCAACGGCATCCGTCACTCACGGAAAGTGGATTCCTCCTTGACCGGTCACTCCCGCGCCCTACGGTCGCTTCGTTCACGGCTCTGAAAAACGGGGGGTCAGACGGCCAGGACGCCATCCGTCTGGCGGGGCGCCGTGGTGGCCGGCGCCGGCAGCAGGCGGCGTAAAATAGCACACAATTCGTTGACGTGGAACGGCTTGTTGATTGTCCGCAGGCGGTTGCCAAACTGTTTCTGCAACCGGTTGAGGACACCGGGGTCGCCCGAGGCAAACAACACTTTATCGAACAGTTCAGGGTGGGTGCCCCGCAGATAATCCAAGATCGCCGTGCCTTCACCATCCGGCAGGCGGACATCAGCGATAATGGCGTCAAAGCGCCATTCCTTGATCAGGCCGATGGCTTCGGCCAGGCTGGCGGCGGTATGCACTTCCAAGCCATACGGCCCGAGCGCCAGTCGCGTCATGTCCAGAATGGAGGGTTCGTCATCAATCACCAGGATGCGTCCGGCGAGTCGTGACGTGGCATCTCGGCCTTGGGCGGCAACGGCGTCGCCGCCGTTGCGACCTCCCAGGCCGTTGGCCAGGCTTAGGGAGAGCCGGATGGTAAAGCTGGTCCCCTGTTCAAACTCACTGGAAACCGTGATGTCGCCATTGTGGTTGCGGATGATGCCGCGGGAAACGGTCAGTCCCAAGCCGGTGCCTTGGTCGTCTTTCTTGGTGGTGTAGAAGGGCTCAAAGAGACGATGCATGTTTTCCCGGGCAATGCCGGGACCGTTATCGGCGATTTCGATTTCGGCCCAGGCGCCATCATCGCTGAGGCGCGTTGTGACGTCCAGGGTGGGGTTGGGGGTATGGGCATCTCGCATGGCTTGGGCGGCATTGATGATCAGGTTCATGAAGACCTGCTGAATCTGGTATTCGTCCACTTCCAGCATCGGCAGGTCGGGATAAAAATGACGGCGAATCTGGATGTTGTTGACGCGGAAGTTATACGTAATGAGGGAGAAGCAACGCTCCAAGAGGTCATGCATGGCCACCGCCGAGCGCTTGGCGGCCCGTTGCCGGCTGAAGTTGAGCAGGTTCTCGACAATGTGGGCGGTGCGGTTGGCCTCACGTTCGATCACGGCCAAGTTGCGTTGAATTTCTTCCCGCGACAAGTGGGGGTCGCGGCAAATTTCAGCGAAGCCAAGGACGGCGGCCAAGGGATTGTTCAATTCGTGGGCCACCCCGGAAATCAACTGGCCGAGGGCCGCCAATTGTTCGGACCGGTACAACTGGCGTTCCATGTGGGTGCGTTCGGTGACGTCGCGCAGGACAATGATCTTGTTGCGGTCGCCCGCCGCCAGCGGCACGACGGTCAACAGGCAGTGGACATTGAGCGGTTGATCATCGTCGGCTCGGGAAAATTGGAACTCCCGGTCGCACACATCCCAGCCTTCAAAAATCGCCGTCAAACGCAAGGCGTCGGCATGCGCCAGCACGCCTTCGGCCAAGGAATGGGCCAAGCTGGAGTCCGGCAACACGCCCAGTTTTTCCCGGGCCGACCGGTTACTGAACAAGACTTGATTGCGTTGGTCCAGGATCACCACCATGTCCGCGGTGCAGTTCAGCACCCGGCACAAGTTTTCCAGAAAGGCCGCCTGTTTTTGCAGTTCATTCAGGTTGCTGGTGAATTCGTTTTGGATCCGGCCGAGAATGTGGGTAAGGGAAACCAGTTCGTTCTGAATACCGGGAGAACGGTTTCCCGTTTCGGTCGCGGCCAAGTCCTGAAGCACGCCGTCGGAGAACTGGTGGCCGCTAGACGTCAGATCCTTGAGCTTATTGGCGACGTGCAAGAGGACGACCAAGCCGCAGGCCAGACAACAGAACGCGAAGAGGACCAAGCCCAGCATCTGGGCGGTGTGCATGCCGCTGTGGTCGGCGTC
This sequence comes from uncultured Lentisphaerota bacterium, assembly GCA_903896595.1. Lineage (GTDB taxonomy): Bacteria > Verrucomicrobiota > Lentisphaeria > Oligosphaerales > CAITYL01 > CAITYL01. Next base: position 33,042 of record CAITYL010000178.1, read on the forward strand.
TAAGAACAACATTCCCAGGCGCACCAATGCCAAAATGGGCAACAGAGCCAGAAGGGCAAATGCCACCCAAACCACGGTACGGATGCTACGATGAAAAACAGAGATCATTATTGGGAGTGAACCTGAAGTCGTCGTGCTTTTTTCAGTCGGCGGTATTGGAGCTTTCAACGGCCAAAGTAAACCGACGTTCCATACAATTAACGTACACCTTTTTCTTATTTTTGCAAAGAGGCCATGGCAAATTGCCGGGTTCCCGCCTGGCCCGGCAGCGTGATTTCTTCGGAGTAAGACAGCGTCAGGTCGAACTTGTCGGCTTCCCGGCGGAGAAAGAGAGCGTCCGCGCGCAGGGCGTCCGGCGTGGAAAAGAGAATCAGGCGTCCGCCGGCCGCCGGGTTGAGCAGGCCGCGGCATTCGCGGATCAGTTCATGGGGTTCGGAGACGGCCCGGGCCATTACCAGTTCATAGGCTTGCTGATGCCCCGGGAGACGGCCGGCTTCCCGGGCTTGGCGGCCCAATAGGCGGCAATTAGGCAGGGGCAACTGACGGCTGGCCGCTTCCAGGAAGGCGGTTTTTTTGCCGTTGACTTCAATGCCTGTAATGGTCAGGGCCGGATTGGCCCAAGCCAGGGGAATGAGGGGGAAGCCGGCGCCACAGCCGACATCGGCGGCGCGCCAAGTCCGGGTGAACAGGTCCGGAACCGCCAGGCCGGCCGCCAGGCTGTCGGCGACGTGCTTGACCCAGAAATCCGCAGCATCCGTCAACCGGGTCAGATTGTGCTGGGCGTTGGCCGCTTCCAGGTCGCAACGGAAGCGTTCCAAGAGATCCAGACGGGTGAGGACGGCCTCGGGGACGCCGCAACCCAAGACAAAAGCCCGCCACGCCGGCCAGTCAGGCAAACCGCTTGGAACCTCTACTTGCATGTCCCTCTTCCGTACTTCCGTAATCCGCGTCTCATCCCAAGACTGCATAGGCCAGAAAGAAGAGGGTTAGGAAACCGGCGGTCGCCGTGGCGGCCACGCGCCAGGCGCGGTGGTTGCTGCATTGTTCGAGGAGGTCGCGCAACCGCCAGGGAACCGTGACGCCGGCCAACGCCGCCAGGGCACAGAGGTAAAGAACGGCGGAAAAAACGGGGCGCCACGGAGCGCTGACGACGAATCCAAGATGCAATAGGTCGATGGCGGCCAGGGCTACCAGGCCGGACCAGGTCCGGGCAAAAAGAAAATCGAGAAAGAAAAACCCCAGCACCGCAAAGCCCGGAACCGCCAACCACAACAGGGGGCGCCAGGTGGCCAGATCCCCTTCCAGCATGGGTTGGGCGAACCACGCGCACCCCGCCAGAACCGCCAGAGCCAGCAGGGCTCCCGCATGGCGTTCGCGCGGCAGGCGCCGCCACGTCTGATACTGGGGACGGCATCCCCAGAAAACGGTTTCCCCGGTGACGGCCCAGATGAGGGCGAACCCGACGGCGTTGAGGCGATACCACAGTTCCAAATTCACAAAACACTCCACCCCGTTGCCCACCCGCCGCCCTCGGCGACGAACACGGTTTTTGCCACCATAGCCCGCGAAGCGGTGGCTGCAACCCGCGTTGTTTTGGCCCGCGGCGGCAATATATTCGCCCACGCTTGGGATGACGCCTCTGACGAGAATTCGGTTTGCCGGCAAATAGGTTAGGTTTCAGGGGGCCGTCCTCTTCGTCTTCTGTTGTCTTCAATGTCTTCTTTTTTCAACGTGTTGACCTTGAGAGGACGTTGAGAACCCCGAAGACATGGAGGACGGGAGTGTGGGTGGCTGTCTTTAGTGTTGTTGGCATTTCCTGAAACCTGAACCCTGGCACCTGAACCTTTTTTAAGGAGCCGCATGAAAGCCGCTTTGATCGCCCAGCAGTTCGTGGTCGCCGGACGCCTGGTCACGGCCGACACCACCGGCCAGGGAAATGTCAACGACACCTTTCTGGTGATTTTCCGGACCACCTTTTCCGAAGAGCGGTTTATTCTGCAGCGGATCAATAAACGCGTTTTCCCCAAACCGGAATACGTCATGGAAAACATGCGCGTGGTGACCGAACACGTGCATCGGCGCCTGGAGGAAGAGGCGCACTTGAGCGACCGCATCTGGCAGCTGCCCCGCATCATCCCGGCCAAGGACGGCCGGGACTATGTGGTGGACGGCGACGGCGAATACTGGCGTGCCATTTCCCTGATCGCCTCCGCCCATTCCTATGAAAAAGTGCAAAGCCCCGAGCATGCGCACGAGGCCGGGTTTGTCCTCGGCCAGTTTCAGCGCTTGATCAGCGATATTCCCCCGGAAAAATTACATGACACCCTGATTGGCTTTCATGTTACCCCGGGCTATCTCAAGAAGCTGGATGACGCCCTGACCACGGCGGCAGGCCAGGAACGCCTGAAAAGCTCGACGGAAGCCCAGCGCTGTTATCGGTTCATTCAGGACCGCCGGGAATGGTGCTCGGTGCTGGAGCAGGCCCAGGTCGAGGGCAAACTTAAACTGCGCCCCATCCATGGGGATCCCAAAATCGCCAACGTCATGATTGATGACGCCACCGGCAAAGGAACCTGCATTGTGGACCTGGACACGGTCAAGCCCGGCCTTATTCATTACGACCTGGGCGACTGCCTGCGCTCCTGCTGCAACCCGGTGGGCGAGGAAGCCACCGACTTGAGTCATGTGGTGTTCGACACCGACCTCTGCCAGACCATCATGCGCGGTTATATGATCTTCGCCAAATCATTCCTCACCGAGGCTGACCGCTACTACCTGTTTGACTGTTGCCGGCTCATCGCCTTTGAACTGGGATTGCGCTTCTTTGCCGACTTCATTGCCGGCGACGTCTATTTCAAAACCCATCATGAGGGACAAAACCTCAACCGCGCCCGGGTCCAGTTCAAACTGACCGAAAGCATTGAGACCCGCGAACCGATCATCCGCAAAATCTTTTCGGGGACGTAAGCCGCAGTCAAAAGACGCAGTTGGGAACCCCCTTTTGAGGAAAGGCGGTTCCCAAACCCTCCGTCAAACCTTTTTGTATCTTTTGCGGATTCCGCAGGCAGCCACCAACGTCCCAAGCGTGGTTTGTTGCGCGAGGGCTGCCTGTGGAATCCGCAAAAACGTACAAAAGTTTTAGGAAGGGGTTTGGGGAGCACCCTTTTTCAAAAGGGTGGCCCCAACATCACCCGATTTAACAGTCCAGCCCCCAGGAATCACGGCACCTGGTTCCACTGTTGGCGCAGAAACCGTGCCGTGTCCGCCAACGCCTGGGGCACCACCCGGGTGTCGCCCAGCACCGGCATGAAATTGGTGTCGCCGGTCCAGCGCGGCACCAGGTGGCCGTGCAGGTGTCCTGGCACGCCCGCGCCGGCCGCCGCGCCCAAGTTGAAGCCGAAATTGAAGCCGTCCGGCCGCATGCAGGCGGTCATCACCGCCTGGGCCCGGATGGTCAGGGACATCAATTCCTGGCCTTCCCCGGCCGTCAGGTCCGCCAGGTTGGCGATGTGACGGTACGGCGCCACCAGCAGGTGCCCGGAATTGTAGGGAAACGCGTTCAGTAGCACGTAACAGTGTTTACCCCGGGCAATCACCAGTTGTTCCTCATCCGTGGCCGGAGCCGCTGCCCCTTTGTCGCACAGAAAACACCCCGCCGTCTTGGGGCCGGCCACAAACTGCATCCGCCACGGCGCCCACAGGGGCCGCGCCCGGGGATCCAAGGGCTCGGTGTCAGCGGCACCCGGCTGGCCGGTGGCGGGGGATGGTTTCATGAGAAAATACTATACAGCGTTAGGGAGAAAATGACGCGCCGTTTTCGGAGTGCGGCAATTCCTTTGCCGCTTTCGGGTTGGAGCCCCCCCCGGAATAATCTCTCGCTAAGATCGCCAAGTCCGCCAAGAAAAACCCGCCGTCACGAGGACGGATAGGGGACTGGTGAGGGTAAATCCCGAAGAAATCCGAACACACAACTGCCGGCCCGGTACCCCTGCGCCGATTCGGCGCCGCCCCCGGGAACGCCAATCTCCCGATTGGCGCGAACCCTCCCCCCAACCCAACCCCGCCCGATCAACCCCCTTTACGGTGATTTGAACCGGAGAAATCAAGAGAGAACGGAGAACGACTTTATCGCGGATTTCGCGGATCTACGCGGATAGAACCGGCAACGGACGAACGTGACACAGGCACTCTTGCGCCTCTGCGGGAGATCATATTTGCTTAATTGCCAATAAGTTTTGTTTGCCCCTGCGACTCTCGGGGGCGTCCTCTCCGTCCTCAATGTCCTCCCGTGTCGGCCGGTCCTCAAGGTCCTCAGCCCCTGCTCCCGCCAACCGGCCAACCCGTGCCGCCGCCGAGGACGGTGAGGACGCTGTGCCCGAGCCCAAAAACCGAGGACATTGAGGACTAAAGAAGACGCGGCGGCGTGCCAATCCTTACCGGGAGCCGTCCGTCCTCGGGCGGACAGTTGGCGTTCCGATTACGACCACCAAGTAATTTCCCCTTTTTAAAAAACGATCTCTCGCCAAACACGCCACGAACGCGGAGAAAATCATGCGGATCTTACGGTGGCAAAGCGATTGCATCGCGTTCTTCCGCCCTAACGTTGTCGCTACTGAACCGCGCCCCGCGTTCCGGTTTTATCCGCGCCCATCCGCGTCATCCGCGGTCAAAAACGGCTTTCGTCATTGTGGCGCGCCCCCGGCATAACCGCCGCCGCATACCTGGCACTGGCTGGACAACGCCAGAACAAACCGGTAAACGCATTTTTTATTGCCTGTCAAATGCGTCTTTGGTCAGCGCCCCGGATTTCGTGGTTACGAGCATCGCCCTGGCGCCTGGACTGCCGGTGGCGGGCGGGAAGGTCACGGCCACGGTCACTGTGCGGAACCAGGGCAACGTGAGCGGCAAAGCAGGCTATCTGTACGTCTGGATGGACAAGCCAGCGGCGGGCGCCATTGGCGACAGGTGTGACAAATCCGCCGTCATCAGTACCTTGAAGCCGGGCCAAAGCAAGACGATGAAGTTGGCTCTGACTGCTCCCGATGCGAGGGGCTCGTTTACCCTCCGCGCCTTTGTTGATGCCAAGAACGGCGTCACGGAAGCCGATGAGTCCAATAATCAAGAAACCCACACCTACGCCACCGGCCTGCCGGACTTTGAGATTCTTGCGGTTCGGATCAGTCCTGAAATCCCGGTTGCCGGCAAGACGTTCACCGCTTATGTGACGGTGACCAACTCGGGCGAGGTCACCGGCAATGCGGGTTATCTCGATCTTTGGGCGGACAGTTCCGCCCTGCCAGCCACCCCTGTGCCGGGCGCCAAGACCAAGGGTAATAAGTACAAGACGGTCGGCATCCTCCAGCCCGGCCAGCAAAAGATCCTCACCGTGACCGGCCTGAAGACGCCGCCGGCCACCGCGGCGCCGGTCCTGGGCATACTCATCGACAGCCGGGCAAAGACCCAGGAACTGGACGAGGCCAACAACTGGTTCGAGTTTGACTATTAAGCCTGACAGGAGCTGGGATCAGCTTTTCAGGGTGCAGGCGCTCTCTGTTTCGATGTAGCGCTACGTTGATTTTTGGCGGCGGCGCGGTATAGTATTGGCCTTCGTTTCATCCCCAAAATTATGCGCACACGGAGAACCGCCCATGCTTGGTTGTCACTACGGACGTCTTTTCCAAGTCACCGTCGCCGGTGGATCCTATCAGGAAGGACTGATGGCCCATCTTCAAGGCGTGCCGCCGGGACTATTGCTGGACGAGGCGGACATTTATGCTGAACTCTTGCAGCGCAAACCAGGGCAGGGCGAGCTCTCTTCGCCCCGCCGCGAGCCCGACCTGCCGGTGATCTACAGCGGCGTCAACGCCGCCGACACCATGACCGGCTTCCCCAATGCCGGCTACACCAACGGTACGCCGTTGACCCTGCTCATTCCGAATCTGGACCGGCATTTTGAGCATATCGAAGCCTACCGGGTCACCAACCGCACGCCGCGGCCGGGCCATGCCTCGTTTGCCACCTTTGAAAAGTACGGCTCCTGGGACGACAGCATTGGCGCCGGCATCTTCTCCGGTCGCTACACTGCCACCCTGGTGGCTGCCGGCGCCGTTGCCCGCAAGGTGCTGGCCAGGCATGGCATCGACATCTTCTCCTACGTCAAGGAAGCCGCCGGCGTGCGCATGCCGGATCTGCCCTATGAGCAGATCCGGCCCAAAGTGCAGGCGTTCCGCGAGTTCCGCCGCGACACCGATCCGGTCTACGACCTGGTTTACAAGCAGCAGCGCATCCGGCCCGGCATGCGGCTCCTGGAAAAGATGGCCGTGCTCGCCGAAGTGGAAAAGCTGGTGCCTGACATCAAGCGCGCCCCTTTCACTCCCCGCGAACTGGCGGAGCTCACCGACCGCGGCCTGCATCCCGTGCTCAACTGCCCGGACTTGGCGGCGGCCGAGGCGATGTACGAACGGATTCTGGCGATCAAGGACGACGGCGACTCCAGTGGCGGCGTGGTTGAGGTGGTGGCCACCGGCGTTCCCGCCGGCCTCGGTGAACCGGTCTTCCACAAGCTGGACGCCGAGATCGGCGCCATGCTCGGCATCGCCGCGGTCAAGGCGGTCGAACTCGGCGCCGGCCTGGCGGTCAAGGACATGACCGGCATCCAGTGCAACGACCAGATGAGCATGCGCGACGGCAAGGTGGTGTTCAGCGCCAACAACAACGGCGGCATCACCGGCGGCATCTCCACCGGTCAGAACATTGTGGCCCGCCTGGCGGTCAAGCCGACGCCGACCATTGCCAAGCCGCAGCACACCATCGACAAGGTCAGCCGCACCGATTCGGAACTGGCCGCCGTCACCCGCCGCGACCCGACCATTGTCTCCCGGGTCTGGCCGGTGGCCGAGGCGATGCTCGCCGTCATCCTGCTCGACCACTTCATGATGTGGCGCGTTCAGCGCGATTTCATGGTCCTGCCGCCGGCATAACCGGTTGGGGCCACCCTTTTGAAAAAGGGTGCTCCCTTTGCGGATTCCGCAGGCCGCTCCAGTGCAACCATCCATGATTGGGGCACAG
>CAITYL010000179.1 GCA_903896595.1 uncultured Lentisphaerota bacterium
CCGTGATTTTCTTTGGGGAAGTCAGATTGGATGGATCGATGAATGGATCATCTTGCCGGAGTATCGGGCGCACTTTGATCTCCTGGTAAAAATGACGCAATTGAGATTGGCGGTCAAGGAGTTTTTGGTCAAAGGAGAATTGGTGGATGAATTGCGTCCGCTTAACCGGATTGCCGATTTTACCTCAGTCTGGCAATATCGAGAACGGCACGAGGTGACAATGCCTAGTGTTCAAGGCACGCTGTGGCGCAGTCCGGACGGGGAACTGTTGGCGGCAGTGGCCAACCTGACGGACAAACCACAGTTCTTTTCTTACGATGTTGACTGTGCGGAATTTTTACCCAAAAAGGGTGAAAAATGGGAAGTTTGCCGTCGCACCGAAAACGGGGAAGTCCCGCTGGCATTTGTCGACGGCAAAAAGGTACATCGCGAGGAGTGTCTTGGCGCAGGTGAAGTACGTTTGATCGTCATTCGCCCCGCCCGGCGACCGGTAGAAGAGTTGTTACGGCTGGCAAACACCTTTGCTAATTCCGACGACCCAAAACTCAAGGCGGCAGCGCAGGAATTCAAACTGCGGCAAAATACCGGAGCGGACTTCCGTATCTTCGGAACACACCTGACTACAGTTCACGGGAAAGACGTTGTTACATTTGATTGCCGGATTACCGGCCTCAAACCTGCACGCGCGCTGGCGTTCGAGTTTTCCGGCAAAGTGGTTGGAACAACTGATTCAGACGGCGTACGGCGTCTTGTTCTACCGTCCCGTCAGGATAGCACGGCATGGGACAGCGTACTTAGGATAAAAGTTGCCGGAAACGTGGCCGCTGGCGAAGTGCAGATTCCACTCTATTTTGAGACCAAACCAATCTTGGAGGTTGTTTTGGGAGAGGTTCAAAAAACTCAAAAAGAAACGAGTTTTCTGTTGCCGCTGGAAGTAAAAAACAACGATTCGGTGGAACAGCAAGCACAGGTGGTTCTGACCCTGCCGGAGACATGGCAAGTCGAGCCTGGGCGGAGGTTCGGTTGGGACTCAATACCGGCGGGAGCGTGCCGGCAGGTACTTCTGAAATGTACGGTTCCCAAAAATGTCAAGGAAACGGATGTTAATGTTCAGGCTTCACTGATTGTGGGTACGGATACAAAACTGGTGAACGTAAAGTAAAAATGAAAACAGATAGTAACTGGTTTGACGATGTCCGGGTTGGGATGTTCATCCACTGGGGTGCTTATGCTCTGGCTGCTCGCGGCGAATGGCTGAAATCCAATGAAAAAATGACAGACGAAGCATATGATCGGTATGTTAAATTCTTCAATCCCGATCTCTTCAATCCGAAGGAATGGGCCGCTGTGGCTAAAGCCGCCGGGATGAAGTATTTCGTCATTACCGCCAAGCATCATGACGGCTTCTGTCTGTGGGACACGCAGTACACGGACTACAACTCCATGAAAGCGCCGCGCTGCCGCCGCGATCTGCTCAAGGACATCGTGGAGGCGTTCCGTGCCGAAGGGTTACGCGTCGGCATCTATTATTCGCTGCCGGACTGGCATCATCCCGGTTATGTGATCGATGCCCGCCATCCGCAGCGCGACAATCCGGTTCCGCGCGAATGGCAGCGTTATACCGAGTTTTTGCACCAGCAGGTGCGCGAACTGCTGACCCATTACGGAAAGGTCGATCTGCTCTGGTTTGACGGCGCCTATCCCGACACGGCACACATCTGGGATTCAGAGAAGCTCAACAACCTGATCCGTACCTTGCAGCCCGGCATTATGATCAACCGTCTGCCCGGTTTCTCCGCTTTCCATTCGCCGGAACAGGCGATTCCTACTAATGGAGTTCGCGATGTGAAGGGCAATTTGCTGCGCTGGGAAGGGTGTCAGGTTTTTTCCGGCAATACCTGGGGATACGGACGATACGGACTTGATCAACAAGCCTGGAAGTCTGCTCCAGAAATCGTTCAAATGCTGATCCGCCACACCAGCCGCGGCGGCAATCTGCTCTTGAATGTGGGCCCGACGTCTCGCGGCTGCCTGGACAATCATTCCGTTTCCCTGTTGCGCGAAGTGGCGGAATGGATGCGCTGGAATTCGCGCGCGATCCACGGCTGCACGATCGCGCCGGAAGAGTTCCCGGAACCGGAGGCTTGCCGGTATACTTGGAACCCGGAGACCAGCACGCTCTACCTGCACCTTTTCTCGTGGCCGGACCGCCGGATTTTCCTGCCGAATCTGGGCGGCAAGGTGGAGTTGGCGCAATTGCTCTGCGATGGCAGCGAAATCCTAATGACCGAGCATACGCCCGGCAACACTCATGGTGCGGAAGTTCCCCCAGGCAACCTGATGCTGAGTCTGCCGGTACAATGTCCAGACACGGCTGTCCCGGTAATCGAATTATTCTTGAAGCAGTGACAACCCATCCGAGCCGGGAACGAAGCGCCACTCCTGGGCGCGAGAGTGACCGGTCAAAGGAATCCACTTGCTTCGGGAGTAGTGCACCTTTTGACCCGTCACTGACGTTCCGGGCTCTGATGCCCGTTGCTCCCCGTTCGTTTTTGCGGTTCGCCATGAGAAAACTTTCACATCTCGCAGCGAATTTCACTCGTAAGGTACGAAAAAAGTAACGATGTCTGTACTAATTAACGCATCATTGACTGCTGTAACGAGTAACGGCTTGACGATAACGTCGCCGTTGCCGGGTGTCTGGCGGCTGCAAACTGCGGTTGCCGACACTAACGGGGCCATTCAAAAGCTGGCGGAGCTTACCGGTAAAATGCCGGAAGGCGTGAATTCCGCCCAGAACCTGGTGTGTAAAGGCGAGGTTGTTGCCGCTGGTAGTGACACCGTCAAGCTCGAATTCACTCCGGCCGGGTTGGCTTTTATCGTCGGCAATGGGCAGAAGATTCTGGACTTGACCCCATTGATTCGGGGACGGAATCAGAGTTCGCTGGAGTTCGGGCTGCACCACGGGGAAGCGCTTTTCGGAACCGGGGAAAGATTCAACGGCGTCAACCAGCGCGGGGAGAAAGTCACCATCTGGGCGGAAGACCGGTGGTGCCAGACGGAAGGCAACAGCTATCTGCCCATCCCGTTTATTCTAAGTTCGCGTCATTATGCCGTATTGGTCAACCGGTTTGAAGCGTCTAGTTTCGATCTGGGCTGCGAATGCCAGGAGCGCTGGAGCCTGACGCAACTGGATGCGCCACTGGACGTCTATCTGGTTTTCGGCGGCCCGCCCGCCGCCATTTACGCCAAACTGGTGAAGTTATGGGGTAATCCGGCCATTCCTCCCGACTGGAGTTGGGGAACGCTGGTATCGCGCCACCTCGATACGGGAGAATTTACCCGTCCGGAAGGCATCCGGGAAATGGCGGAGCAGATGAAGAAGCAGGACTTGCCGTGGGATGCCGTCATTGTCGAGGGCTGGGATACGTTCAATCCGGAAAGGCATGAGGCCTTGAAAAAGATTACCGCCGAATTGGCGCGCGACCGGAAGAAAGTGATGGTGTATGAGGCATGCGGGCGGTTGCCAAAAAGTTACTGGCAGCCCCTGCGGGCGCATCCGGACTATTTCATCCGGAATCAGGACGGCGATTGCGAGGCCAAGGAAGCGCCGCATTTCAATCCGGCCGATGCGCCGGACCGGCGTCAAAGTTGTTTCCTGGATGTCACCAATCCGGCAGCGGTGGCCTGGTGGACGGAACGCGTCTGGCGTCCGCTACTTGACGGCATCGGGATCAGTGGTGCCAAAATCGATTTCTGTGAGCAGATTCCAGAAGACGATCATCTGACGGTACATGCCGGAGGTGTTAAAGGTCTTCACCATCGATATCCGGTTCAATACAACCTCATGATGGCGCAACAGTTCAATAAATTTGCCGCCGATGGCGGGTTATGCTGGAGTCGTGGGGGCAGTATCGGGGCACACCTCTACCCGTTCGTCTGGTGCGGCGATCAACTCAGGGAATTCCGTTTTCTGAAAGCTGTTCTGTCGGCCATTCTCAGTTCCGGCATTTCCGGCGTGCCGTTCATGGGGCATGACCTTGCCGGTTATTTGCCGGCGGGCAACGGCGACAAGGAAGCTGACGTTTTTACCCGGGGGGTGCAATTTAGTTGTTTTACGGCAACCTTATCGACTCATGGCAACGTGACGAGACCTTATGATTTTCCATCACCGTATATCGATCTTTACCGGTTCTATTCGAAAATCCGTTATCTACTACGTCCATATTTGGAAGAACAGGCGGAGATTTGTTCGCAAACCGGCTTACCGTTAGTGCGACATCTATTTTTACATTATCCTGACGATCACGATTTTTTAAACTGCGAAGATCAATACCTGTTTGGCGAAGACATCCTGGTGGCGCCGATTTTAGGGGATGCACGTTCGCGATCCGTGATTTTACCTCCCGGCAAATGGTGTAATCTGTTCGACGGCCAAACCTATCAAGGGAAAACCGAACTGAAGAATTATCCGGTTCCTTTAAATACGATTCCCGTATTCGTCGCCGCTGCGCCCCAGTCGAAAGTGATCGAAAAGATCGTGGCTGAAATCCGGCAGTTGCCGATGCCGGAAGCGTAATAATCTCTCACGGAGACACAAAGACACAGAGAAATAAGTGCGCTGAAGGCCGAAATCAGCATGTCACAAATGTTGCAAATTTTCAGCGTGACTCCTTTCGAGAAAGTTCCTCTTTCGCAATTAGTTACAGCTTTCACGCAAAAAGTCTGGAAACTGAAAACTGTAACCAATTGCTATTGAACATCTAATACTGGGACACGAGTGTGGAAAAATATCAAATCCGGGCGGTTCAACTCGATCTGGCACGCCAAATGGAGAGCATGGACTTCATCCGTAAGTTCATCGACTTCATCGCCGGCAACGGCTACAACACGCTCTTCCTCTACGTGGAATGGCGAATTCGCACTGAAAGCTTCTCTTGCCCGGCGGACAACGACTGTTACACCGCGAAAGAAATGGGAGAGATTATCAGACACGCATCCTCACGCGGGATTGATGTCATCCCTGGCTTAAGCGCCTTTGGGCACGCCGAGTTACTGCTCAAGCATGATGCCTTCAAGTCGTACGGTGAATTGGCTGACGGACGGCATGGGCGGTTCTGGACTAACTCTCAGCACTGCATCTGCCTCTCGCAGCCAGGAGCCCGTGATTTGCTCGACCGTTATTTCTCGGAAATCGCCGACATCTTCCCGTCCCGCTACATCCACATTGGCGGGGACGAAAGCTGGGACATCGGCTACTGCGACCGTTGCGCCTCTAAAACTGGAGCCTTTAAACACGAGCAGGAGTTGTACCTAAACCATCTCAAGTTCTGCCACACCATCATCAGCGGCAAGCTGGGACGCCAAATGATGATTTGGGACGACATGCTTGAACTCTACCAGGATATCTTGCCTGAAATCCCGCGCGATATCCTGCTTGTCAACTGGCAATACAACCCAGACATCACCAGTTACATGGGACACTTTGCCAACAACCTGTCGATTCATCTGCTCGACACCTACGATCGCTTGGGCTTCGACTATCTGATCGCCCCGGCCGACAAATCCAGCGCCAATATCCGTACGCTGACCGAGTACGCCCGCCGCGGCAAACGCCTCATCGGCGGCATTCTGACCTGCTGGGAGAAAAGTGTGATTTTCATGGACAGCTCATTGCCGCTCATTGCCTACGCTGGGCAGCTCTGGCAAGGGAATGAAACGTCCACACCAGAGGAACTGTTCCGAAAAATCGTCGCGGGCTTGTTCGGAATGGACGACGACTTGCTCACCCGGACCTTGTGGTCGATTTACGAGAGGGAGGTTACCGCACCGCGCTTGACGGCCAGTTCAATATCCTATCCCTGCGAAGGCTTCGACCACGGCGGGCGCGCCAGGCTGCAACTGGAATACGCCGTCCTTGAGAATTTCAGCGGAAACGTCCGCACGGAACTCGGACGGACGATCCTTCAAGATCTCCTGCGTAATCTCACGTTTAGTCTGGCCTACGCCGATGTGCATCTGGCCGCTAGAAGCATCGCCTTTGGCGACACCGCCGCGTCCACCTTGGCCGCCAACGCCGCAGAAAGACTGAACAAGCTAGCCAAGGAATATGGCGAAGCTTGGGGCGTTCTGCGGTCAGGCGTCAAACCGGACATGGCCTCCCCATTCTACGAGGGTTGCGCCAAGACGGCCATGGATTTGGTCAACCGACTGTCATCAAGCGGGTTGCTCCGAGTACGCCTGTGCCTCCCGGACAAATATTCCGCCGCCCAAACTAGAATTAGTCTGAAGTACGCCAGTTCGACCAAGGAAGTGGCATGCGGTGTCCTCAAACACCTGCCAGGCGGAGCCCTCTATGAATACATCTTCGCCGTCGATTTCGAACCACATCCAATCTCAGTTCTTGTCGAAGTCCGCGGATACGGCGGTCAAGGAATTGCTTATGTCGAGGCACACATCGGCCTCGTCACGCTGGTGCCGTCCGCGATCACGGCGGTGAGAGGAATGGTTGACTCCCCAAACCACGTCGTAGACAACGATTGGAAGTGGGCCTTCCTTGGCGAAAGGGACACCATGAAATGTTTCCGTGACCGCGCCATGGCCGAAACGTGGCATGCCATCGAAATACAAATGCACGCGCTCAAGCCCTAACCACGGGAGGCCAAACATGAATCGCGGAACGAGCGTCTTTTCACAGCTGATGCAGTTCATCCCGCACGAAGAGTTCCAGAAATGCGTTGCCCGTTATCGGGGCAACTACAAGGTAAAAACGTTCTCCTGTTACGACCAGTTCCTATGCATGACGTTCGCACAACGGAAAACGCTGCGAAAACCCAACTGTGGATTGCCATCTGCACCTATGTGGTCGCCGTCCTCGCGCACCGGGCGCTGAAGGCCGAAATCAGCATGTCACAAATGTTGCAAATTTTTCAGCGTGACTCCGTTCGAGAAAGTTCCTCTTTCGCAATTAGTTACAGCTTTTCACGCATAAAGTCCGGAAACTGAAAGCTGTAACAAATTGCTATTGAACCTGTAATACTTTGACACTAGTGAATGGACATGAATCATGGCAAAGATTGATCATCAGATACGTTTTAATAATGGCCAAGCGGTAATTACTTGCGGTCAGGAGCAGTTAAGGTTCACGGCGCGGTTGTTTGTGGAAAATCGCTGGATCGCCATTCCTTACCACGACGGCGATGTGGACGGCGTTCCCGGACTGCACGTTTTCTGGCATTCGGAAGTCGGTCCAACCGGCGTGATGTTGAGTGCCGTACTGGAGAACCGTGGAAGCGTGCCACTTGCGCTCGGCGCCTTTCATTTGCTGGAAAGCCGTGACGGTCTGCCTGGAACGGCTTGTGACGATGCGGTATTGATCGATTCCGCCGGGGGGTGGTTTGCAGGGGCGGTACGGGTTACGGCCTCTTGTCCATCGTATATGGAGTATTGGGAAAGCTATTATATCGCGGTGGAGGATATTGACTGGGCACGCCAGCTCCAGGGCGAATTGAAGGATGGAGCCCACTACAGCCTGGGCGGAATGCTGGCTTACCAACGTTCGAATCAGGCGTTGCCCGCCTGGATTTTCTCTTTTGTTGCGCCCATGAAACGGTGTACCGCCGTCCCCATTATGCTGGCGGATTCGACGACTGGAGGCATCCGGGCGATTGCGTTGTCCAATAATTTCGCGGGATATGTGCTTGATCCCGGCGAGCTAATTGGAACCGAGGAGGTTTGGGTTGGCAGTTTCGCCGATCCGCATGCGGGGATAGAGGAATGGGCCTCGGTTTGTGCTAAACGGCGCAACCTCAAAGTCTGGGCGAAGCGTCCGCCGGCAGGATGGCTGTCGTGGTATGGCTATCGTCTGACGCAAAACGCGGCGGACACGTTGAGAACGGCGGATCTGATCAAAAACCAACTCGACGGGCTTGATTTTGAATATATCCAGCTTGACTTGGGGTACAACAAAGGCAATCTGCCGGGCGATTGGTTTGAGGTGAATGACCATTTCGCCGACGGCCTGCCAGCGTTGGCCAAGGGCATTGCATCACGGGGTTTCAAGTTTGGGGTGTGGGTCTGTCCCTTTTTAGTGGCGGCGGATTCCGCGTTCGCCAAGGAACATCCCGAAGCCTTGTTGCCGATGCATCCCAATGATCCGCAACAATGGTTCTGGGAACCGCATTGCAATGTTCTCCAGCTAGACCCGACACATCCCGAAGGGGAAAAATTTCTGCGCCGGATCATCACCTATTTCAAATCAATGGGCGTCTGTTATTTCAAATTTGACTTCTGTGGCCGGATGGGACGCGTAGACAAAAGTTTCGTTCCACTGGATCGCAAAACCGTCAAAGGTGTTGAATTATATCGTCGCGGTCTTCAGGTCATTATGGAGGTGATGGATCCGGACGATTATGTCTATTGGTGCTCGAATCTGCTTCATTTCGGCCTGGGGCTGGGCGCTACCAGCATGGCCGCCAGCGACATCGGCAACACGGGTTTTTCACAAGCCAAAGAGATTGAAGGGCGGGTGGAAAACCTGGACTACTTCCGTCAACAGGCAACCACGACGATGTCACGGTATTATATGCATCAGAAGCTCTTGCTATTGAACCCGGATGCGCTCAATCTGGCGCCGCCGGCGGACATGGAGGAATGCCGGATGCGGGCCGCGCTGGTCACCATGTCCGGCGGACAGATGTTCCTAGGCGACCGGTTCGATCTTGCCGATGAAGACCGCTTTGAGTTAATCCGGCAATGCACGCCGTCGTACGGACAGGCGGCCCGTCCGCTTGATTTATTCACGCATGTTTACCCCGAAAGCTACCCGCAGGTATGGCACTTGCAGGTGAATACCGGCTGGGATGAACGGGACGTGGTTTCATTGTTCAATTGCGACCAGGCGAAAACGTATACGGTGGATTTGACCGATTTACGGCTGTCCGCCGACCGGACTTACCATGCCTGGGAATTTTGGGAGAGACGGAGCCTGGGCAAGGTCAAGGGAACGTTCAGCGTGACCGTTCCGTCTCCCGCAGCCAGGCTGGTGGTGCTGGTACCCGAGCGCAAGCATCCGTGGATCCTGTCCACGTCATTCCACGTTACGCAGGGCGGCGTGGACTTGTCGCAGGTGAAATGGGATGAAAAATCACAAACCTTGTCGGGTACGCTGAACCGTCCCAAGGGCATGCCCGGCGCCATCTACATCATGGCGCCAGATAATTATTCATGCTCACTGGAACAGGTTGCGCCAAACGTGTATTCCCTGCCATTGACCGGAAATGGCGGCAAATCACGGTGGAAGGTTCTTTTTTCAACTTGATTTTTCAAGTGAAGGGAAGTTTGACATGCCTAAAAATCTTATGACCGAAGCATCGCTGAAACTTGCGCGGGATTGGTCCGCGGCCGCGTTTGGCGGCTTGCATGACTCCACGCCGCCCGTGAAGGTGGAGATGGAGTGCCGGCGGCAGGGCTGGGGATTGCCCGTGTATGGAAAATCCATTGGCGGCGGATCGCTTTGCATTGGCGGCCGTGTTTTTTCATCCGGCCTTGGCACGCATGCCGATAGCGAGATTGCAATCAAGCTTCCGGCGGACGCCGGATTGACCTTGTGAAAGCCGACTTCTCTTCCTGTGGGCATTCTAAAGTCAAACAGAGAATATTGGGACGGCGTGATGTTATTGGGTGTGATGATGGCATTGGGTGTTGGCTTTTTTTCCTGGACGGCATTAGGAATACTGTGCGGAAAAGTCGCGGATAAACGGATCGACGCTATGGCATTTTATGCGGTAGCCTATTCGTGCTGTGCCGTTGCTTATATTCCTTTTGTAAAATGGTCGATTGCCACCGGTTCCGAACCGCGCCTGAATGAATTGCTAGGGTGGATCGGCAGTTACGGCGCACTGGAGGCCATCGGCATGATTATTGTTACGAAATCGATGGAGCGCGGTTCCCAGGCCGTTACATGGACGCTGGCGCAAATGGCAATGATCATCCCGTTTTTATTTGGCGTGATATGGGGTAATGATCGACCGGCGATCATGGCCTGGGTTGGCGTGGTTTTGATGCTGGCCTGTGTTATCTCGTTGGGGTTCGGACAAGTTAAAACTGCGCAAAATAGTAAGACATCAAGATCGGCAATCTGGGCGCTAAGCGGCTTTGTCATACTTGGTATCGCCCTGGCGTTAAGTATGATTCCAAGTTATTGGCTTGGCTGGAAAGATGAATCAAATCTACGCACGTTTCTATCGGTCGCTTCGCCAGGAATATTACTAGTATCGGTGTGCGCCGTTAGACGGGTAAAAATACGACGGGATGTGGCGCTTTATGGTATTTCGGCGGCCATTGCTATTTTGCTTGGATACGTATTTCTCTATAAATCGATGGATATGCTAAGTTCATGTGGATTAACGGCAATTTGTTACCCATTATCCGTTGGTTCATGCATAATTGGCGTCAACTTATATGGTTTTATCGTCAAAAAAGAAGTTTTCGCCAAAGGCATTATTTGGGGTATCATCGGTATTTTATTGATTGTGGTTGGCAATGCATAAAAACAGCCGATTTATTTTGCCAGGGACTAAAAATGGCTAAACTAACGAATGAAAATAATTTATTGCTTATCGAAACGAATATAGGCGTTGAGGCCATTCAGAAACTAATCGATTTCAACCGGGAATATCAAAACCTAGTTCTTGGTTATTTTGTTAAGATAAGAAATGCGTTTCACCAGGCGTATCCGCATATAACTTATCCCGGATTATTTGGTGAAGTTGATTCCATTACGGGGAAGATGCGGCCCCTGGATCGGCAAAAGGTGTGGAGCTGGGGCGACACAAGGGGTCTTGGCATATGGTCTTATCTTCTCTTAAAAAATGTCATACCAGACAAAGAGATCAAGACAGGGGAGGAGGTTGTTAATCTAAAATGTTCCATCATGCAATATTGTGACCATATTTATGAATCCTTAATTAAACGTTATGAAATTAATGGCGGGCACATCCCGTTTATCGCCGACGTCCGGTCAAACAAGGCGTCGGCTGATCCTGAGAACATTCGTTGCGGTGAAGGCGAATGCGAGCCCACACAGGTGTTTGCCGCGGCCGGATTCCTGCAGTATGGCCTGATGAAAAAAAATCAGGAATCCCTGGCGCTGGGCCGGAAGTTTCTGGACGAATCGTTTATTTGCGGAATAAACCACAAAAATGTCGATCATGTCACGAAGAAAAGGACCCCCTACCAGGGGCATGGATTATTGATGATTACACTGGGGGCGATTGTCGACACCCTAAAGTGTTTGAAATATTCCGGCTATGGCGCTGACCTGAAATACGAGCTTGAGAAGATGCTTTTGGACAAGGGGTTGTTTATCTCTGAGTATATCATCAATAATTACTGCAATCCTGAAACCGGCCAATTTTGGGAATACAATACCCGGCAAGGCGAGCCGTACCGGGATCCGGACGGGCACCTGATATGCGATCCCGGGCATGTCTCGGAAGCCTGTGCCTTCATGGCTGAATTTGAAACATTTTACCATAAAACATCATTCAGACATGCCGATAAATTGGCCAATATCATGCGCATTATTTCACAAATGGCGTTTAGCGGCGTGGGATTGATGTATAAAAACATCGACTTGCTGACCGGGAACGGGATGTATGATAAAATGGATGCAAAAGGGAATAAATATATGACCGCGCCCTGGTGGAATATCCGGGAAGCCTGTGCGGCAGCCATCAAACTCTATGAAATGACCCGGGACAAGGATATGCTAGAATTATATATGCGGGCGCGGCAGGCGGCCTATCGCCACTATCCCAATGAAAAAATCGGCGGGCTCATGGTTCAGACGCTTGATGCCAATACGGCAAAACCGTTGCCGTTCCATCCGGCCACCGGCAATCTGGATCCCTTGCATTGCACGCGAGCACGTGAAAGGGAGATTGAAGCATTGGAAGTGATTGGCAGAGTCCGATAAATTGGAGTAACAAGTTCATGTCCACCGCCACGCCTGGGCCGTGCCCGCCGCCCATGCCGATGACGGGCAGCAGGCCGAACTGGATATACTGGAGGCGATGGTGGCCATGGAACACGGCGGGCCGGCCGTGGGGGTGGAAATTCGCGGCGGCCTGCGGAATCCGCAAAAAGGAACAAACAGGTTTGACAGAGGGTTTGGGAACCGCCTTTCCTCAAAAGGGGGTTCCCAACATTGTCCCAAACGGGGCATTCACGTTTCACGTTACAGGTTCGCCTTCACCAGGCTGGCGCAGAGTTCCGGAAAGGATAGGCCGGTGACCGCCGCGGCCTTGGGCAGCAGGCTGGTCGGGGTGAACCCTGGAATCGCGTTGGCTTCCAGGCACCACGGGGTGCCGGTGGCGTCCACAATGAAGTCCACCCGCAGCAAATCTTTGGCGCCGAGAACGGTCCACGCCTTTTCCGCCAATTGCCGGGCCTGCCGTTGTGCGGACTCCGTCACGGTCGCCGGCGGGCAGAGATACTCGGTCTTGCCCTGCTGGTAGACGTACTTGGCGTCGTAGTCGTACCATTTGTCGCCGGCCGGCTTGATCTCGACCACCGGCAGCGCCCGGCCGGCCAGCAGCCCGACCGTGATCTCCGTGCCCGCAATGAACTCCTCGCCGAAGACCACCGGGTCCAGCGCGAACGCCTGTTGCAGCGCCTTGCTCCAGCCGGCCGCATCGCCGGCCGCCACCTTGCTGATGCCGAGCGACGACCCCTGTTCGTTCGGTTTCACCACCACCGGAAACCGCAGCGTTGCCGGCATCGGCGCGGCCGCATCTGCCAGTACGGCCCATTTTGCCGTCGGGATACCCGCCGCGGCCAGCGCCGTCTTGGTGGCCAGCTTGTCCATGATCCGTTTGCAGGCCGCCGGACCGCTGCCCACATAGCGGATACCGCGGGCATCCAGCAGGGCCTGGATCTGGCCGTCCTCGCCAAAGCTTCCATGCAGCACCGGAAAGACGAGGTCAAACTCCGCTGGCAGTTCCGGCAGTTCCGGCTGGTCGAAGGCGATCTCCGTCACCCGGAATCCGCTTTCGCGCAAAGCGTTGGCCACCCCGGTACCCGAGCGCAGCGAGATCTCGCGCTCGCTCGACGGTCCGCCCTTGAGCACCACCACGTGCGGCGGCGTCAGGCTGGTTTTGACCTGGTTTGCCGCCTCGGTTCCCGCAAATTTCACTTCCGGCATGAGCACGACTCCTGTTTGATTGAACACCCGCTGCCGCACCCGCAGCAGCAGACTGAGAAATTCTTTTTCCGACACCTGGCCGTCGGTCACAATAAAATTCGCATGCAGGTCACTGACCACCGCGCCGCCGACCGCCATTCCCTTGCCTCCGGCCCGGTCCAACAGCCGGCCCGCGGAGACCGCGCTGCCCGGATTGCGGAACACGCAGCCCGCGCTGTGTCCGGCGGGCTGGGTGGCGCGCCGGCGTTCCCCGGACTGCCGCAGGCCGGTCTCGGCGGTTTCCGGGGCCGTTGCCGGCAGCCGCAGTGTCACCGCCGTCACCAGCACATCGTCTGGAATCCCCGCCTCGCGATAATGCCATGGCAGATCTCTACTGGCCGCTGTCCATGGCGTACCGTTCAGCCGTACCCCCTGCACCGCCGTCACAAACTGGCCGAGGCTCACCCCGTCCGCGCCCGCATTCATCCGCACCGCGCCGCCGAGCGTGCCCGGAATCCAGGCCAGCGGTGCGAACTCCGCACAGGGGGCGCCGGCCCGCGCCACCGCTTCGAACAGCGCCCGCAAGGTCACGCCGCCGCCGGCCTGCCACGTTCCGGTATCCGGGGGCATGGCGGTCACCTGAAAAAACGCGCCCTGGCGCAGGCACACCCAGATCCGGGGCGGCTCCCAGTCGGCGCCGACCAGATTGCTGCCGGCGCCGAGGGCGGCCACCGGCGCCCGGTGCTCCCAGGCAAAGCGCATGACCGCCAGAAGCTGCTCCACCGTTTCCGGATACGCCACCAACGGCCGGCCCAGCCCGGCGCCCAGGGTCGTCAGTTCCGACCAGATGCGCGCCCGGTCGATCCGGCATTTTTCCTTCAGCTCCGGCCGGTTGCGGAGTTCGCACACGGCGGTGTCCAGCCAGCGGTCGGCCAGCGCCTCGCGCAACAGCCCGGCGAGCCGCCCGACATCCCCGGCGCCGATGACGGCGTACAGCGTGCCAACCGCCGGCGGTGTTTCCCCGGCCCGGGCCAGCTGCCGGGCCAGCTCCTCCAGACTTTTTTCCCAATAGACCGCCGGCGTGCCGCGAATGGCCTCCACAATGGCGCGCGGGTCGGCCACTTCCTGGTCCTGCATCCAAGCGGCAAAGGGCGGTATGAGGTAGACCGCGTTGGCGTCCCGCTCCAAAATTTGGCTGAACTCGGCGGCATAGCGCTTGACCCGTTCAAAGCGGTGCGGCTGGAAGATCACCGTCAGGCGCACGCCGGGATGCTGTTCCCGCAGCGCCTGCAGCGAGGCCCGCAGTTCGTTCGGGTGATGGGCATAATCTTCGACCACCATCTCCCGCGCGCCGGGCGAGCGGTAGCGTTCGCTCAGCCGCCGTGACACGCCCTGGAACGACGCCAGTGCGGCCACTGCCTGGGCCTCCGGCACGCCCAGGGCCGCGGTCACCGCCACCGCCACCGTCGCATTCTTCCGGTTGTGCTCGCCGGGGACCGGTAGCGCCAGTCCCGCCGGCAACTCCGCGGGCGTCAGGAAGGTCACCGCCGGATGCGCCGCGAACAGGCGCGTGGTGGTCGCCTCTTGCCAGGTAAACAGGCGTTTGGCGCGGCCGGCAAACTCGATAAAGCACTGCTCCAGGGCCGCCACGCCGCCCAGGCTCCAGCAATGGTCGTCATCCACATTGGTCACCACCGCGTGCGAACTCCGCATGAGCGCCTGGGTGCCGTCGGATTCATCCACTTCGGTCACCAGGATCTCGCCCGCGCCGGCGTCGGCGGGGGCGGGCCAGCCCGGCATCTCGCCGCCGATCAGGAAACCGGGGCGGCGTCCGGCCACCCGCAAGATGTGCGCGATCATGGCGGTGGTGCTGGTCTTGCCGTGCGAGCCGCCGACGGCGACCACGGTGGCGTACTGTTCCGCCAGGCGCGCCAGAAACTCGCCCCGGCGGCAGACCGGCAGGCCGCGCCGGGTGGCTTCCTGCATTTCCGGGTTGTCCGGCTGCACCGCGCTGGAATAGACGACCAGCCCCGTTCCTGGCGGCACGTTGGCCGCCGCGTGCCCGGTGGCGATGGTCGCCCCGAGCCGTTCGAGCCGTTCCAGCACCGGCGACGCCGCTTCGTCCGAGCCGGACACCGGCACGCCGCGTTGCAGGAGGATAGTGGCCAGGCCCGACATCCCGACCCCGCCAACCCCGATAAAATGCACCGGAATTGTCCCGGCGCCGCCGGGACAAACAGGCAAACCCGCATGATCTGCAACCATGGAACAACCGCCAATCCAAAATGCCGTGACACACCGGTACATCTTGCGGCATAATCTAGCCTGAATTATTCAGGTGGCGCTCGTTTGCGGTTTCAAACAAAGGCAAATGGTAATCAATGATTTCAACGTCGTAAGCGTTTCCTTCATGCCACGTGAAGCAGATTCGCCACCGGTCATTGACACGAACGCTGAATTGTCCCTGCGTCCCACACCCGCACCCCCGGTACGACCAGAAAATGCCGGTCATAGGAAACTAGAACCGCCCCGTGTTCAATGGCCTGGGCGGCAATCCAAACATCATTGATCGGAATGGGAATGCCTTTTCGTTGCAACGCGACTTTGAGCTGGCCGTAAATTTCCGCGGTTTCTGTGCCGGGAAAACCGACCTTCACGGTTGGCTTGCGGATGAACCGGGTCAACTGGTCGAGGTTTTCCTGGAACCTCGTACCGCCACGAAAACCAGCGTGGAGTTCGCCCAGGACAAAAAGCGACAGGAGCACGGTTTCCGCGGCGCCAATCGCCGCCAGCACCTTCCGGTCATTTCCGGCCAGCGCACCATAGGCGTTGGTATCGATCAACACCGTCCTCATTTCCAATCCTCAGGATCAATTTTCCGATCTTCGGAAACGGCGGCAAGGAAGGCGTTGGTTTCCTGCTGGTTCCAGCTACCGCAAAATTCCTCAAAATCGGCGGTATGGTCCGGAGCAACCGCAACCCCGCCGACGGACAACCCAACGGCTTGCCGAAGCAGATCTTTGATGGTCTTGTTCAGACTGACCCCCTTTTCTCGTGCCACGTTCAGAATCCGCTGATCGAGGTCAGGATCGAGGTCATGAATGGTTATGGAGCGCATGGTTCACCTATTGGTTCATTATGAACCATAATATAATTCATTCTTTCTGCCCGTCCATGCGGGGGTACATGGCAGTTTTGTCGGATGATGTTGGGGCCACCCTTTTGGAAAAGGGTGCTCCCTTTGCGGATTCCGCAGGCCGCCTCTGCTGTCCCAGTCGTGGATTGTTGCACTGGAGCGGCC
>CAITYL010000180.1 GCA_903896595.1 uncultured Lentisphaerota bacterium
AGAAGCATATTAGGGTGAATCATGATAGCCGCCGCGTCCTCGTCGTCCTCAATGTCCTCTCGGGGACAAGGTCCTCCGCGTCCTCGGCGGCGGCAGGTTGGCCGTTTTTGGCGCGCGGCGGGGCGAGGACGTTGAGGACACTCGGCGCCCCATGAGGACAAGGAGGACGGAGAGGACGCCCCGCACGGGAAGACGGAAATAGAATTCAGCGGGATACGTATAAAAAGCAAACCTAACGGAGTGTAACATGAGAGAACGATCATTGGTGCCAGGTGCGGGGGAACGCGCGCCCGCCCCGGCGGCGCCGTCTTCAACGGTGGATTTCGCCTATGCGTTCGCACCGCCCCACCGGATGACGGTCTGCCGGCCGGGCCATGCCGACAAGACGCTACTGGATGTCGAGCCGGGGAAGCTGACCCTGACCTGGAGCTATGAGAAACTGGCGGATTTCCCCCTGTACATCTGGAAAGCGCCGCATCTCGACTGGAGCGTGGAAATCCGGGTCATGGTGGCGGGAGAACTGCTTCAGCAGAGCCGGTGGACGCGTGACGCGGACGGGGTGCCGTGCCTGGTCAATACCTACGAGCAAGACGGGGTGCGGTGCGTGCTTGAAGTGGTGGGCGGGGCGACGGCCGCCCTGGTGCGGGCGACTGTTGAAAACACCGGCCCGCAGGCGCAAACATTCAGCCTGCGCTGCGAGCACAAAGGCGGTTGGGTAATCAGCAATCCGGCCTGGATTGATGGCCGGAACGCGGACACCCTGCTGGCCATGCAGAATGAACGTCCGGATCGCATTTTGGTGCTCGGGGTCGGCGCCGACGTCTGTCCGTTCCGCGGTGAAGCGGCCATGGCCCCAGGGGGCGGGGTGCCGATGCCTGACATGGGCGCGGCCGGGCAGGCCCAGACCAACTGGGCCAAGACGACGATGCTGCAATGGGAGTTGGCGCCCGGGCAGAAGCGCGACGGTTGGATCGTCCGGCCCTATGCCGCCTATGCGGCGGAGCTGCCGGCGCTTCGCCAGCGCGATTGGCGCCAGGAATTTGACGCCGCCCGGCAGGAATGGCGGGACTTGTTGGGCCGGGCGGCGGCCGTGCGGATTCCCGATCCGGGCGTGGCCCATGCGTTCCGCGCCTGTCTGGCCGACCTGTTCGTCATGCGCGAACCGCTGGCCCAGGGATATGTCGGGGTTTGTCCGGGCACGGCGGTCTATCGGTCAAGCAACGGTGGCGAGCCGTGCCTGACGGCGATTCTGCTGGACCAGTTGGGATTCCATGACGCGGCGGCGGCTGGGCTCCGGATCCACTTGGAGACCCAGGAGGAGGACGGCGATTGGACCGACCCCAAGGGGTGGGGCCACCATTGCTGGGGGGTGGCCGGCTTCAAGGCGTGGGCGGCCATGGAACATTACCGGCTGACCGGCGACCGGGATTTTCTCCGCCAGGTCTATCCGCGCCTGCGGGCAAGTTCCCGGTGGCAGGAGGCCCGGCGCGCGTCAACCCGGGTGCTGGAACACGGGCAACGACCGGTGACCTATGGCTTGATGCCGCGGGGCATGGGGGATTGCGGCATGATGAACGGCAACGATTACTTTGGCGTGTTCTACCCGTGGAATTTCCTGGCCGTCTTTGCCGACCGTCTCGCCGTGGAGGCGGCGGAGATTCTCGGCCGGGACGGGGATTTGTCCGAACTGCGGCAAATTCAGGCGGCGGCGGTGGCGGACTTGCTGGCATCGCTGGAAACGGGCGCCATTCAGGAACACGACCACCGCTGGATCCCCGGCGCCCCAAACCAGCCCGGCGGCAGCAGCTGGGGCGCGCTGCTGGCCGTGTATCCCACCGGCCTGCTCGACGGACAAAACCCACTGGTGCCTGGAACGTTCCGGCAGATCGAAAAGAGCATCAGCCCCGGCGGTCATCCCGTGGGCACGGGCTGGATGCAGGACGGCTGCTGGGTGGCGGCGACGCTGGACAATGTCGCGGAAGCGCGGTTGGCGTTGGGCGATGGCGACGGGGCTTGCCGTTATTTATACCCCACGCTCAACCACGCCACGCCGCTGGTCACCTGGTGCGAAGAGCGCGGGATAGCGGCGGGAACCCCCAAGACCAGCGGGGACTTGCAACATTTGTGGACGCCGTTGGCGGTGTGCCGGTATCTGCGGGATGCGCTGGTCATGGAACACGGTGACGGCCTGGAGCTTGCCCTCGGCACGCCACGGGAATGGCTGGGCAGCGGGGGCACGGTCGGGATCACGGATGCCCCAACGCACTTCGGCCGGATTTCGTACGCAATACGTTATGATCCGGCGACCCACCGCGTTACCGGTACCGTCGTTTTTCCGGAACCAGGAACCATGAAGTGGGCGATTCTGCATCTTCGTCTTCCCAATGGCTTGAAAATAAACGCCATCAATGCGGCGTCCGGAGCGACGGTTTTACCCGCCGCCGACGGAATCAAGTGGCTGAACCCGCACGGACAAGTAAACCTCTCGTGATTTTAAACCATGTGGGGCTCTGCCCCAGGCCCCGCTCAAGGAACCCTTTCCTTGAGAATCTTTGACATCCCGATCTTGCGGGAGGCGGTACTGTGCGCCGCAAAACGCCCGAGCCCTTTGGCAAGGGGCGTGGGGGCGGCGGCACCGATGCACTCGCGCCCCTGCAGCTTCAGCAGGCGGCCGAACTCGGCTTCCACGGGGGTGGTTTCATTCAGTTATTTCCCCCTTTCGATCCAAAGCCTGAAATCAAAATTCCTATCAGTTTTTCACCTTGCCCTGGGCCACCAGCCATTGCACGGCCTCGTAAACCGCCTCGGCGGAGCTGTACCGGGGAGTGAAGCCCAGGAGGCGCCGCGCCTTGTCCATGCTGCAATTGGGGCTATGGGAAATATGGTCGAGGGTAATGGCCACATCCGTCGCGGAAAGCCCTTGCTGCCACGCGTCGTCCCGGGCAAAGGCCAGGTCGGCGGTGCGCCCGAACCAGGCCGCCGCAAGTTCGGCAAAACCCCGCAAGGTCAGGGCCGCCGGGGACACGGCATGAAAGCCCTCGCCCACGGCGGCGGCCGGATTGGCCAGGGCGGCGATCATGAGGCCCGCAATATCGTCGGCATGGACGTGGTGCACGGTTTCCAAGCCTAAGTTCGGCAGGCACAGCCGTTCGCCCCGGGCCAGCTTGCTGAAGACAATGGGGTCGAGGTGCCCCTGCGGATTGACCGGATTCCAGCCCGGCCCCACGATATGGCCCGGATGCACCAGGGTCACCGGCAAGCCGTGCTGCCAGGCCTCGCCAAGCAGATAATCCTCCAGCGCCTTCTTGTTGCGGCCGTAGTCGCAGATGGGGTTGCGGTTTTCCTCTTCGCGGGTCGGCACCTGCACACTGGGGCCATGAATCCAGATCGTTCCCGCCGTCACCAGATGCCGGATTCGGCCGCGGAGGGCTTCGGCGAGCTGCCGGCCGCTGGCGGCGGAGAAGCAGATCATGTCCACCACCACATCGGGGGCCAGGGCGGCGATGGCGGTGCCGAACGTCCCGGCCTGTTCCTCCGCCGTGCGGTCAATGGAAACCATGGACACCCGTTGCCAAGCCGCGTTCCCCTGGTAGGGTTGATGGCCGCCCCGGGAGGCGCAGACCACCTCGTACCCCAACGCCAGCAGCCGGGGGACAAGATACCCCCCCACATGCCCGGTACCGCCAATCACCACTGCTTTCATAAAACGGGTTCCTTTGATGAGAAGGGGGCAAGAACGTCGGGCACGCCAATCTCCCGATTGGCGAATAACGGTCCTCGCCGACGCACAGTAAAACCGGTTATGCTGCGTTAAGGTGAGATTTTATTACCTTCAGCCTAATGAAGCATAACATATCCCGCTAATCGGGCGAACAGGCACAACAAGCGGAAGAACCGCAGGTGTTTCACCGTCTCGATGGCCGTCCTCAAGGTCCCCGCCCCGCCTTCCGCAAACCGGAACACACCGCCACTGAGGACGGGGAGGACCGTGGCCCCGATCCCAAGCCCGAGGACGTTGAAGACCTCGAGGCCGCGGCGGCCGTCACCATTCACCTGCCCCTTCGCGCCCCGTAAATTTAAATCAACGCATTCACCACGGAGGCACAGAGGCACGGAGCTCTGTGTCTCCGTGCCTCCGTGGTGAATCCGACGGTTAAAAGTATTACAAGGTAGATACGCTCCGCGATCTTCGCGCCTCCGCGTGCGGCAGGGTCTTTCCATGCAAAGCGGGGTTTTACACGGTATAGTTTGCCTTTGCTTATGAGTACCTCACGCCCTCCATCCCAGTCTCAGGCCCCCGAGTCGGTGGGCGTGGTCACGCCCCAACTGGTGGAACTGTTCAGCGCCGAGCACCCCCTGAAACTGGAAGGGGGCGAGACGCTGGGGCCGATCACCGTCCAGTACGAGACCTACGGGCGGCTTAATGCGCAGCGCGACAACGCCATCCTGGCCTGCCACGCCCTCTCCGGGGACGCCCATGCCGCTGGTGTTCATCATGCAGGTGATCCCGCTCCCGGCTGGTGGGAGACGATGATCGGACCGGGCAAGGCGTTTGACACCAACCGGTATTTCGTCATTTGTTCCAATATCTTGGGCGGCTGCAAGGGCACCACCGGCTCCCTGTCGACCAATCCGCGCACCGGCAAGCCCTACGGCACCACTTTTCCGCTGGTCACCATTCATGACATGGTCGAGGTGCAGAAGGCGCTGATCGACCATTTGGGCATTCCGAAACTATTGACGGTCACCGGCGGCTCCATGGGCGGCATGCAGGCCCTGGAATGGGCGGTCAGTTTTCCGGACCGGGTGGCGTCGGTCATTCCCATTGCCACCACCCACCG
Organism: uncultured Lentisphaerota bacterium; assembly: GCA_903896595.1. Taxonomy (GTDB): domain Bacteria; phylum Verrucomicrobiota; class Lentisphaeria; order Oligosphaerales; family CAITYL01; genus CAITYL01. The sequence continues at coordinate 4,842 of CAITYL010000180.1, forward strand.
GCTCTCCGCCCAAAGCATCGCCTTCAACGAGGTGGGGCGGCAGGCCATTTTCGCCGACCCCCATTGGAACTGCGGCAATTACTACGACGGTCCCGGACCCGACTCCGGCTTGGCGTTGGCCCGCATGATCGGGCACATTACCTATCTCAGTGAAAAGTCGATGCATCTGAAATTCGGCCGCAACCTGCGCAATCGCGACCATTACGCCTTCAATTTCGAGACCGAGTTCCAGGTCGAGAGTTACCTGCACCACCAGGGCAAGAAATTCATCCAGCGCTTTGACGCCAATACCTATCTTTACATTACTAAGGCGATGGATTATTACGATCTGGCCGGCGCGTTTCCGTCGCTGCGCGCCAGCCTCAAGCGGGCCACCGCCAAGTTCATGCTGATTGCCTTTTCCAGCGACTGGCTGTTTCCGCCTCATGATCTGAAGGAAATCGCCAATGCTCTGCGCACCAATGGGTCCGATGTCACCTACATGGTCATGCAGTCCGATTACGGGCATGACGCGTTTCTGCTGGAAACCGAGGGGCTGACCAAGGCGATTGCCGCCTTCCTGCGCTGCCAGCGCCCCGGTGTCCGTGGCAAGGAGGGGCACCCGCATGAATCCCGTTGACCCCGCTCCCGAGACCGCCGCCCTCAGCCGCAACGATTATGCCGCCATTGTGAAGCTGGTCAAGCCCGGCTCCAAGGTGCTCGACCTCGGCTGCGGCGGCGGCCAGCTCTTGCAGTTGCTGCGCGAGGACAAGGGGGTGCTCGGCTACGGCGTGGACTTGTCTCCCGACCTGATCTTGGACTGCATCGGCAAGGGACTCAGCGTGTTCCAGGGCAACCTGGATGAGGGGTTGCGCGACTTCGAGGACCAGTCGTTCGACTATGTGATCCTCAATCAGACCCTGCCGGTGGTGCATCGCCCCACCTTCGTCATGGAGGAAATGCTGCGCGTCGGCCGCTGCGGCATCGTCAGTTTTGCCAATTTCGCCTACTGGCGCATCCGCCTGCGCCTGCTGCTCAACGGGCGCATGCCGGTGGACGAGATTCTGCCCAACGAGTGGTATGACACGCCCAATATCCATCATCTGACCGTGCGCGACTTCCATGTCTTCTGTCGCCACTTTGGCATCACCATCCTGGATGCCCATTATTTCCGCCGGCTGGAAAGCGGCCGGGTGCATCAGCACATGCTCCATCCCAACTGGTTCGCCGGCTTCGCCCTCTTCGTCATCACCCGCAACGCCTGAATGATCTCTCGCAAAGGCGCAAAGAACGCCAAGAAATTCGGAGACGCGCGTCATGGGGTTGGCGTGACGGAGGCCCCATGAAAAGGGCGGAACTGGGGTGACGCCGTCGCAGTCCGCCCGAGGACGGGCGGCTCCCGGTCTTGAAATAACGTCGATGATTTTCTTTGCGTGCTCTGCGATCTTGGCGAGAGAACGGTTTTTGACGTCAAACCTGGATTACTTACCCGCGTTGGCGACCTTGAGGATTGTGGGCGGGCGTCGGCCGCGCCAGGGCAGGCGGTAGGCGACGCCCGGCCACAGGTCGAAGAAATTGTCGGCCAGCGGCGTTTCGCCGTCCAGGTCCAAGCAGACCCCCCAGGCAAAGGTCGGGGAGCGGAAGACCGCGTGCCCGTCCGCCACTTTGACTGTGACCTTGGCCGTGGGCCAGGCCGTGTCCTTGAAGCGTTCGGTGAACAGCCGGCCGCGGGCCAGCAGCGTCCCCTCGGCGTCCTCCAGCATCGCGAAGGCGAAGGTGGCCGCGCGCGCCGTCCATTTCGCGGCGGGGAACTCCGCCAGCACGGTGGCGGTGTTGGGCGGGAGTTCCACCGTGGCGCGGCGGTCCACCGGCCAGCGGGTGCCGTCAAGCCGGAAGACGCCGAACCGTAGTGTGCCACGCACCGCCTCCGGGCTGTCATTGACCCCGGTGACGACTACCCGGTCGCCCTCCAGCGCCACCATGGTCTGGACCGGCTGCAGGGCGCGGCGTACCGGCCAGAAGGCGGGCGTGCGCCGCCGGTAATAATCCATAATGGTCCAGGAGCGCGTGGCCGGCCAGCAGTCGTTGTACATCCAGAAAATGGCGCAGCCGGAGGAGAACATCCGGCGGCGGAAGTTTTCACAGTACTCGCGCAGCCCCTCGCCCTGCAACAGGCCGCCCCAATAGGTGAAGTCCGCAATGGACATGTCGCGCGGCTCGCGGCCGAGCCAGTCTCGGATCATGGCGTCAGGCCAGCTCTGAACCGCCCAGGAATCCACCGAGTTGTCGTGCTGCTGCCAGGCCAGGGACTGAACGTGGCGCATGCCGTCCACCAAGCACGCCTGCATGGTCGGCAGCGCGGTCGGCCCGAGAATGCCGCCCTCGTTGGGGAAGCGGCAGATCATGTCCCGGTACTTGCGGAAATCGGTGTCTCCCATGCCGATGCTCCACGGATGCTGGTCCCCGGTATGGTCGGCGTTGGGATGCGCACCGTCGGGGGAGAACGGCGAGGACGGCTGGTAATAGACCGTCGGGTCCTCCTCCTGCAACAGCCGCGGCAGCGCCAGGTGGAACAGCCCGTAATCCGACATGACGGCGCCGAAATGGTCGAAGCCCCAGTCCCAGGCGCCCCATTCCATCTCGTTGTTGCCGCACCAAGTGACTAGGCTCGGATGCCCGGCCAGGCGGCGGACATTGTGGCGCGCCTCGCGCAGCACGTCCTGGTAAAAGGCCAGGTCGGTCGCCGGATACTTGGCGCAGGCAAAGATGAATTCCTGCCAGACCAGCACGCCCTTTTCGTCGCACAGTTCGTAGAACTCATCGCTCTCGTATTGGCCGCCGCCCCAGATGCGCAGGAA
>CAITYL010000181.1 GCA_903896595.1 uncultured Lentisphaerota bacterium
AGTTCTCTACTCTACCGGGCCGTTCCAGTGCAACAATCCATGATGGGGGGCAACAGGGGCGGCCTGCGAAATCCGCAAAAGGCACAAAAAGGTTTGACGGAGGGTTTGGGAACCGCCTTTCCTCAAAAGGGGGTTCCCAACATCGTCCGACAAAACTGTCATACACCCTCCGCTATTCGAGTCGCGGGCCAGTTTGCGCCGGCGCGGGGCCGGGATAAAGTGGAACCCCCATGGAATCGTCATCACTGCTCACCCCCGCGATGCGGCAATATATGCAGGCGAAAGCGGAAACGCCCGCCGACGCCATCCTGCTTTTTCGCATGGGGGATTTCTATGAAATCTTTTTTGAGGACGCCCGGCGGGCGGCACCGTTGCTCGATGTGGTGCTGACCCAGCGCAACAGCGTGCCGATGTGCGGCGTACCCTACCACGCCTTGAACGGCTATGTCTCGCGCCTGCTGGAGGCCGGGGTCAAGGTCGCCATTGCCGAGCAGATGGAGGACCCCAAACTGGCCAAGGGGCTCGTCAAGCGGGCGGTCACCCAGGTGATCACCCCGGGAACCGTGTTGGACGACGCGGTGTTGCAGGCGGGCCGCGGCAATTTCTTGGCGGCGCTGATCCCCGCCAAGGACGGCGGCCGTTTCGGCCTGGCGCTGCTGGATGTCAGCACGGGCGATTTTCGCGCCACCGAACTGGCCGCCCGCGCCGGCCTGGAGACCGAGATCAACCGGGCCACCCCCGCCGAATGCCTGGTGCCGCAGTCCGTGCGGGACGACTGGGAGCAGCGGCACGCCTTTCCCGAAGCGCCGTCGCGCCTGGTGTGGACCGGGCTCGACGACTGGGTGTTCGATGGCGAGGTGGCCGCCGACCGGCTCTGCCGCCACTTCGGCGTGCTGACCCTGGACGGCTTCGGCTGCCGCGATTTGCCCCTGGCCGTGCAGGCCGCCGGCGCGGTGCTGCACTACGTCCAAAGCAACCTGCGCCGGGACGCCGCCCAAGTGACCCGTCTGCAAGTCTACCGGGCCGAGGAGTTCCTGGTGCTGGACCGGGTGTCCCAGCGCAATCTTGAACTGGTGGAGCCGATCGTCACCGACGCGCGCAACGCCACCCTGCTCAGCGTGCTCCAGGTGACCGTGACCCCCATGGGCGGCCGGCTGCTGCGCGACTGGCTGTTGCGGCCGCTGTGCAATGTCAACGCCATCAACCGCCGCCTGGACGGGGTCGAGGCGTTGGTTCGCGACCCGTTGTTGCGCGGCGAGCTGCGCGAGACTCTCGCCGCCGTGCGCGATTTGGAGCGCACGCTTACCCGCCTTTGCCTGGGCGCCAACGCCAATGCCCGCGACCTGGCGGCGTTGCAGGCCGGCCTGGCCGCCGTGCCCGGCCTGCGCGCCCTAATCGCCGGTCTGGACCTGGAACTGGTCAATCAGTTGCGGGACAGCCTGCACGACCTGCCTGAACTGGGCCAGCGCATCCGGGACGCCATCGTGGATGAACCGCCCCTGGCGGTCAAGGATGGCGGCCTGATCCGCGACGGCCACCACGCCCAGCTCGACGAGTTGCGCCACGCCTCCACCGAAGGCAAAAATTGGATCGCCGCTCTGCAGGCCCGGGAACAGGAACGCACCGGTATTAAAACCCTCAAGGTCCGCTACAACCAGGTTTTCGGCTATTACCTGGAACTCTCCAAGGCCAATCAGCACCTGGCCCCGGCGGACTACATCCGCAAACAGACCCTGGTCAACGCCGAGCGCTTTATCACGCCGGAACTGAAGGAGATCGAGGACAAGATTTTGGGCGCCGAGGAGAAGAGCAAGGCGCTGGAATATGAGCTGTTCCAGGAACTGCGCGCCGCCGTGGCAGCCGAAACGGCGCGCATCCAGGAAACGGCGCGGGCGATCGCGGTGCTGGACGTGCTGGCGGCCCTGGCCGAAACCGCGGCCCATGACCATTACTGCCGGCCCGTGCTGAGTGACGAGCCCGTGCTCGATCTGCGCGACGCCCGCCATCCCGTGCTGGACCACTGGCGGCGCGACGAGCCGTTTGTGCCCAATGATACGCTTCTGGATACCCGCGACAATCAGTTGCTGATCATCACCGGTCCCAATATGGCCGGTAAATCCACCTATATCCGCCAGGTGGCGCTGCTGGTGGTCCTGGCGCAGATGGGCAGTTTTGTGCCGGCGTCAGCCGCCACCGTCGGCGTGGCCGACCGCATCTTTACCCGGGTTGGCGCCGCCGACGACCTGTCCCGCGGCCAAAGTACATTCATGGTGGAGATGGTCGAAACGGCCAATATTCTCAACAACGCCACTCCCCGCAGCCTGGTCATCCTGGACGAGGTCGGCCGCGGCACCAGTACCTTTGACGGCCTCAGTCTGGCCTGGGCGATCGCCGAGCATCTCCATGACACCCCAACGTGCAAGCCGCGCACGCTCTTCGCCACCCACTACCACGAACTGACCGAACTGGCCCTGACCCGGCCTGGGGTCAAGAATTACAACGTGGCGGTACGCGAGTGGGAAGACAAGGTCATCTTCCTGCGCAAGATCATTCCCGGCGGTGCCGACAAAAGCTACGGCATCCACGTGGCGCGCTTGGCCGGGCTGCCCAAATCCGTGGTGGAGCGCGCCCGCGAAGTGCTCGACAATCTGGAGGGCAATGCCATTGCCGAGAGCGGTCAGCCGCGGCTGGCCCGCCGGCGCCGCGTGACCGCCGGCGGCAAGCCCGTGCCGGAACCGCCCCTGCCGCAACCGATGCTCTTCGACTGGAATTGACTTGGTGGGAGAACGTTATCGAACGATGTTGGGGCCACCCTTTTGGAAAAGGGTGCTTCCCAAACCCCTTCCCAAAACTTTTGTACGTTTTTGCGGATTCCGCAGGCCGCTTTCGGGCGACAGACCACGATTGGGACCGCGAGGCTGCCTGCGGAATTCGCAAAATTTTATATTGCTGGAGCGAGGCACGCGTCGTTGCTGAACGCTTGGGAGCCGCCCGGCCTCGGGCGGACAAGGTTGCACCGTTTCCCAATAAAGTTTCGTTCAAAAGTGTAGACACGACCTCAACGCTCGTGCTGAGGCGCGGCGGGCCGGTAGCGTCCAGCATGTAACAGAACCGTCATCCCGCCGTCGCCTCCGGCACGTTGTTGGGCGTTGCGGCTGCGCGACTCCTCCAGGCGGCCATACTTGTCCCAGCCAAGAGCCCTATCACAGTCCACTGAATCACAATGGCAATGATCCACGCGTTCGTCATCGGCTCTGCATCGCCTCCGTTGGGTGAGATAAAGGGAATCGGACTCACGGACCAGAGCAAGACTATGAACTGCGATGGAAAATGCAGCAGCTCGTACCACGATGCGGTGGCCACCTCCTTGAATATCGGAGACCAGAGCCAGTTCGGCCCCCAAGCTTCGGTCCAGAGTGGAGTAGCAAATAGCACCCCCACGGTGGTTCCGACAAACCCGAACAGTCCGATAGTCTTCCAAAAGCGCCGGCGCTTCATGTTGCATCCGATCTCTTCACCGCCCAACTTAGTAGGATTATGCGCTGTATTCACCAAGCAAATTTAGTTACACCATCCCGTTTACCTTCACGCTCATGCCGGAAATGGAATTCTTGAACGCCGAATTTCCGGGGGTTATGGAGGGGCCGGGTGCTTGTGCAGATAGCGGTATATCCAGAATTTTACGGACTCGCTATTAATGGCTTGGTACTCCCCCGTACTTCCGGCAGGGGCAAGCAAGCCGATGTTGTCCATACGGCATTGAACGACGCGGGCATTGCCTTTGAAGTCGATCTCTAGCTCAACGTCATGCCCCCTAATTGTGTATCGCCCAATCAGGTCCCCTGATTTCACGGTATCATGATGGTACTTGACCAGCGTAATCTTTCCATCTTTGAACGCCACTTTGGAATAACCGCACGCGCAATACAACATGCCATCCATGTCCTCAAGCCGCGCGGGAGCGTGGTACCAGACCAGCACGCCCCCCACTAGTAGGAGGACGGGCAAGACGACGGCGTATACTTTGGAATATCTCATGCGGTGTCTTATGCCGAACGTGCCGCTGACGGGCACGGGTCATCGTGTACCGTCGGGCGGCTTGCTGGAAACGCTGTTCGTGGGAATGACTAGTCCGTATTTGTGACACAACGAGTACAAAGTATCCCGATATCCCGGCAAACGGCACCCAAAGAGTTTCATATCACGCATTCCCCCGCGCCCATTGGGGACATTAGGGACAGGGGGACATTAGGGACAGGTGAATAATGAGCCGTGCTCTTCCCCGGTTCATGACACGGCAACGTCATCACAATTCACCTGTCCCCTCGCGCCTCCCTCGCGCCTTAGGGACAGGTGAATAATGTCCGGTGAATAATGTCCCCCCGCCTTATGACACTTCAACGTCATCATAATTCACCTGTCCCTTCGCGTTCCGGTCATCGTGACTCCAACACTTGCGCGCCACAGTGGCCGCACCTGCCGGTGGCGACCACAACCTGCGAACTAAAACCGACGAGCGTCTTCTGACAGGCCGGGCACAAAAGACCAAGCGCACACATCCGTCGTTGCGCAAGCGAACATGGCAGCCATAAAGCCGGCACCTGACCACAACTCCGACTTCCGATATGTCTGAATGCTAGCCTTGTATTGCTGAAGCGTCATATCCGCCTATCGTCCGGCGTGTTCGGCGCGGGTCACCGCGTACGGACGCCGCCGTTGTTGTCCAATTTTATTTCGTATTCGATTACGTTTTGCGATGAATCGCCGCCCCAAGGATGCCGGCCAGTTTCACGGAAGCCACAAGCCGTGTACATCCTTTGTGCCGGCTCGAAGAATGGATGAGCGTTAGTGGTCACCTTTGCCCTCTGAATTGCTTTGGTCCGAAAACGCCGGAGAATTTCCTGAATCTGCTGTTTCCCGAAACCTTTGCCGCGGAATACGGGCAGAACGCAGTTGTGCCCGACAACACCGAACTCCGGGCTCTGCCGTGGATCATACGATCCGAATCCGACGATTTGGTCGTCATACCAAGTCAGGAACACGCACGACCCGACCGTGTCGGGATGCTCGAATACCTCATGATCGAACTGTTCCCACTTCGGCACCTCAGGCCCCCAGTGTTCCGGATCGGATTCGACAAGGTCCGCATAACTCTGCTTGAGCATGGAAGCGATCATCCCGGACTCTTGACCATGCGGTGATGTGAATTTCACATTCATTTCTCTTGGACAACGTCGAGTGTGTGGGCTTCGAGCGGAGCGAGAATACCCACGACACTATCCTTCTTCAGTTTCTCGGCGAAGTCGCCTCGCATCCACTGGCCTCGGTACTTCACCAGGCCATACTTGAACCAGCCGGGGCTTACTGCGGCGGCAATCACGATCAACGGGATCATGATCGCGGCCCAAATAAGCATGTACTTCAGTGTGTGCTGTTCTGTCATGCTCTATGGCCGACGTGATATGGGCGTCCAATCGCAAAACTCGGGAACCGTCCCGAAAATGCACCAGCCGCCCTGCCTGGACAGCACTGTATCACGCACGGGGAACGGCTTCAAGTGTCGCAGATCCAGGCCGTGGCCGGGTTATGCGTCAAATTGGATACTTTTCTGGTAGCACACAATAATTAGCCTGTTTTTGCGTTAATGTGTGTAGGATATACCCGTCCAAGATGTGGATATGCGACAGTCTGCGAAACCTGCGAATCCATTATGACTAATTTACAACCAATTGACCTGCATGATGAAGTATATTGGGGTCGCGTCTACACTTTTTAACGAAACTTTACCGGGAAACGGTGCAACCTTGTCCGCCCGAGGCCGGGCGGCTCCCAAGCGTCCATCAACGACGCTGCCTCGCCTCCATCAATATGAATTTTTGCGGATTCCGCAGGCAGCCTCGCTGTCCCCATCGTGGTCTGTCGCCCGAAAGCGGCCTGCGGAATCCGCAAAAGGCACAACCAGGTTTGACGGAGGGTTTGGGAACCGCCTTTCCTCAAAAGGGGGTTCCCAACCGACATCACTGCCATGCACCCTTACGTGGCGGCTGGCGGCTCGGTCAGGCGGCGTTGGGCGGGGATGCCGCGGACCAGGATGGCCTTGCCGGCCCGGATGGCGGGACACTGGTTCTGGCAGGCGCCGCAACCACGGCAGATTTCCGGCTGGACGACCGGGCGCGGCAATCCCTTGGCGTCGGTGTCGGTGGTGATGGCGCGGTAGGGGCAGAATTCCTGGCAGACCATGCAATGCTGGCCGTCGGCCCAGGCCAGGCAGGCGCTGCGGACGACCTCGGCGACGCCGATTTGGGTCTGGTGCTTGACCGCCTCGGTCAACGGCTGGATGGCGCCGGCGGGACAGGCGTGGGAGCAGCGGGTGCAGAATTCATCACAGGTCGCGGCGTCGGTGTTCAGGGCAGGGGTGAACCAGGTGGTCACCGGCGCGCCCGGCTGCGGCCGGGACGGACGCAGCACCTTGGTCGGGCAGACATGGACGCAGGCATAACAGCGGGTGCAGAGGGCGGCAAACCGGTCCTGGGCACCCGCGCCTGGGGGCAGGACGGGGAGTGCCGCCGTCGGCCGGCCGCCGCCGGTGCCCATCCACCGGGTCAGGCCGCTCCGGGCCCACCAGGCCAGTGGTAGGCCGATGGCGGCGCCGAGCAACAAGTCGCGTCGGGTCTGATTCACAGTGGCGCGGGCCGCGTTGAGGCGGCTCAGCAGAAAGGCCCGCTCCAGCAGATACCCCAGCGGGCAGAAGTGGGAACACCACAGCATGGGCTGAAAGACGCCCAGTAGCAGGGCGGCGGGCAGGATCAGGCCGGGGATCCAGGCGATCCCGTCGCGCCAGGCGGTGAGGTTGACCGTCAGCCGGGTGAATTGGGCGAGGGGATCGAGGACGGTGAACAGCGGCAGGCCGGCCACGCCGCCGATCAGCGCCGCCCAAAACAACACCCCGTTCACGCGAAACGGCCACACCCGTTTGCGGACTCCGCAGGCCGTGGCGCCGGTCACCAGCGTGCCGACCGGGCAGAGCCAGCGGCAGAACCAGCGGCCACGCCAGATGGCCACGGCCAGCATCAGCACCGGCGGGCCCAACCAGAACAGCGGCGCGTACCAACTCCGGCCGACCACCCCATGGGCCAGCGCCACCAGCGGGCTCAGGCTGGGAAAGAGGCGGTCCGCCCAAACCGGCAACGGTCCGCCGAGGGCGAGGCCGGCTGCCAGGGCCAGGGCCAGCAACCGTACGGCCCAATTGAGCATGGCGGATTTTTTCATGTCGCGTTTTTTGGGGTCAAGGCTGGCGGGATACCATCGTCAGGTTCTGGGAGTTCTGGGAGGCATAGGAGTTCTGGGAGAAATGGGAGCGGCGCCATCTTCCCAGAGCTCTCATGTCTCCCAGAACTCCCAGATTTAGACTTCCACCGCATGAATTTTCATCCGGGCCAGGTCGGCGATCCCAATGCCCTGTTCCCCGGCCAATTTCAGGTAACCGACCTTGAGCGGGGAGTCAAAGAACAAGGTGGCGGCATAGGCGTCGGCGGCGACTTGGTCGCGGGAGAGGATCAACAGGTTGGGGGTGGTGAGTTTTCGGGCCGGTCCTTGGGGGCCGGAATCCATCATGCACCGGGTGGCGTCCACCAGGGTCCAGGTGGGTTTAAGGAAGCCGCTGAAATCGGCAATGCACTGGTGCAGATTGTTGCGGTGCCAGAACCCGCGGTCTTCGACGGCCCCCATCCAATTTTTCATAGCCATGGACAGGGTGGCGCCACCGTGGTGCTTGGCCACCGGGATGTTGATGACGGCGTCGGCTTCCAGAAAATCTTTGGCCACCATGGCCTTTTGCAGCTTTTTGCCATGGGGCAGGCTCTGTTGCGTGTAAGCCTTTTTCGCCGCCGGTAGGCTGTAAAGGGTGGCCTGGTGGTTGCGCGCCGCCGCCAAGAGACCGCTGCGGGTGAAGGCTTCCTCGGCGCGGGCGCAGGGGTTCTCGGGGAGGATCAACTCACTCACTCCGGCTGCCCGGGCGCCGGCCAGGAAGGCATCCAGCAGTTCGGGATTGGTGTTGGCGCCCACCTCGGGGGTGCGGGCCCAGGCGGCGTTGACCTTGACCGCCATCCGCTTGACGTTGCGGCC
>CAITYL010000182.1 GCA_903896595.1 uncultured Lentisphaerota bacterium
CTTCACCACGAAGGCGCGAAGGACGCGAAGTTTGATCGAAGCGTTTCAATGGCAAATAAAGATCAAAAAAACACCTTCGATTTATCTTCGTGCTCTTCGTGACTTCGTGGTGAATCCGAACATTTAAGTGTTACAAGGTACTAGGAATAAACCAAATGACATGAGTGTTACCATCCATCCCGCTCCGGCAGGCGAACCGCTGTCGGAAGACTACGCGGTCACCTTTGGCGGCGTGTCCGTGCCGGTTTACGGCTGCCGGGTGTCCGCGGTGCCGTTGAATCAGGTCTGGCCGGGATACCAGCGTCCACAAGACCAGACCGAACTGGCCGCCTTCGCCTGTTGTGATGCCGCCGGTCCGCTCTCCGTGTGCGTCACCCCGCGCCGGGAGATCGCGTCGGTGGTGGTCCGGCCGTTATCCAGAAACGTTACGCCTGTGGTCAATGGCCGGCATGTCGACTTTGTGGTTTCCGGTCCCGGTCAATTCACGGTGGAGGTCAATGGTTGGCACCACGCCCTGCATCTGTTCGTCAATCCGCCCGAGTTGGCTGCGCCACCGGCGGCCGGTCCGAACGTTCGGTATTTCGGTCCGGGCGTGCATCATCCCGGCCGGATCGTGCTGGAGAGCAATCAGACGGTATATGTGGCGGGCGGGGCCGTGGTGTACGGCAGCATTCACGCCAGGGGGGCCGCCAACCTCCGGATTCTCGGCCGTGGCATCGTCGATGTCAGCGAAGCGGAGCGCGGCCAGGGAGGCGGCGCGATCCGCCTGGAGGATTGCACCGGCATTACGATCGACGGCCTGGTGCTGCGGGATCCTGACGTCTGGTGTTGCAGCCTGTTCGGCTGCCGCAACGTCGAGATCAGCAACCTCAAACTGGTGGGGCTGTGGCGGTACAATGCCGACGGTCTTGATCTTTGCAACTGCCAGGACGTTCACGTCCGGGATTGCTTTGTCCGCGCCTATGACGACTGCATTGTGCTGAAGGGGTTGAGAAGCGCCGAATGGGACCGGGCCGCGGCGTCCTACCACGAACGGCCCGTGCGCGGAATTTTGGTCGAACGGTGTGTGGTGTGGAATGACTGGGGGCGCGCCTTGGAAATCGGTGCGGAGACCAGCGCCCCGGAGATCGCCGATGTCATGTTTCGCGACTGCGACATTCTCCGGGCCGCCCATATGGCCATCGACATCCAGCATGGCGACCGGGCGGTTGTCCACGACCTGCGTTTTGAGAACATCCGGGTCGAGGTGGATGACGTCAGCTTGCGGCCGCGCTTGCAGCAGACACCGGATGAAGTGTACACGGCCGATCCCCAGGATGACTACCGGCCGCATCTCCTGTTCATCATCATCCAGCCGAACAACTATCCGCAGGACCATCAGGCCGGTGTGGTCAGAAAGGTTGTTTTTAAAGACATTTCCGTAACCGGCAAACGTTGCCTTCCCTCATGTTTTCAAGGGCAGGATCCCGAGCACAATGTGGCCGGAGTCACCATTGACAACCTGACGGTGAACGGACAGACGTGTCTGGGGCCGGAGGACGCATGCTTGCAGCTCCTCCCCCATGTGTCCGGGGTGACATTTGTGACGCCTTGGCGTGATCAGGCAACGGGTGGCCCCAACGTGATCTGACAAAACGGTCATACACCCCCTTGTGTCTTGACTTGAAATTGCGTTAAAATGCGCTATGGTGCGTTTTAGTGTGCAGAAGAGAAACTGCCAACGCGAGGTCGGTCATGGGCATTAAGCTGGGTATTTGCGGGGTCGGCGCCTTTGCCGACAATTTCATCCCTTTGTTTAAGGCGCATCCGCTAGTGGACGACATCGTCCTCTGCGATCTCGATGCCGCCAAGCTTCAGGCAAAGGCGGACAAGTTCGGCCTGCCCCGGACTTGTCCATCCCTGGAGAAGCTCTGCGAAAGCGATGTCGACGCCATCGCCATCTATTCCCAAAACTGGATGCACGGGCCCCAGGCCGTCCAGGCGCTCAGGGCGGGCAAGGACGTTTATTCCGCGGTGCCTTCCGCCATCAGCATGGACCAGATCACCGAGCTGGTCAAAACGGTCGAGCAGACCCGTCGCATCTACATGGTCGGCGAAACCAGCTATTATTATCCCCAGGCCATCTATTGCCGCGACCGCTTCCAGAAGGGCGATTTCGGCCGCATCGTTTATGCCGAGGGCGAGTATTACCACGACTTCGATCACGGCCTTTACGACGTCTTCAAGTGGCGCGGCGGCGTGGACTGGAAAAAGTACGCCGGCTCCCCGCCGATGCACTATCCCACCCACTCCACCAGCATGATCGTCTCCGTCACCGGCGCCCACATGACCCAGGTTTCCTGCCTGGGCGTGGTCGACCAGCACGAGGACGGCCTGTACCGGCGCGGGGTCAACCTGTGGGACAATGTTTTCAGTGATGAGAGCGCCCTGTTCCGCATGTCCGACGGCAGCGTCTGCCGGATCAACGAATTTCGCCGCGTCGGTTATTCCGGGCCTGGCGAGCGCGGCAGCATTTACGGCACCCTCGGCAGTTTTGAGCTGCAGGCCACCGGTTGCGCCTGGGTGACCAAGAAGACGGAGGAGACCACCGACCTCACGGAGCTGCTTAAGGGTCGCCAGATGGCCGTCGACGAGGTCGAGGGCGACATGGCCAAGCTCGCCCCTTCCGACGCCGCCTTCTTCTGCGCCTCCGCCGTCCATCCCGTCGACCGCCTGCCCAAGGAATTTCGGGGCCTGCCCAACGGCCACTGCGGTTCCCACCAGTTCCTGGTCGATGATTTCGTCAAGGCCTGCGTCAACCGCCAGCTGCCCCCCAATAATGTCTGGCAGGCGGCCCGCTATCTTGTGCCGGGGCTGATCGCCCACGAGTCCGCCCTGAAGGAGGGTCAGGTCCTGCCCGTGCCCGATTTCGGCGATGCCCCCGCGTCCTGGTAAAGAGGTTTTCCCATAACCGGGAGCCGCCCGTCCTCGGGCGGACGAACCCGTCATCGTCGGAGACGTGCATCATTGGTTTGGCAGACGGTGGCCCCATAAA
>CAITYL010000183.1 GCA_903896595.1 uncultured Lentisphaerota bacterium
CGCCCCGCCGTCCGTCCGCCCACTCCACCAAAAACGTGACAACCTCCCGGCTGTCGTGTGCTTCCGCACGCCCTACCGTCACCAACACGGCTTTATGTCACCGCCGACCGGTCAAGCACAAATCAAATTCGTCAGTGCTGCCGGTGTCCTTGGCATATTTGCATCCCGCTGAAAGTGGCGCTACTCTTAACGCGAGTGGTTTCAACAATAAGATGAACTCGCCAATGAAGACCAGCAACGCCCCTGGCGGCGACGACAACAACGACTACCGCCAAGTGGTCGAAAACTGCGGGGAAGCGATCCTGCTCTCGGAACCGCAAGGGGGGGTTGTTGCCGCCAACCCGGCCGCTTGCCGCCTCTTCAAACGCAGCGAGGCCGAAATCTGCGAGATCGGCCGGGCCGGCTTGGTGGATCCGAGCGATCCGCGGTTGCCGACGGCGCTGGCGGAACGCGAAAAAAATGGCGCCTTTGAAGGCATCCTCCGGTTCCAAAGGGCTGACGGCTCCGTTTTTCCAGGTGAAATATCCTCAACCGTGTATCGGGACGCGAAGGGACGCGTGCGCACCAGCATGCTCATTCGCGACATCACGGAGCGACAAAAACTACAGGCGGCGATCACGGAATCTCTGCGGGAACGAGATACCCTCCTCAGCAATCTGCCGGGCATGGCCTACCGCTGCCGGAACGACCGTGATTGGACCATGGAGGTGGTCAGCAACGGCTGCCTGGCCCTGACCGGATACGCCGCCGCCGACTTGATCGGCAATACCCGCATCGCGTACGGTCAGCTCATTCATGCCGACGACCGGGAGGGGGTCTGGAAGACCATCCAAGACGCCCTGCAGGCCCACAGCCCCTACCAGATAACGTACCGCATCCAGGCTGCCGACGGCGCCCTCCGCTGGGTCTGGGAACAGGGACAAGGGGTCTTTTCAGCCTCGGGGCAACTGCTGGCGCTGGAAGGATTTATCGCCGATGTCACCAAACGCCGGCAGGCGGAGGAGGCCCTGCGCGACAGCGAACACGTGCTGCGCTCCATGATCAACGCCATTACCGAATCCGCCTTCATCATAAACACCGACGGAATCGTCTTGGAGCTTAACGAAACGGCGGGACAGCGGCTGGGGCGGAAACCGGCGGAGCTCATCGGCCGAAACCTGTATGAGTGCCTCCCCGCCGACATTAGGGAATCCCGGCGCGCCTTTGCGGAACAGGTCATCCGTGACCGGAGCGCCGTCCAGTTCGAGGATGAGCGGTGGGGGCGGCAAATTCTCAACTCGATCTATCCGGTTCTCGATGCCGGCGGCCGCGTAACCCGACTGGCCATTTTTGGTTATGACATCACCGACCGCAAACACATGGAGTCGGAGAAGGTGGAGCTGGAAGCCAAAAATCAAAAACTGCAAAAAGCGGAAAGCCTGGCCCGCATGGCCGGCGCCATTGCCCACCACTTCAACAACCAGCTCCAAGTCGTCATGGGAAATCTGGAACTGGCCATGGAGAAACCCCCAGAGGACAGCGACCCCCTCAAGGGACTGCGGGAAGCCATGTCCGCCGCCCGCCAGGCGGCCGCGATCAGCGGCCTGATGCTGACCTATCTTGGCCAAGCCGCGGGGGCGCAAAAGCCGGTGCGTCTGTCCGACCTCTGCCGCCAATACCTGCCAGCGCTTCGGTCCATTCTGCCCAAGGGGGTTACGCTTGAAACCAACCTCCCCACTCCCGGACCGTTGATCGTGGCCAACGCGCGGCAGATACAGCAACTGCTGGTCAATCTGACGACAAATGCCGGGGAAGCCATGGAAAACCGGCGGGGTGCCATCCAACTGAATCTCAGCGTCTGCTGGCCCAACGAGTTTCCCGCCACGCCGCCGTTTCCGGCGGATTGGCGACCGCAAGAGCGGGGGTATGCCTGCCTCGAAGTGGCGGACACGGGCAGTGGCATCGCGCCTGAGTTAATGGACAAGCTGTTCGATCCGTTCTTTTCCACCAAATTTACCGGCCGTGGTCTCGGCCTGCCGGTGGTACTGGGAATTGCGCGGGCTCATGACGGCTGCGTCATCGTCGCCAGCCAGCCCCGGCGGGGCAGTGTGTTTCGCGTGTTCCTGCCGGCCCTCCCGGAAGCCTGAACACCCTGGCGGCACGGCAAGATTGCAAATTTCTGCCAAGCCGGCTTGCATAGGGGCAAACCCGTGCGATAGTACGACTTCGTTTCCACGGGTGCACCAGTAGCTCAGTCGGTAGAGCAAGTGACTCTTAATCACTGGGCCGAAGGTTCGAGTCCTTCCTGGTGCACCATCTCTGACGATAGTCTAACCGCCGGACCGCCGGTGAAGATGACTTTTAGGCCGCCGTCCTCACAAGGGACGGCGGTTTTTATTTGGAGCTGAGAGAACCGGTGCAGCGCCTCGCGGTCGCCCCCACCTCCGAACAAGCCTCCCCTAGGGAGTTTTAACACAAACGTTATTTCCCCTCTATTCTTTTAAAGAATAATCCACTTTCTTTCAAAGCTAAAATTGCTTGCTATATTCGCGTTCAAAGCAAAGGGGGCTTTGAACGATGATTGCTGAAAATTTTAAATGCCCGGATGCCGGGAGAGTGGTCAAGACCCATACCGGGTACAGTGCTTTCATCCCGGCACCGTTGCCGCCGAAGCTGGAGTACGACAACGGCTTGGTGTTGTTGCTGTCCCAGGCGGACACTGCTCTCAGCGAACTCGCGGGGGTGGGCCGGCTTCTGCCCAATCCGCATCTCCTGATTTCGCCGTTGGCTCGGCGGGAAGCGGTGCTGTCGTCGCGCATCGAAGGCACGCGGGCGACCTTGAGCGATGTGTTGTTGGACGAGGCAGCGGCGCCGAGAGGCGAGAGCCGGGAAACGGATCTGCTGGAAGTCCGGAATTACATCATGGCTATGGAATATGGCACGGCACGCCTCGCGGAGCTTCCGCTTTCCCTGCGTTTGGTCTGCGAGCTTCATGCCAAGCTGATGGATGGCGTACGTGGCAACCATGCCACGCCAGGGGAGTTCCGGCGTTCCCAGAACTGGATTGGGCCGGCGGGGAGTTCGCCGGAGTCTGCACCCTACGTCCCCCCGCCACCGGAGGAGCTTATGGCGTGTCTTGGGCAGTGGGAACTGTTTCTACATGAGCGTGACCACATGCCCGTGCTCATTCAATGCGCCCTGATGCATGAGCAGTTCGAGGCCATCCATCCATTCTTGGACGGCAACGGGCGTATTGGGCGCCTGCTGATTACACTGTTCCTGATGGAGCGTGGAAGAATGCGGCAGCCACTGCTCTACCTCTCCGACTTCATTGAAGCGCACCGCCAGGATTACTATGACCTCCTGCAACGGGTGAGGACGCACGGCGACTGGAACGCCTGGTTGCGTTTCTTCCTTACGGGGGTTGCGGAGATCGCAAGAGACGCCTCCCGCCGTGCCACCCGCTTGCTGGAGTTGCGGGAGCAATACCGGGTGCAGTTTGCAGGCAAGGCCAATGTCGGTACGGTCCTGGATCAACTTTTCGTCAATCCATTCATTACTGCGGCGATGGCAGCGGAGACGCTGAAGTCCAGCACACCGACGGCAAGCCGGACTTTGGGCATACTGGAAACGGCTGGCGTACTCCGAGAGATCAGCGGACGCAAGTGGGGACGTACTTGGCTGGCCGGAACCATTCTTGATGTCATCCAAGAAACGCCCACTTGCCCCATCCTTTTCAACCCTGCGCCGGTGATTCCCGGCCGGTGACCGCCTGCGGCACGACGTATGTCAACACCTTGTGACCGGGGCAGCAACCGACCAAGTAACCGGTGTTGCCCAGAAGGCATGCCAACTCAAGCTCCCCCAACATCCACCCAACTATCGAGCTGATGATTCGCGACTACTGGCGGACGGTTTGTCCCAATTCTTAAAAACTTCCTTCAAACGCTCCACCGTATGGCGCCACTTGGGTGTTGTAGGCTGGCAAACCGTATTTTGGTTCCCAAACAAACCGACTTCCTTAACGGCTTTGCTCTCAGGAAGCGTGTCGAGCCACTCAACACGGACAAAATATTCTGCTTCTTCGGGATCTCCGGCTCTACGCCGCAACGCATCCTTCGAACTGAGGACATCAAGAGCCAGGCATTCACCGCCATTTATCTTCACATTGAACTCATTGACGGATTGATAGGCCTCAGTCACGCGCCCAACACCGACATAACCGGATTGAGGAATCTTTACCCAAACACGATCCCCTGGGGAGAGCAGCTTGAGGGTCCGACTATACCAACTGCCACCGCACGCGCTGATGAACCCATAGGTACGTGCGTCATCCCATGTGCAATCGCCACCGAAGGAAACGTAGTATTCTCCGTTCCATGGAGCTTTTTCGCCGGTGGATTTTGTCGTTGCGATGACATTGGTCTGCGTTTTACTAGGGTCGATGAACCAAGCACGGCTCAATAGCTGTTCGGAACCAGATTGGAACACCTGGAAGAAAAGGACATTGATCGCAATATCGCGCGCATTGAGATAGGTGACGATGCGCTCGGTCGAGTCATCAAGTTCTGCGGCCACGAGAATGATCTGGTGCGATGAGTTGAGATTTTCCTCGTCCAACTCTGCGTTGAATTTTTTCTTGAACTCGTCGTCAAGATTTTTCCCCTTGGAAAATCGTTGGTATATCTGGACGATTTTATCCGCGGTAAGCGTCTCTACCCAAGACGCATAGTCAAGGGCCTGCGCAACGATTTCGCGCGGGGTCCGGTTACGCTTGAGTTCAATCAGTATGAGCGAGGCGTCCGGCGCAATCGCCAACAGGTCGATGCGCCCATTCGGGCCGGTTTGTTCCTGCCGACCGATGAGCATCCAGTCGTCCGACAAGATTTCCGGCGCAACGATGATCATGTCCTCCAACTGCTGTTCCGAGAGCAGGGAGGACGTGGGCAGTGGCAAAGGTTTAGGGCCGACTTTCCAAATGGCGTGCTTAATAGGCATAGACCGTAAACTCCTCCCGTTCGAGTCCGCCAACCACCATTCAGGGTCGCTTGAGGGTCCATGACCTGATGCCGTTGGCCGAATTCCAACGCGTACCGTGACGTACCCCCAAACGCGTTAACCGTTCCGCAAATATGGCATGACACACCCCGCGTAACAAGGGTTACAGGGATACCTCAGAAGAAGTCCTCGCGATCCTCACAGACGAGCATCGCCATGCCAGTCGTCTTGATCCGGAGGTTGACCCTAGCGCAGTCCTGTCGTTCAAGTCGTCTGTTGCCGACTGGCGGGATGCCTGCGATCTAATTGACTGGCGAGCCCTTGGCCATGGCTCTGAACAAAGCGTGGAGCATCGATCTTGAAGACTTGGACTGGGAATCCGTTTTGGAACCATCGGAAACACGAACCTTGCGCGAGGTGTGTGAACTCATTGCGCAGCAGGCCAAAGTCAACAAGGTCTCGCCTGTTGCTTTCCTCGGGGGCCGGTGTTCTGCAAACCGAGCGTTTCAGGAGATCCGCGTTGCAATCGTTGCCGGGATCGCAGGATCGCTTTATGCCCTCTGGTTCCTTGCGGCATTCGCCCTGATGTTCGACGCGGGTTACATTCCGCTCCAATTGTTCCGCGGACGACTGGAGATTCCGGAAATCGCCACTCTCGGAGAATTGGCAGAGAGAATAGGTGGATTTGGAGAAGCCTGATCTGATGGCGAACAACAGACTGGTGCGTATTGTCGCTAAACGCGCCAAACGCACAGTCTGAACATTAACCTGTTTAACGTGGGTGTGTCCCGCCCGAATCATCCCAGACAGACAACAGCCGATTTTTTGCTGTTCGCCCCGGCGCCGGTTTCGATTCCGGGGCACCGCCCCGGCGCCCGCTACCAATTTCAAAAACAAGATTATAGTACTTCTGTTTTGCCGGTTCCCCGGCCAAGGGGACCGTTTCGGGTGAGTGCAAGATGATGCACCATCTACATCTTATGTCCTCCGGCACTGGCCGGCCGCGAGCGTGATTTTCACCCTCCCTGCCGGCCTGTGGTATATACAGGAGCAGGGTAGCGGCGCAAGCCGCAGGAGACGAATCACCATGACGAATCGCGTGGATGCACAGGCAGCGGCGTTGAACGAGGTGATCACGGCGGCGAATCCCGCCGTGGCCGACATGTTGTCGACGCGCGGACGCCGGATCTATTTTCCCAAACTCGGCATTCTCGCCCAATCCGGGGAAGCACGGGGCAAGACGATCAACGCCACCATCGGCACCGCCCTGGCAGAGGATGGAGCACCACTGTGCCTGCCGTCCATCGCCTCCCAAATGAATCTGCCCAAAGGGGCCGCCTTTCCCTACGCCCCCAGTCCCGGCGTGCCGGATCTCCGCCAGCAATGGGGCAAAATGCTGCTCGATAAAAGTCCGGAACTCGCCGGCAAGACGTTTAGCCAGCCGCTGGTCACCTGCGCCCTGACCCACGGGCTGAGCATGGCCGCCTACCTCTTCTGCGACGACGGCGATGTCCTGCTCACCCCTGACCTGTATTGGGAAAACTACGACCTAATTTTTGGCATTTCCTACGGCACCACCATCGCCACCTACCCCACCTTCACCCCGGCGGGCGGCTTCAATCTCGACGGCCTGCGCAAAGCCATGGCCGCGCACGCCGGCAACAAGCTGGTGATTTCACTGAACTTCCCCAACAATCCGACCGGCTACACGCTGCTGGAAAAGGAAGTGCCGGAGCTGAAGAAACTGCTGGTCGCCGAAGCCCAGGCCGGCCGGCGCCTGGTGGTGCTGCTCGATGACGCCTATTTCGGCCTGGTTTTTGAGAACGGCGTCTACCGGCAATCCCTGTTCGCGGACCTGTGCGACGCCCATGAAAACCTGTTGGCGGTCAAGCTGGACGGCCCGACCAAGGAAGATTACGTCTGGGGCTTCCGCGTCGGCTTCATCACCTTTGGCGTCAAGGGCGGCACCCCCGCCCTCTACCAGGCCTTGGAGGCCAAGTGCGCCGGCGCCATCCGCGCCAACATCTCCAACGCCTCCATGCCGGCCCAGTCCATGTTGCTGGCCGCGTGGAAAAACCCCGCCTATGCCGTCGAAAAACAGCAGGCCTATGACACGCTCAAAACCCGCTACCAGGAAATTCGGCGGGTGCTGGCCGCCCATCCGGAATACCGCGAAGCATTCATGGCGCTCCCCTACAACTCCGGCTATTTCATGTGCGTGAAGCCCTGCCGCGCCGATCCGGAAAAGGTGCGCCAGAAGCTGCTCGCGGACCACTCCACCGGGGTAATTTCCCTGTGCGGCATTCTGCGCATCGCCTTTTCCGCCACGCCACTGGCCAAGATCGAGCCGCTCTTCGCCAGCCTGTACCAGGCCTGCCAGGCGGTCTGATCCAAACGACCGCGTTCATAAACGTCCGCGAAAAGTGCGGGAAATCGCGTTATAGTACTGGCTTTTTTGCAGCCCACCCCCAAGCGCGGATTTTATCTGACCATGGAACACCGTTACCGTTCACATACTTGCGGCGAGCTTCGTGATGCCCACGTGGGACAGGTTGTCCGCCTCTCCGGCTGGGTGCACCGGATCCGCGACCATGGCGGCGTCACCTTTCTGGACCTGCGGGACCATTACGGCCTGACCCAGGTGGTCATCCATCCCGACCGTCCGTTCCATCATGAAGGCTCCCACCTGCACGCCGAAACCGTGGCCAGCTTTACCGGCAAGGTGGTTGCCCGCTCCGCCGAGACGTGCAACGCCAAGCTGGCCACCGGCGGCATCGAAGTGGTGGCCGACGGCATGGAAATCCTCGGCACCGCCGAGACACTGCCCTTTGCCGTCGCCATTGAGAACGAGTGCGACGAGAACGTCCGCCTCAAGTACCGCTTTCTCGACCTGCGGCGCGACTCCCTGCACCGCAACATCATCCTGCGTTCCAAGGTCGCCTCCAGCGTCCGCCGCCGCCTCACCGACATGGGCTTTCTGGAGTACCAGACCCCCATCCTCACATGCAGCTCGCCCGAAGGCGCCCGCGACTTTCTGGTCCCCAGCCGCATGCACCCCGGCAAGTTCTACGCCCTGCCGCAGGCGCCGCAGCTGTTCAAGCAGCTGCTGATGGTCTCCGGGTTTGACCGCTATTTCCAAATCGCCCCCTGCTTCCGCGACGAGGATGCCCGCGCCGACCGCTCGCCAGGCGAGTTCTACCAGATCGACGTGGAGATGTCCTTTGTCACCCAGGAGGATGTGTTCGCGGTGATCGAGAAGCTGGTGGGCGGCGTCTTTGAGGAGTTCGGCAACGGCAAGGCGGTCACCGCCACCCCGTTCCCGCGTTACACCTACCGCGAGTCCATGCTTCGTTTCGGTTCCGACAAGCCGGACCTGCGGATTCCGCTGGAGATCCGGGACGCCACGGAGATCTTCAAGAACACCGCGTTCAACGCCTTCCGCCAGACCATTGACAAGGGCGGCCTGGTGCGCGCCCTGCCGGTGCCCGGCATTGCCAGCCAGCCGCGCAGCTTCTTTGACGGCTTGGTCGGCTTCGCCCAGGAACGGGGAGGCAAAGGACTGGCCTATATCGTCTGGACCGCCGAGGGCGGCATCAAGAGCCCCATTGCCAAGTTCCTCACACCCGAGGAAATCGAGGCGCTGCGCCAGCTCGGCGACATGAAGCCTGGCGACGTCATGTTCTTCGTGGCCGACTCCGCAGCCGTCACCCCCAAGCTGGCCGGCGACATTCGCATCCGCCTGGCCGACCTGCTCAACCTCCGCCGCGACGACGGCTTCAATTTCTGCTGGATCGTCGACTTCCCGATGTATGAGTGGAGCGACGAGGAGAAGCGGTGGGACTTCAGCCACAACCCGTTCTCCATGCCCCAGGGCGGCCTCGAAGCGCTCAACGAAAAATCGCCCGGCGACATCTGCGCCTATCAATACGACTTGGTGTGCAACGGCATCGAACTCTCCAGCGGCGCCATCCGCAACCACCGGCCGGACGTCATGTTCAAGGCGTTCGAGATCGCCGGCTACGGTCCCGAGGAAGTGGAGAAGCGCTTTGGCGGCCTGCTCAACGCCTTCCGCTATGGCGCCCCGCCTCACGGCGGCATCGCCCCCGGACTGGACCGCATGCTCATGCTGCTCACCGGCTCGCCCAACATCCGCGAGGTCATCGCCTTCCCGCTCAACCAGAACGGCCAGGACCTGCTCCTGGGCGCTCCCGGCGAAGTGACCGAGAAGCAGTTGCGCGAACTCCGCCTCCGCCTCCAGCAACCGCCGGCCCCGGCCCCCAAGCCCGCTGCGGATGCCACCCCCGTGCCGGGCTGACCTGGCACCGTGTAAAACTTAAAGCTTCGGATTCACCACGAAGACACGAAGAGCACGAAGATATATTGCGTTAGGGTGAAAACTTAACTTTATTTTACACCGAACATCGAACATTCAACGTTCAACATCCAACGTGGATTATTCGACGTTGAACGTTGAATGTTTGTGACAGCAACGACTTCAATATTCTGCAGTATACTCCCCCCGGTAGACATGCCGTCATCATGATACTGAACTACTGGTCTTCCAGCCAGCCAAGTGCATCCTGTTCGCTGGTGAAGAGACGGTGTTCATAGCCCGCATTGCAGGCGACGTCATTCGTAAAATCATAGCTCCGGTCGTCCGGATCGACCACGACGGCTATTCGTGCCCCCGTGAACCCAAAAACCTTGGCGAAATTGTAAATTTCATAGTCGTCAAGGGTGGCACGGGCATTGGGCGCACCGCGCGCGTCAAAGAGGAAGCGCGGTCTCGGCAACGTCTCACCGAGACGACTGACCTCTTTCATGTATGCCACCGTCATCTCAAGGACAAAATGCAGCTTTCGTGGGTAAGCTGGCAACTGCGGGCGGTGTATTGGTGGAATTCGATCTTGACGCCGTTGGGGTCCGTGGTCCACATCTGCCAGCTATGGTCGGCGCCGAGCGTCTTCGGAGTCGCCGCGTAGCCGTGTTCGGCGAGGCGCCGGCCAACCGGTTCCAGGTCGTCAACCTCCAGACAGAAATGCAGGATCGGGCCGGTGGCCGGGGCCGCACGATCATCACATTGGAAGACCTCGACGTACTCTCCCGGACAGAGCTCCAGATAGAAACCGATCACCCGGCCGTCCCGGATAAAGTCAAAGGCCTTCGTCAAGCCGAGCCCATCACAGTAGAAACGCTCCGTTGCGGCCAGGTCAACCGCGGCGAGACAAACATGGGCGAAACGCTTGATCATGGTTTTACCCCCTTCTTTGTTGTGGTATTCACGCGGTAAGCAGCTTGCCCGGTCCGCGGTTCCAGCAAGAGTATCCATTGGGTGGTGGAATTGGTGATCCGGACTTCGACTCCCGACGGGATCTTCCTGACGATGGCGCCATGACTCTCCACCAAGAGCTTAAGATAGGCCGTCGCGGATGCGGGTGGAAAGCGGAATGAAATAATGGGGATTTTCATGGTCTTCTACGATTAACCATATTCTGGAGGTGCATTCAAAAGTAACGTGGTTTTCCCATAACCGGGAGCCGCCCGTCCTCGGGCGGACGAACCCGTCATCGTCGGAGACGTGCATCATTGGTTTGGCGGACGGTGGCCACTAAAAAAGGGCGGAACTGGTGTGACGCCATCGCTATCCGCCCGAGGACGGGCGGCTCCCGGTCTTGATATAACGCCGACATTAAAAAGCGGCAAAGGAATTGTCGCACTCCAAGAACGGTGCCACTTTGACGGAGGGTTTGGGAACCGCCTTTCCTTAAACGGGGGTTCCCAACTGGCATCCTGGTCATGCACCGCGCCTTCCCAGCTCGACGTGGCGGAAGCAGCCGGTGACGTGGTCGTTGACCATGCCGACGGCTTGCATGAAGGAATAGCAGATGGTGGAGCCGACGAAGTTGCAGCCGCGCTTCTTCAGTTCCTTGCTCATGGCGTCCGACTCCGGCGTGCATGCGGGCATCCCGCGCAGAGTGGTCCAGGCGTTCTGGCGGGGCACGCCATCCACGAAGCGCCAGAGGAACGCGCTGAGCGAACCGGTCTCCTGGATAATGGCCAGGGCCGCCTGAGCGTTTTGGATGGCCGAGCGGATTTTGAGGCGGTTGCGGACAATGCCCGGATCGGCCAGCAGCCGCTGGACGTCGGCGTCCCCATAAGCGGCGACCCGCTTGATCTCGAAATTATCAAAGGCCCGCCGGTAGTTCTCGCGCTTGCGGAGGATGGTCAGCCAGCTCAGGCCGGCCTGGGCGCCCTCAAGCACCAGCATTTCGAACAGGTGCCGGTCGTCATGGGCCGGCACACCCCACTCCTCATCGTGGTACGCCAGATAGAGCGGATCATTGGTGCACCAGTCGCAGCGGTGGGTCATCTAGTGGCGCCTTATTCAATAATTACGCGCGTCTCCGACGAGCACGGGTTCGTCCGCCCGAGGACGGGCGGCTCCCAAAGTACACATCAGCCGCTGTGCTTTGTGCCTTTTGCGGATTCCGCAGGCCGCCCCTGCTGTCCAATCCTGGTTTATCGCGCAACAGCGGCCTGCGGAATCCGCAAAGGGAGCACCCTTTTTCAAAAGGGTGGCCCCAACCGACCATAATGTCATGCACCCCCGCGGGCGACCCACTTGTCGAGGCCGGCGATATTCAGGACTTTGTGGCATTCGGAGCTTGGGTTGACCAGGTGAAATTTTCCTTCGCCCTTGAGTTTGGCGGTCACCAGGCAGATCCGCAAGAATGCGGAGGAAATGAAGCTGACCTCCTTGAGGTCGAACACCACGCTGGCGCCAACCTCCTTCAGCACCTCCACCAAGCGACAGGCCTCCAGCTCCAGGGCGGCATTAGACCCCATCTTGCCCCTGAAGCGGCAGATGAGGGCGGCTTCAGGGCCGGCGGCAAAGGTGACCAGGAAGTCCTGGTCGGGAGTTTGGCAGGTGTGCATGCTGGCAACCAACCGTTCGAAAGTCGCCGGGGTCGGCTCCTTGAGCCAAGCCGCGTGCGACTCCGGGCAATAGTTTACGCTTGACATGGCCGTTCTCCTGTCCTTCAGTAGTTGATATTGTAACGGGTGACCAGCGCTTCCGGGCTTAGGCTTTCGTCGAAGAAGAGCGTTTGATCGAAACGCTTCAGCCGTTCGTTGTCACGGCGCCGGGCCACGCGCTGGATATTGAGCAGGTGCTTGGCGCTGATGTTGTCAGTGGTAATGTTCTTGCCGGCGGTTCCGCATCCCAGCGTGAAGGAGGGCGAGAGCATGTTGTAGATGCCGCCCACCGCGCCATGCGATGAGGGAACATTGACGACGATCCGGCCGGCGTTCATCAGGGTCGCGAACTTTTCGATGGCCGCGTTGTCGTTGGAGAAGATGCTTGCCGAGTGGCCGATGCCGCCGTGATAGTTCAGGTCCAGGCACAGGCTGACGGCCGCGTCGAAACCGTCGGCGGTGTAGAAGGCGAGGATCGGCGCGAGGATCTCGGAGGAGAGCGGGTAGTCATTGCCGACGCCGTTGAGCGGGGCCAGCAGCATCCGGACCTCCGCGGGAATGCTGAGGCCGGCCAGTTCGGCAATGCGTTGGACGGACTGGCCGACCACTGCGGCGTTCATCATGCCCTTGTCGCGGTCAAAGGCCACCGCTTCGACCGCCTTTACTTCCGCCGCATTCAGAAAATAGCCGCCGTTCCGCGTGAATTCGGCGATGGCCGCGTCCTTGAAGCTGGCGTCCACCACCACCGCCTGTTCGCTGGCGCAAATTGTCCCGTTATCGAAGGTCTTGGAGATGAAGATTTGCGCCACCGCGAAAGGCAGGTCGGCGCTTTTCTCAATGAAGACGGGGACATTGCCCGCGCCCACCCCGATGGCGGGCGTGCCGGAGCTGTAGGCGGCCTTGACCAGGCCGCCGCCGCCGGTGGCGAGAATGATCGCCAGGTCCGGGTGGTTCATCAGCGCCTGCGTATGCTCACGCGTTTCGTGAACGCTCCACTGAATGCAGTCGTCGGGCGCGCCGGCGGCCAGCGCGGCGGCATAACAGACCTTGGCAGTTTCAACGGAGCAGCCACTCGCCTTGCGGTGCGGGCTGATGATGATGGGGTTCCGGGATTTCAGGGCGATCAGGATCTTGAAGATCACCGTCGAGGTGGGGTTGGTGACCGGCGTCACCGCCAGCACCGGCCCGACCGGCTGGGCGATCTCCATCAGCCCCGTCACGGGGTCGTCCTTGATGACGCCGACGGTCTTTTCGTTCTTGATCGCCTCGTAAACGATCAGCGCGGCCACGGCGTTCTTGACCACTTTGTCCTGCCAAACGCCCATGCCGGTCTCCTCATGGGCCATTTTCGCCAGGCGCACGCGCTCCCTGAGGGCGGCGAGCTGGACCGCCTTGACGACGGCGTCCGTCTGGGTCTGATCGAACTGGCTGAAAACGGCGGCCGCTGAACGGGCTTTTTCGAGCAACTCGTTCGCGACGGCCCGGGCGTCCATTGTTTCCTTGGTTTCCATGGGGCGGCACCTCGTTTGGGGGGCTGGCGGTTATCCTTCGTCAGGCTGAAGCTGGTTAGGCTGTAGGCTGTAGACTGTAGGTAAAGGCGCTCGCAACAACTCCCTTTGACCGCAGGGTGTTCCGGTGTTCAGGAAAACCATTTTTGGAGTGCGGCAATTCCTTTGCCGTTTTTTTATACCCAACCAGGCCGGTTCAAGCACAAAACTGCTGCCCACCACCCGCACAACCCAGCTGGGTGAACTTTAGCGTGCCGAAACCAAAACGTCAACCAGAATCCCGTTGCAACCGTGGGCGTTAGCCGCCAGCTCTAGCCTGGATTATTCATACGAACGGATCGGAAGGTGCTGTAGCTGAGCGCTTGTAGCGCGGCGGAGATGTCCCGCCGGGCTACAAGCCCTGAGCTACAGTGATGAATAATCCCGGCTAGCTGTAAACCGCGGGGATCGCCCGGCCGGTTACGGCGCTGCGGTTGGCCAAATCCAGGATGTGAATCGGACGGCGCGACCATTCGCCGGTGATGACCAGCTTGGTGCCCTTGACCAGGTGGTCGGCAATGTTCTGATACAATTTCCAGCCTTCGGCGGGCGGATTCGGATGGCGGGTGGTCACCGTTTTATCACCATCATGGGTGATGACCTCGACCGCGTCCCAATTCAGCACCATGGAGCCCAGGGTGCCGGTAGCCTCAATCAGGCCGCGCCGCGGATTGGACTCGAGCTGCGACACCAGCAACGACATCCATTTGCCGTTGCGGAACCGGACCACGGCGAACCCCTCGTCCTCAATACCGTCCTTGCCCCACTTGGTCTGCGGCGCCCAAAACCCGGTCTTGGCAAAGCCGCTGACTTCGGCGATCTCGCTCTTGCCCAGCAATTGCAGGCCGTATTCCAGCAAATGGACGCCCCAATCGTAGAGAATGCCGCCGGAAATGCTCTTGCTACTGCGCCACCAGTCGCCGGGCTTGCTCCAGTTGCCCATGTGCGCCTCGACGCGGCAAACCTCGCCGATGACCCCGGCTTTGACCAGTTCCATGGCCTTGAGAATCCAGCCGTCCCAGTGCCGGTTGTGGTAGGTGGAAATGACCACGCCGCTTTTTTTCGCGGCGGCGATCATGGCGTCGCACTCATCCGTGGTGATCGCCAGTGGTTTCTCGCAAACCACATGCCGGCCGGCCTTGAGGCATTGAATCGCCAGCTCGGCATGGGTGTTGTGCGGGGTGATGATGGCGACCAGATTGACCTTGGACTTCTTCAGCATGGCCGCGACACTGCTGTACGTCTCAATGCCGGGAAACTCATCGGCGGCGATCTTGAGCCGGGCCGGATCAACCTCGACCACGGCCACAGGGGTCATGCCCGCCTGTTTCATCTCATTGAGGTGGGCACGGCCCATGTTGAAGGCACCACCGTAGCCGATGACGCCAACCTTGATCTCCGCCGCTTTCTTGAACTTAGCCATGATTGCATCCTCCGGTTGGAAAATTCATTGGGGAGCCGTTTTCACCAGTCCCGATCCGGTTGGCACCGTTAATGATGCGCGTCTCCGACGATGACGGGTTCGTCCGCCCGAGGACGGGCGGCTCCCAGGTATGGAAAATCCTCGTTCCTTCTGAAACCACCTCTGGGGATTCGCACTCCGCACTCCGCATTACTGCCCGGCCGCCCACAGCAGCCCGCGCTCGGTAATGATCCGAACCTCCGGCACGTCAAAATCCTTGGCCACATGCCCGAGCGAGCTATAGAACACCCGGCCCCGGCCCCAGCGGCGCTTCCAGACCACCGGCATGATGCAGCCGTGAATCCAGTCGAGCCCTTCGTGTTCGCCATTGAACAAGGTGACGGCCAGCACCTCATTGGACGGGTCAGTGTGCATATAGTATTGCTCGGAGGTCAGACGAAAATCCTTCAACCCGGCAGTTATCGGATCATCCGGGCAGGTGATGTTGACCGTATACTCCACGATGCCGCCAGGGTGGGCGACCCATTGGCCGCCGGTCGCAAACTGGTAGGTGGTGCTGCCGCGAAAGGCGTCGCACATGCCGCCGTGCCAGCCAGCCAGGCCGGCGCCGTTGCGCACCGCATCCAGCAGCCCTTTTTCCTGCTCCGGCGTGATCGTGCCGCACGTCCAGCAAGGCACGATCAGATCCAGTCCCGCCATTTTGGCGGCGTCACCATACACGTCCAAGGAGTCGGCGATCTCCACCGCGAAGCCATTCTGTTGCAGGAACGGCGCGAAGCGTTCCACGCATTGCCGCGGCTCGTGCCCGTCCCAGCCCCCCCAAACCATCAATGCTTTTTTCATGGCATGTCCTGTGTTCTGCTGCGTTTAATGACCGTGTAAAACTAAAACAACTATAGACGCCGCCCTCCCCCGCACAATGGACAAGATTATCAGCAATATGAACAATTTGATCAATTTTAACTTCTCCACAAAAAAACATTTCTGGCCGCCTAAAGTCCCCATTGCCGGTTATTCTATCATGAGTTACAGTTCCATCACGGGCGTCCAATCACCCCGAAAAACCGCTTCCCGAAAGCCATTGCATGGATTTTACACCCAGACATTTATTACCCATGCCCCGGCCGTTCACACTGCATCCGGCCGTGACCAGCATCGGCTATGTGCCCGTCAAACGGGACTGGGTGCGCTGCACCTTTCAAACCGTGAACTTTTCCTTCATCCTGCGAGGCGGTGGCGAGTATCGGCGAAACGGCAAGAGCTGGCCGGTCACCGCGCCGTGTGTCCTCACCCAATCTCCGGACGTTCCGGTGGAATACGGTTTCACGGCGCCGTGGACCGATTGGGAGGAGCTGTACGTCATCTACGAAGGCCGGCACGCCGCGTGGTTCGAAGCCGCCGGGCTTGACTTCCGGGACCGCCCGCTCTGGCACATCCACGACGTCGCCCCGGTGCTGGCCCGGCTGCGGGACTTGCAACTCCTGCTGGGGGAGACGCCGCTGACCGCGGCGACAGCCGCCCGGATCGACCAAGCCTGCGTCGCCCTCGTGCTGGAAAGCCTGCTGGGCGTGTCCGCCCCGCCACAAGACGCCCGGGAACAACGGCTCCGCGACATTCAAACCTACGCCAACACACATTTTCTGGAAGCGGTGGACTTCCCGGCCTTGGCCCGCCGTCACGGTTTTTCCTTTTCCACCTTCCGCCGGCTATGGCAGCGGAGCGTCGGCCTGCCGCCCGAGCATTATCTGACGCGCCTGCGGTTGCGGGAAGCCTGCCGCCTGCTGGTGGAAACCCGCATCAGCGTGGCCGGCATTGCCCGCCACCTGCGTTACCGCGACCCGCTCTATTTCTCGCGGCAGTTTCATCAGAACGTGGGGATGACAGCCACCGCCTACCGAACCCACCACCAAATGCCCCGCCATCCGTGAACCTGCCCAGAAGCGCGGAGCGACGCCTAATCTGGATTATTCACCATGGTGAAATTTTCGACGATTATTCGCCGCCCAGGTAGGCTTTGCGCACGGCGGGCGAGGCCAGCAGTTCGGCGGCGGTCCCCTCCAGCACAATCTGGCCGTTTTCAAGCACGTAGCCGCGGTCGGCCACAGTCAGGGCCTGGGCCATGTTCTGCTCGGCCAACAACACCGCGGCGCCGCGCTCGCGCCATTCGCGAACGGCGATAAAAACGTCATGCACCCATTGCGGCGCCAGGCCGGTGGACGGCTCGTCCAGCACCAGCACGCGCGGGGCAGCCACGTGGGCGCGGGCCAGCGCGAGCATCTGCTGTTGACCGCCGCTGAGATTGCCAGCCCGTTCGGTAAGACGCCCGGCCAGCACCGGATAGCGCGCCGCCGCCGCCGCGACGCACACCGCCAACTCCCGCGCCGGCAACCGCCGGGCATGGCCGCCCAACCGCAGATTATCCAGCACCGTCATTTCGGGAAAAAGCCCGCGGCCTTCCGGCACCAGCAACAGTCCAAGTGCCGCCAACTGTTCGGCCGGCCGGCCGGTAACCTCGTTCCCATCCAAAAACAACCGGCCACCGACTGCCGGCAGCAAGCCGGCCACCGTACGCAACAGCGTGCTCTTGCCGGCGCCATTGGCGCCCAGCAGGGCCACCACCTCCCCCGCCCCGACATGGCACGACACCCCCTTGAGCACCTGCAGCTTGCCATAGCCCGCCTGCAAGTTCACCACCTTCAATCGCGCGTCACCCATGGGCGTCCCCTCCCAGATAAGCGGCGCGGACGCGGGAATCGTGGCGGACCACGTCCGGCGTGCCGTCGGCAATGATCCGGCCGCAATCGAGCACCACCACCCGCCGGGCCAGGCTCATCACCAGGGGCATGTCATGTTCCACCAACAACAGCGTCACGCCCTCCCGGTGAATTTGCCGCAACAACAGTTCCAGTTGCCGGGTTTCCGTCCGGTTCAACCCGGCCGCTGGTTCGTCCAACAGCAATAATTTTGGACCGGCGGCCAACGCGCGTGCGATCTCCGCCACGCGCTGCACGCCAAAGGGAAGACCGGCGGCCTGGCGTTCCGCATACGCGTCCAGGCCAAACCGTTCCAGAAGAAAATAGGCGGCCCGGCGGCGGCGCGTCTCCGCGCGGTGCCCGGCCGGCCAGGGCAGCGCACCCGCCCAAAAGCCATGCCCCCCCATGCCGACCAGCACATTCTCCAACACGGTCATGCCCCCAAACAGGCGGACATTTTGGAAGGTGCGGGCAATGCCCTGGCGGCAGGCCGCCGCCGCGCCGGTCACCGGCCGACCTTGAAACAGCACGCGACCGGCCGTCGGCGCCAAGGCGCCGGCCACCAAATTGAACAGCGTGGTCTTGCCGGCGCCGTTGGGACCGATCAACGCGGTCAATTCACCGGCCGCCAGTTCCAGACTGACACTATCCAGGGCCAGCACCCCGCCAAACCGCCGGCGGGCCTCCTCGATTTGGAGAAATGCGGTCATGCGGGTTGAGGAGTTGGGCGGTTAAGCGGTTGAGGGGTTGGATTGGCCATGGTGTTCGGTGTTCGGTAGGGGCAGGCGCCTCTGCCTGCCCCCAAGGGACGTTTTAGGAATCGCCGGCGCGACAACACACCCGCCGCCACAGGGGAACCAGGCCTTGCGGCGCGCGGGTCAGAAGCAGGATTAGGATCAGACCATAGACGAGCTGTTCGATGCGGGCCGCTCCGGAAAATCCGCACTGGTCGGCCACCAGGGTAATCCCCTCGCGCAACGCCATGACGGCCAACGCGCCAACCAGGCCGCCCCACGGACTGTTCAGGCCGCCCAGCACCGCCATCATCACCAGAAGCACCGAGGTGGTCAGACCGAATTCTTCGGGCCCGAGATAGGATGGACTGTGGACAAAGGCATAGAGCACGCCCGCCACCCCCGCCAGCATGGCCGAAGCGACAAACGCCTTGAGCTTGAGAACAAAGACGTCCACGCCGAGCGCGGCGGCCGCCGCCTCGTCGTCACGGACCGCCCGCAACGCCCGGCCGGCCGGGGATGCGGACAGGTGTGCCAACCACGCCAGGGCCAGCCAGGCCGCTCCCCACACCAGATAGAACCCGCCGGCCGGACCGGCGCCCAACCTCCCCGGCACCCGCCATTCCGGCAGGTCGTACAGACCGGCGGCGCCACCGGTAAGACTGGACTTGAGAATAAGTTCGTAGAGAATGACGCCCAAACACAAGGTGGCCAACGCCAACAAATGCCCGCGCAACCGCAGCACCATCCCGCCACACAGCAGCGCCACCAACCCCGCCGCCAGCACGGCGGCCAGCGCCGCCACCCCGGAAGGCCAGTGCCAAACCGTTGCCGCCACCCCGGCCGTATACGCACCCACCGCAAAAAAACCCGCGTGCCCGAGCGAAATTTGCCCGGCCATGCCCAGCAACAGCGTCAAGGAGGTGGCCAGCAGCGTATAGATTCCCGCCAACTGCAACAGCGGCACCAGGTAGCCAAAGCGTCCCCACGGCAGCCAGGGTGCCACCAGCACCACCGCCAGCAGCACCAGCGGCCCGCGATAGATCCGCCACCAGGATGGAGCCCGCGGTGGTGTCATCGGACCAGTAACCCCCTCGGCCGGATCAACAGCAGCACCAGCACGGCGGCCAACGCCAGGGTGTCCTTGTACACTGACGACCCCCAGCAGGCAAACTGTTCCAGAATGCCCAACGCCAAGCCCCCCACCACGCCGGCCACAGGGTGGCCAACTCCGCCCAGGATCGCCGCCGCAAAGCCCTTAAGGCCGAGCATGCTGCCGCGGTCAAAACTCATGGACAACATGGGCGTCAGCAACACCCCGGCCATTCCCGCCAAGAAAGCGCTCAAGGTGAAGGCCTGGGCGGCCACGCGGTCGGGGCGGATGCCGCACAGCCGCGCCGCATCAGGATCGCCGGCGCAGGCTTGCATGGCCCGGCCGGTGGCGGTACACCGAAAAAACCACGCCAGGGCCGGCATGCAGGCGGCCACCGCCGCCAGCACCGCCAGACTCTGCCAGTCCAACACCGCGCCGCCGGGCAACGTCAAACCACCCTCGGCCAGCGGCGGCAACTGCCGCGGGTCGGTCCCCCAGACCAGGGCCGCCGCGGCCCGCAACACAATGGACAAGCCGATGGTGATGATGATCCGGGTCGTCAGCGAGGTCCCGCCGGCCGGCCGCAACGCCGCCTGATAGGAGACCCAGCCGACCCCCGCCGCCAACACCGCGCCGCCGGGCATGGCCACCGCGACCGGCAACCCGACCCCGCCCCACAACCACGCCGCCCCCAGCCCCCCCACCATGACAAACTCGCCCTGGGCAAAATTGAGGATGCCGGTGGTCCGCTGGATCACATTAAAGCCGAGCGAGATCAGCGCGTAAATGCCGCCAACGGCCAACCCCTTGACCAGCAACAGAATGGCAATGCCCCACGTCATTGCCGGGCGAGGCGGGCCAAGGCATAGAGCCCGCCGGCCTGGTACGCGATATTGGGCAGCCAAACCAGCCATTCTGGGTGTTGCCCCACACTTCGGAATTGTTCAGCCAGCATCAGAAACGCATAGAAAACGGCGGCCATGGCCATGGCCATGACCAGGCCGATGGCCGGCTCGGCGCGGCGGGCCCGAATGGCGATGGGGATCCCCAGCAGCAGAAAGGCAAACGGCGACAGGGCCAGGGAAAACCGGCGATGCAGGTCCAGATAAAGCGGCGTGGTATCAATGCCGCGTTCGGCATAGGCATGAATCAACCCCAGCATGGCGGCGGCATCCATCTGGCGAAACTTGTTGGCGATCGGCTTGCGGTTGAGCTGGCGGCCGTACTCCAAAGGAAACGTCAGGGTCTCGCCGGCCACGCGCTGAAGCCGGCTGGCGTCGCCGGGGGCGTTGGGATCGGCGGCCACCACCACGGCGTCCTGCAACTCAAGGACGATGGTCTCCTCCTCCTCTTTCAAGGTCACCTTGCCTTCGTGGGCGGTGATGTCACGAACAACCTTGCCGGAACCGGAGAGGCCGTAAACGTGCAGGTCATAAAGGCGGTCCCCCTCGCGGCGGCCGACATAGATCACGTTGCCCGGCAACTCGATGAACCGCCCCGGTTCCAGCAGCACCAGCGGATTCCGCGTGCCCTCCGTCTCCAACAGCATGTCCATCTGAAAGCGGCAGCGCGGCCCCACCTCCATTTGCAACCAGAAAGCCAGGCCGCTGAGCACCACCCCAAGCAACAGGGCCGGCGAGATGATCTGCCACAAACTGACCCCGCTGGCCCGCATGGCGGTGATCTCGTTGTCGGCTGACAACCGGCTGAACACCAGCACGGAGGAAATCAACAGCGAGAACGGCAGGGTATAATTCAAGGCCACCGGCAGCAGGTACAGAATGAACCGTCCCAACGCCGCCGCCGACACGCCGCGGGCGAGCAGGTCGAACACCTTGATCAGGTTGCCGGACAGCAACACGAACGTCAGCACGCCGATGGCGGCCAGCGTGGCCCCCACCAGCTTGCGGGCAATATACAGGTTCAGTGTTTTCAACTCAGAAGAAATAACCCATGCTGAAGCTGAAGCGGCCGTTGCCCAGATTGTCCTGCTGCGTGACGACCGGGAAGCCGTAATACAACCGGATCGGACCGATCGGCAGGTCCAGCAGGATGCCGGGGCCAACCGTGACGTTCATCTCGGCGGTATAATCGTAGGGGTCCCACCAGACATTGCCGAAATCCGAGAAAACCGAACCGCGCACCATGTCGTAGATGGGATAGAGGAACTCGACCGTGCCGCGGGCCAGTGACTGGCCGCCGACGGAGTTGTCATAATCATCCACGGGGCTGACCGCCCGGCGCTTGAAACCGCGGATCGAGTTGTCACCGCCGGCATACAGGCGGTCGAAGAGGAGCGGTTCGTCGCCGCTCCAGTTGTCCACGGTGGCCATTTGGGCCTCCAGCTTGATCACGCACTTGTTGTAGACCGGAAAATATTTGGCGCCTTCCATATTGAGGTGATAGATGTCGGAATAGGAACCAAGAAAACTGGGATCGGCTTCGGCGGTAAATGCGACCCGCGAACCGGAGGTCGGGTTCATGGCATTGTCGCGGGTGTCACGCTGAATGCGATAATACACGCCGCTGACGGTGTAGGTGCCCGCCTCGTCCCGGACCCACTGGCTGACATCGCCGTCAAAGCTGCTTAACCGCACCTCTTCGACCCGGTACCCGACCGAATGCCGCCAAAAGGTGGTAATGGGCTTGGTCAAGCCGATGGAGGTACCAATATTCTGCTGGGTATAATAATCCTGGTCGCGCTCCCGGTAATAGAGATTCCAATCCAGGCGCAACGGCCGGTCAAGGAACCACGGCTCGGTGAACGACAAGTCGGCATTCTGCGTTTCCGCACCGCCTTGAAGCGCCAGACGCAGGCGCTGACCGCCACCGGTAAAGGACGGCCAATTGCCCAGATCAAAGTTCGACTGGGTGATTTCCGCCATCCCCACCACGCTGTCATCACTGGAGAAACCGACGCCCAGCATGAGCTGGCCGGTACGCTTCTCCTTGACGTTGACCTGCAAGTCCTTCTCGTCATCGCGCTCGGTGGCCATCGGCAACATGTCCACGGTATCAAAATAGTTTAAAGACATCAGCCGGCTTTTACTGGCCTTGATCTTGCTGTTGTCGGCCAGGTCGCCGGGCAGCACCGCCAATTCACGCCGGATGACCTTGTCCTTGGTCACTTGATTGCCGTTGATATAAATGTCGCGCAACTTGGCCGGCAACCCCTCGTCAATCACGTAAACGACCTCGACCGTATGGGTGGGGGCGTCCTGGCGCAGACGCGGAAAAATCCGCAGGTCCACATAACCCAAAATGTCATACTTGGCCTCCATCCGGTTGATGTCCGCGCGTTCAGCGTCGGAATCAAAGACCTGCCCCTTGGCCAGCTTGACCTCCTTCAGCAACTCATCGCGGCCAAACCGTTTGCACCCCTCAACATCCACCGCAGCCACCGTGTAGGGCTGCCCTTCCGTCACGTGCAGAATGAGGGTCACCTTCTTCTTGTCGGCCGTGGGCACCTGGTCAACCTTGTCGATCCGGAAGTCCAAATACCCCTTGGCGGTGTACATCAGCGTGACCGCATCCCGGTCCTGGTTCAGCATTTCCTCGCTCAAATAGGTCATGCCGAACAGACTGCGCCACCAGGCAAACTTGATTTGCATTTTGTCCAGAATCTGGTCCCGGGTGAAGGCTTTGTTGCCCACCACCTGGATGTCGCGTACCTTCAGGCGCGGCTCTTCCTGGATGACATACACCACATCCGCCTCGCGCCCGTCGTCCACCGCACGAAGCTCGCTGCGGACCAGCGACTGAAAATAGCCCTTGTCTTCGTAAAGCTTGCGGATGGCCGCCACGTCATCGGCCACTTTTTTGTCATTAAGGAGCGACTCGGCTTGCACGGACAGCTTGTCGGTGATCTTGCTGGTCTTGATGTTCGCGTTGCCCTCGACCAGCACCCGACGCACGCGCGGCTTCGGCGCAACCTTGAAGGTGACATTGACCTGGTCGCCGCTGACCGATTCCACCTGCGCCTCGACATCGGTGAAATACCCGGTGCCGTACAACCGCTTGATGTCTTCCGACAATGTCTTGGCATCAAACGGCCCACCCGGATGCAGGCTGACACACCCGCTGACCAATTCAGTTGACACTGAACCGCCGGCGGGGTTTTTATTCTCCACCAATACCTGTTTGACCGTGGCCGCCCACACCGCCGTGGTCCACCCGACCACCGCCAGCAACGCCACCATCGTCACTCGCCACCAGTATTGACCCTGTCGCATGCGAGCTTCACTCCCCGTATTCCAGACCGGCTGGGTTGACAAACACAAACCCATAACGTAATGCCGCGACCCCCCGAAGAAAAGACCGCGCGTCCAACGTTTACGCCAGCACCAAATATTATGTGGGGGCGCCGCCCCCACACCCCTGCCAAAGGGACCTGTTCCTTGAGCGGGGCCTGGGGCAGAGCCCCACATCATGGTCTGATCAGAACGTAGTGGCACAGGCACTGTAGGATTGGGAAAAGGAGCCATTGACGCCGATGTGCGACACCGGGCGCGCGTCCAGCTCCTCAATGCCTTCACAGCGTCCCTTCAGCAGCTCGTCCAGCCGGGCCGCCAGTTCCTGGTAACGCCGGACCTGGGTGGCGAACCGGGACTGGATCACTTCCAGGCCGAACGGCTTGTTCCGGCGCCGCCACTGGGTACTGAAACTGGCGTCGAACGCCTGAACGGCCGCCACCACGGCGGGCACGGCGGCGCGCACCTTGCCCAGGGCGGCCAAGTCGCGTTTGGCGTACGCGGCGTCCAACGCCTGATGCAGGGCGACCTTGAGGACCACCAGCTTGAGCCCGTTGCGGATATGGGCGAGATCGCCGCCGGCCACGGACCGGACATCGGCTTTTTCCAGCTTGCGCAGGGCGGCACGGCAACCGGCAGCCCGCTTGGCCCAAAACCGCGGATCGCCGGCCAGGGCGTTCTTCCAATGGATGCCGAGCAGCGGATCATCCCAAAACAGTTCCGTGGGCAGCTGGTTGCAGGGCAGCAGAACGTCCCGGTAACTGGCATGGCAGACCGCGGCGAACCGGCGCTGCAACCGCCGCGGATCGGTCGTGCCCGCATAAGCGAGCTCGGCCGACCAGGCCAGCCCGGCCAGTGCGGAATCGAAATCGCAGAAGGCGCCGTCGTCCCCCCATAAAGTAAAAAAGAGCTCCTTCACCTTGGCTTTCAGGCAGGCATGAATGCAGGGCTCGACGGTGCGTTCGGTGATCTGCTGGTCATACCAGAAATTGTTCCACGTCCACACCCCGGAGCCCATCAGCGGCTCGGAGCCCAGGTCGCGGTGACGCTTGATGTAATCCAGGTAAAACGCCTCATTGTCGTGGTAGTAGTCCCAATAAACCAGGGCGGCCTCCTGGGGAATCTTCTTGACCACCTCCCGGGGAATCACGCAGTTGGTGTCGTAGTAATCCATCGTCTTGCTGCCAAGGCGGAAATACATGTCCGACCACAGCATTGGGCTGACCTGGTGCCGCCGGCAGATCCCCACCACCTGGGCCAAATGCTCGTTGAACAGCTCAAACCCGCGCTTATGGCCGAACAGGTCCAGATACCGGCCGCGCCCAAGATCGTGCGTCTCATCCATGCCGACGTGCAGCCGCCGCGACTTGAACACCCGCGACCAAAACCCGATCATCTTGTCGATCAGCGCATACGTCTTCTCGGCGCCGACCAGCAACACACTGGAGGTGTCCTTGACCTCCTGGTAGACCGACCACTTCAGCGCCTGCTGCAAATGTCCCAGCGTCTGGATGCAGCCGACCATTTCAATGCCCAGACTGGCGGCATAAGCGTCGATTTCCTTCAGCTCCGCCTCCGTGTAGGCGCCGCGCAAATAGCCAAAGTACGGCTCGCCAGGCAACTCGTACGTATCTTCCGTATAAAGCATGGCGGTGCTGTACCCCAGCAGCGACAGCTTGCGCAGCCAGCCCTTGAAATGCCCCGCGGTCATCACCGCGTTCCGGGAACAGTCCAGCATGATCCCGAGGCTGGTGAAGCTGGTCTTCTCCTCCGCCGGCACAAGCCCGGACAGCGCCGACCCGACCCCGCGCAACGCGCCCGCCAGGTCGGAATGCTCGACCACCACGGCCGCGCCCTCGCGGCCAACCCGGGAGACGCGCTCCTTGGCGCGGACTTTCCGGAACCGCAACGGCACGCCGCCGCGCCCGTTTTCCGCCAGCGGATATTCCTCCGCCAACACCCGAAGCGCCGCCCCCACTTCTTTGGAGGTTGAAGAAGATTCCCAGCAAAACTTCAGAGGGGCCTTGTCCGACAGTATCTTGCGCATAGGGGGGATGGCCGTGGTCACGGGTTAAATTTTTCCAATTTCATAATTCGCACGAAACAATAATATGGCCGCCACACCCCCGAATGCAAGGGTGTGTGGCGGCCCATTCCGCATCAATAATTGATGTTTGCGGATTCCGCAGGCCGCTCCAGTGCAACCATCCACGATTGGGGCACAAGGGCGGCCTGCGGAATCCGCAAAAGGCACAAAAAGGTTTGACGGAGGGTTTGGGAACCGCCTTTCCTCAAAAGGGGGTTCCCAACATTATCCGACAAATCCGGAACACAACAGACGGAGTCACTTCAAGTCGAGCCCGTCCAGACTGCACGCGATGTACACCGGGCGGTTGCCCACCGTCACCGTGTTGAGACTGTAGTCTCCGTGCTTGGCCTTTTGCGGCTGGCCGCCGGACTCGTCATGGGCCGACTCCGCGCCGCAGACCGTGGCCGGCAGTTCCTTGCCGGGCACTTCCGACCAGGCGGCCACCATCCGGCGCCGGCCGTCGGTGAAGGAGAACGCCCGAACGCCGATACCGGCGGCCAGCGGCCCCTCCAGCCGGAACCCGGCCAGGAATTTCTCACCGCCGGCAAGCTTCGGCATCAAGTTCAGCGGCAAGGATGCCAGTTTGCAGAACACATAGGTCGGCCGGCAGTCGATCATGACCTTGCCGTCCGGGCCGGCTGCCGCCGCGGGATTGCCCTGGTAATCCATCACCGCCCCGGCCCCCGCCAGGGTCGCCGGCAGTGGGTCGCCGGTTTCCGACCAAGCTACCACAATCCGCGACTTGCCGTTAGTGAAGGCGAATACCTTGGCCCCCGGAATGGTGTACAACTGCCCTTCCGGCTTGAAGCCGGCCAGGAACCGCGTCATGGTGGCAAAGGCGATCGTCCCTTCCGTGGGCGAATAGTCCGGATTGACCAGGCTGTTCCCCGGATAACGCGGCAGGTTGAAGATGAAGGGAAACATCTTCTGGCATCCTGCGGACCAGGACCACAGGACGCTCTTGACATTGTTGGCGGTCTTGCCGGAACCGCCGGCCTCGCTGTTCCAATAGGGAAGGTTTTTGTGGTATTTGGCCTGGAGCAGCTTCAGATCATAAACCTTGGTGCCCCAGGCGTCTTCGCTCCAGTGATGGAAACTGATGATATCGGCATCGTCCAACGCGCCGCGGAACACCCGTTCGACGAAGTTCTCGAAATAGCCGCCAAGATCCACCGTGCGGAACCCGGAAATCATGATTTTCGCCTCGGGATCCACGGCTTTCACCCCCCGGCGCGCCACCTTGATGATCTGGATGAAGTTGTCGGAGGAATCGCGCCAGAACCCGTTGCTGTTGCCGTTTTTCGGGGCGCCCGGCTCGTTCCAGACCTCAAAGACCTTGACCCGGCCCCGGAAGCGCTCGGCGGTTTTGCGGCAGAAGGTTTCCCAGTCGGCAAAGTCCCGCGGGGCCACGGTCTCCAACAGCGAACCGGTATCCACGGAACCGCCAGCCCGGTTGGTGCTGGAACTGGCCCAGCCCGCC
Organism: uncultured Lentisphaerota bacterium; assembly: GCA_903896595.1. Lineage (GTDB taxonomy): Bacteria > Verrucomicrobiota > Lentisphaeria > Oligosphaerales > CAITYL01 > CAITYL01. The sequence continues at coordinate 27,322 of CAITYL010000183.1, forward strand.
GTGTTGGCCAGTTCCACAAAGGCATGCATCTTGCGCCGGTACAGTTCGTCGACGAAATCCCCCATGTTGCCCCAGTCGAACTTGCCCTTGACTGGTTCGACGCCGGGCCAGTGCATGTTACAGCGCACCCAGCGGATGCCGAGGTCATGCATCAACTGCGCCTGCTTGTCCAGGAACGGCCGGAATTCCGGATCAACATCGCCCTCGTGGGGATACTGGAAGACGCCGAACGGGGAGTCGTAATTGTCGCCCAGGTCGGGCGACGGCGCGGTGATGCCAAAGGTCGCCGTGGTCCCCATGACACTGGCGCCGGTCAGCAGCCATTTCGCCTGATAGAGACCGTATTTGTTCAGGCGTTCCGCCGGAACGGGATAGGTCAGGCGGCCGGTCTGGCCGGCGGGCACGGCAACCCGGGCCTCGGCCGTGAACACGGTTTTGCCGTAGGCGTCGGTCACGTCCAACCGCGCCGCCTGGTCAACCGCGCGGGTGCCCGCCGTGACCAAGCCGACCAGCGTGACCGGCTCGCCGGGACGGTACAGGCTGCCAAACCGGTCGCCGCGGATGCGCAGTTGCGGATCCTGAGGATCGGGCTGGAGGGTGAAGTTGTCGACATAGCCGTTGAACGCGCCCTGGCCTTGGCACCAGGCCACGCTGCGGATTTCAAACAGCGCCGTCGGGGCGGCCGGGGCGGCGGCCAACGGCAGCCAGCCGCTGTCAACCTTCTCGCCGGCGGCACTGACCGTAATCCGGAACGAACCGGCCTGGTTTTCCATGGCCGCGGAGCGCAATTCCATGGCAATGTGATACCACTGGCGATGGTCCAGCTTGCGCTTCCACAGGGGAACGGGCTGGCCGTTGTGGAAGGTGGTAATGGTGCCGGCGGCGGGATTGATCTGCAGCGGCGTTTGGAACTGGTCCCAGTCGGCCCCCGCGCTCTTGAAGCCGATCATGGTCACCAGGCCGGCGGCGGGGCGAAAGTCAAAACTGCACGTCACGGTACCGCAATCGCGGGGAGCCAAGTGCAAAAGGCTGTGATAGCCGTTTTCCGCCCGGATGCCCAGGCTCTTGCCGCGGTCGCCGCAGGCCACGGTGTCGACCACTTCATGACATTGCGCGTTAAGCTCCCAGGAGGAGGTCCGCCAGGCCGCCTGCCCGTACACATTGCCGGTTTTGTAGCCGTCGAAATCGGTGGCAAAACTCTTGACCGCCTCGACATCCTGTGCCCCGGCCGCCAGCGGCAGCAGACTCAACACACCAACCCATCGTGATAAATGCTTCATGAAACTCACTTTCTTTGGTGATGACGGCACTATTAATGACACGGCTAGTACCTTGTAGTACCTTGTAGCAGGCAAACGTTCGGATTCACCACGAAGTCACGAAGAACGCGAAGGTAAATCGAAGATGCGTTGGGGGGGCTTGGTTAGTTCTACGTTGTTATACTGCGTTAGGTTCACTTCTTGTCTTTTTCCCTGTAGGAACGTGGTTGCACCACGTTGTGGGGCTCTGCCGTGAGGGCGCGTCACACACGGGCCGACACGCCCGTGCCTACAGGAATGCCATTAAATTAAAACGTTCACCCCAACCCGGCATGGCTGGAACCAAAATAACATCATTTCACCACAGAGGACACAGAGGGCACAGAGATGCGAGACTGGATTGTGCCGAAAAACCGAACTGCCACCTCGTATTTTTTCCTCTGTGTTCTCTGTGCTCTCTGTGGTAAAATCATGCGCATCTTGCAACTAATTTCATTGGATCAAACTTCGTGTCTTCGTGGTGAAGGTTTTCATGTTACCGGGTATCAGCAGGATTACTGCAGATCCATCCGGTACCATTCCGGGAACACCCATGGGTCCGTCGGATTGGTGGACTTGTAGCGCGCCACCCGGCCGTTGGGCGACAGGTTCAGGCTGGTGAACGTCGGATGCCACAGGCAGCGAATGAAGGTCAATTGCGGACCGTTTTCATAGAAGTTCCGCCCCAATTCCGTCGAATAACCGCTGGTATTGCCGCTGAGCTCCAGCATCAAGCCATGGGCGACCGGCGCATTGCCAAACCACAGCAGGTACTGTGTCAGGTACTGAAAATAGGAGCACGGCACATTCCGGGGCCACCGCTCCTCGAAAAACGGATAAGCCGGATCGCCACCCACCAGCGACTTGCCCTTGTTCTGATCGGCAGGGCAGACCATGATCCGACGGTCGGTGATGTAACTATCCGCCCATAAATTGGGGTTGCTGTACGAGGCAAAGCAATAAGGCAAGTAGCGGTAGTCCACCTGGTACGAAACCATGATGATGCCCAATTGCCGCAACTGCCCCGTGCAAACAATGGTACGCGCCTGCTCCCGCGCCTTGCCCAGCGACGGCAGCAGCATGCTCGCCAAAATGGCGATGATGGCAATCACCACCAGCAGTTCGATCAGCGTAAACGCTGATCGAACTTGCCTCCGCCCTTCGCCATGGCTCGGGGCTACGGCTGGGCGTGCCAACAGCTCGATGAGGGTGAAGCGTTTCATGGGGAAAACTTGGGTGGTGGGTGGGGGGACGTTCTTGTGGACCCAGTGGACACGGTGGACTTGGTGGACCTTGTGCCCGGCGTCCACGGTGTCCACCAGGTCCACAAGGTCCACCCGTTATTCACCGCCGCCGGCGACGCCCAACCATCAGCATCAGCCCGGCCCCCAGAACCGCAAGCGTTGCCGGCTCCGGCACCAGCGTGACCGTGAAGTCGGTGGTGACCTTATTATTGCTACCCCAAGGGTTGATCCGGATGGCGATCACGTCACCGTCCACCACGTTGTAGTTCTTCAATGAGTAGCTATACCCGTGCAACGAATACCCCCCAGTGTCGGGATTCTCCGACGCCAGCGCGGTGTCGTTCTTGAAAATGGTCATCCAATAATTGCCGGAGGTGGAGTTGAGCGCGATATCGATATCTACCTGGCCGGTCACGTTGGATTCCCAAATCAGGATCGGACACTGGCTAGAGCCGCCAGGGGAGACGCTACCCAACCAGCCGCTGCCGATCTTACCTCCCTGTGGAGAGGCATTTCCCTCCCAAAAACCGCCGGTATTCCACCAGCCCATGCCAGACGCCGTCGAGGGCACCACGCCCGCCCCCCCCACCCGGTAACGCCAAGCCACGTTGCCTTCGGAATCCGTGACGTTGGTGGTGACAGAGCTGAAGTTGTTTTTGAAATCCCATTCATAACCCGTGATGTACCCCGCCTGGGCAAGGCCCGAGTTCAGCAGGATGGCCGCTCCGATGAGAAGCGTATAGTTTCGTGAACCGATGATGCTCATGACGTGATTCCTCATTTTGTGTTGCGATAACGCGCGTTTGACTGCCAGACGGACGGTGATGCCGTGGTTATGCCTTTCTCCTTCTGTTGTGGGTTGATTTGGAATTAATTATGGTGCGGCGGCCTCCACCGCCCCCGTGGAGCCCCTTACCACCACGGTGGCCTCCAAAGTCAGCCGCTGCGGTGTCCGCAGGTGGGGGCTGGCCAACTGGTCCAGCAACCGGCGCACCGTCAGCCGGCCAAGGTCGACCAGGTTGACATCCACGGTGGTGATGGCCGGCGCCAGCGCGGCCGACCACGGCTGGTTGTCAAACCCGATGATGCTGAGGTCGCCGGGCACCGACAACCCCGCCGCCTGGGCGACCTCAATGGCGCCGCGGGCGATCCAGTCACCCATGCAGAATACCGCCGTCACGTCCAGTTTCCGCCGCAGCAGTTCCGCCATCCCCTCCTCGCCGGAGCGGTTGCTCATCCACGGTTCGCGCATAATCCACTCATCAGACCACGGCAGCCCAAGCTGGGTCATGGCGGCGAAATACGCCCCCAGCCGTTCCGTGTCGCCGGCAAAACTCAAATCCCCGGTGATGACCGCGATCCGTTCATGCCCCAAGGCGTGCAGATGCTCAACAGCCTTGATCGTGCCGCCGGTGTTGTCCGGCCGCACGTGATGGAACCCGCTGGCAACGTCCTTGGTGTCCAAGCAGACCATCGGCAGCTCATATTCCGCCAAACTCGCCATGAGGGCGGCCGAAGGGAAACCGGTCACGATCAGCCCGTCCGTGGCGCGCTCCCGCACGGCCACCGGCAAAACCACGCCGTCCGCCGTTTCGGAATCAATGCGCGCCACCTGCAGCACGGCCTCCGCGTCATGCGCCTCCGCCAGACAGCCGGACAAAAGCTGCCCCCAGTACGACTCGCCCCACGGATCAAAGGGCAGGCAGCTGATGAAGGACAGCGACTTGGTCCGCACCGCCCCGGCGGCGGCCGGGCGGCGGCGCACATACCGGCGCCGGACAAAGTGCATCTTTTCCACCATCGCCAGCACCCGCTGGCGCGTCTCCAGGGCCACATCCGGCTGGTTGTTCAGGACGTAGGAAACCGTGGCCGGCGACACCCCGGCGGCCTCGGCGATTTGTTTCAGTGTGGCCATAACTCGCGTCGCATCCTCCGTACCGCTTGCATACCCCCACCATACCCCGGTTTTTAATAATTTCAAGTTATTTTATAAATTTTAATTGATTTATAACTGAACTTTACTTAACTATTAACAAACGCCTGGCAACGGGAGGTGGGCATGGCGGATTTCGTCCCGGAGGGACTGAATGACAATAGGCAGGGGCTTAAGCCCCTGTTTCAGAATACACACAAATGGCGTGCCGTTAGGTACGCCGCGAACCGCACGGCCCCTCTGACCGCGAAAGCCAGGGGACGTGTCAAATCATCGCGACAACCACACCTGGCCCCATTCGTCGCGTACCTACGGCACGCGAAATGGGGGTGACAAAACAGGGGCTGAAGCCCCTGCCTATTCCCGCCTCGTCCCGCTGGGACGAGAAAGCCGTAACCGTTGAATTCTACAAAACTCCAGACACGGGCGACACGCCCATGCCTAACAGGAATGCCATTAAATTAAAGGGGGCGGAGTTGGAGTAACACCAACGTTCCACCCGTGGCCGGGCGGCTCCCGGCCGTGGAAAAATGCCGTTGTTTTTACGGGCCAAGCGGTTTCTCTATGCCTGGCTCAGCACGTCACGGCCAGACCAGCGGCGGCAGCAGTTTCGGCGTGACCAGCGCCTGCTGGTGCCAAGCCGCCTCATCTCCGGCCAGCTGACGCAGGATCAGCCGGCTGGCTTCCTTGCCAATCTCGCTGATGTCAACCTCACAGCGCGCAAAGGGGAACGGGAAATAAACCCCGCTGCCCTTGTTGGTCGCGGCAATCACCTTCAAGTCACCGGGAACGCTCACCTGCTCGCGCAACAGGGTCAGCGAAATAGAACGGGCCACGATATCGTCCGTGATCGCCAGGCCGTCCGGCAGCTTGCCGTCCGCCCTGCCCTGCGCCCAGTACCGGGAAAACAACTGGCTGGCAACATGCTCGAAAATGCCGTACCCGCACTTGGCCTCGGCCTCGTCATCCAGCACCACCTGAATAATGTTGCGGGGATCAAAAGCCAGTCCGGCGCCCAGCATTTCCTCTTTGAACACTTCAATCTGAAAATCAACATTCGCACGGGTCGACCGGGTGCTGCCGGAACAAAAGGCGATCGTCCGGCACCCCGCCTCCCGCAGATGACGGATTTGCATGCCTACCTGCCGCCGCAAATCGATCTGAACGTGTGCCTCATTCCAAAATGGCCGCGACTGGATGCGGACGAACGGCAGGCGGGGCAGCTCCTTGATTTCCTCGGCTTGCGCGGCAAAGCGCGCCTCGTTTTCCGGGTTGCCGCGCAACACCATGCCGGAGAGCATGCCGTCGCGGGCCAGGGCCAGCGCATCGCTTAAGACCGGCTTGCGAAGACAGATCTTGTCGTCATCGGCATCGAGCAGGCCATAGACCCGGGTTTGATACCCGGCCTCCGCGAGCACCTCATTGAACCCCTGAAGGATCAATTGCTCGGCCAGCGATGAGCCCCACGACCGCGATTCTTCCTCGGACACAAACGCCACCACGCGATGGGGCAGTTCCTGGACCACCCGGACCCCGCGGCCGGCCCGCTGTTCCAGCCAGCCTTGGTGGGCCAGGTTTTGCAGGGCCTCATCCACCGTGCTGTGGGAGACCGCGAATTCTTCCGCCAGTTCGCGCAACGGCGCCAGGCGGTTGCCGGGCAGATACCGGCTGCCATCCCGGATCGATTCCCGGATCGCCCATTCCACCTTGGCCACCAGCGTGCCCCGCACACTGGCGTCACCATTTTGTTTGGATTGCTTGACCATAGTTATGTTCTACTCAATCGCGACCCATACCATCGCCTGTGCGGGAAGGTTGACCTTGACCCGAATCGCGTGATCCCCATCGAGAGCGACCGTTTTCTTGCCTCTCCGCCCGTTTACTTGCACCCTCGCCGTCGTCGTAATGCCCGTGTAGTACAGAGGTAACGTAATCGTCCGCGCGATCCGTTCATTGAGCGGATTGTAGAGCACGGCCATGCCCTTCGTGGGCAACTGCGGATTAACGTGCATCACGCCATCCCAGTCCCGGCCATCGGCACGGCGGAGGTGGATGATGTCACTCTCCAGAATCGCACGATGGGTTTTGAACCAGGCCACCCACTTGATTACCATGGCCTTCGTCGCGGGCGCGTCAAACAGGCGAACGCCCCGGTAGCACGCCTGCACCCCATACCCGAAATTGTTGGTCAGATGGCGTTCATAGTCTGGCAAATGGTTCCGGAGCGGCTCGATCGTGGCGGCCGCCCCGCCGCCGTGGTATTCGACCAGCGGTACGAACATCCAGCCCATGGTCGGGGTTTTCTCCCAGGTTCCATCGTACAGGTTTTGACGGCAATGAAGATGTTGTTCAGCTCGCGGCAAGGACCAATTCGTTTCAAGATAGCCCATCGCGGTCTTGCACGAACCATGGAGAAAGTACCAGTCTGGAACGTTGAGAAAGATCCCCCGTTCGCGACACCGGCGGTAGAAGGCAGCAATGCGCTGAAACTGACGCCATTGCGAATCCCCCACGTTGTGGTGATCAGGATGTGTCGTGGACCCGCAGAGATCTCCGGGGTAACTGCCATCGTGCTCCAGCAGATTAAACCCGGTCTCCCTCAGAAACCGCTCGATCGTCTCAAAATACTCCCGGCCCCAGACGCTGCAGAGGCAGGGACTGTCGCCAAAAATCGCCCCACCGGGCTTGCCGGTCTGCGGATTGATGACGTCATGCTCGTCGCTGATGCGACGGCTCGCCAGCAGCGAGTAGCCACCGAACCGAATGCCTTTGGCTTTGGCATGGTCGGCCAACGCCTTGAATGTCGCAATATTGGCCGGGGAGATGTCTTGCATGTTCAAGCCGCTGCCAAAGGAGAGAATCACCATTTCGTAACCAACCTTGGCGCACTGGTCGATGGCGGTCTTGACCGTAATCGGATCGGTGGACGTGACGTGAAGCATGAGCGGGCTGTCCAGGCACCACGGCGCGAGGGTGCGGTGCATGCGCCGAATGGCGAGCCCCTGACGCTCGCGGCTGTCCGAATCATGCACCAGTTCGAAAACGCGAAAGCTTTCAACGCTCTCACCCGACGCAAGAACCATCTCGGGACCGGTCGGCGGCCGCACCGTGAGCAGGCAGGGAGCTTGGCGGGCGCCGTTCACTTGTGTGTCATATTCCGGATCGGGATTCCACCGCACCGGACTCCGCGCGTTGTTCATCGCCATGCCGCCAAAAGAGTAATCAGTTACGACGGTCAGGTCTGGCACACGCCAGCGCTCCGGCACATCGACGATGGACTCCGCCTCGACCATGGCGAGCAATTCCACCGTAAACGCATTAAGGTGGATCGGTGTCTTGCTCCTGTTCGTAATCGTCAACCATTTGGCCATCAGCGGCAGACCGTCGTAGAGTTCGTAGTGAACGACCACTTCCACGGGCGGCATGGTTGCGTTCCCGGCGTGACGGCAAGGCACATGACGGAACGCCACCGACACACCGGGTGGCGGCCATGGTGCCTGCACCCCTCCGGTCGGCTGCCACGGGAAGCGCGCGCTTGTCTTGCCCATGACAAACCCGTCGCAGCGGAGCGCGTTCGGGGCGGCACTCAACGCGGCAATCCATTCGCCCCGTAAATAGGCCCGGTCAGACTGGCCGACTAATCCGCCGACCGGGTATTCCATGCCATCCACCGTCAGCATTGCCTCGGGCTTCACGGCGCGCAAAAGCGACTCGCCGGTGCGAAGATTGTCGAAAGCGACGCAGCCCAAATTGGGCGACAGCCGGAACGTCCGTCGAATCAGGCCGTTGTCCAGGATCAAGCTTTTTCCGTCAACGGAGCGATAACCGGCGGCTTTCGCCGTAACTGGAACGACCAGCCAGTCCGTCACCACTGGACGGTGTTTGGGAAGCACCGGCAGCCGATTCATTAATCCCTGTTTACATTTCAAATACGCCATGACCAAACTTCCAGTTTATTTTTTTCTGACCATAATCAGGCGATCAATGAAAATCTGTTTTACTTTTGCATTTTCCAATGGCTTAATGAAAAAATAATCGTCACCAACCAAACGCTCGGTCCCGAATTTCATGTATTTATATTTGGCGCCAGCCAACTCTTCGCCGGAAAAGGGCACGAAGGATTCACGTGAGGTCTGTGGTGAGCAAAAACCAACCTGTACGACCGGACCGGCCTGGGTCACGCCGGGGACGAGTTCCGCACGTAACGCGATATACAGGTCCCATTGGCCGGATTCCTTCGCCGTCAGAATGTTGGGCAACCGTTGCTGGATCAGTTTCCAACTGTCGGTGGTCGTGGCCAGCCTGACGGCTTGCCCCGTAACCGCCGCGGCGTCGGCTTCCCGAAAGACCAAGCCGCTGCCGGACAGCAGTTGGAAAAACTGATTGGGAATAACGACCAGATCTTCGGCTTTGCGGCCACGACAAAACTCCGGTAGGGTGGCTGGATCGGGCGGATTAAACATGCCGTAGGTGTATTCAATCTGCCTGGTTAAGGTGCGAAAATCTTCGTGCTCCGCATATTCCGGAATTTTATATTGCCCAACCTGACAAACGGTTTGCATCGCCAAACGCTTGAGAAACTCCAAATTAAAGCCATAGGCGGCGAGCGCTTTCGGATTATCAATCACTTCCGGCCGGGTAAGCAAGGCGAAGGCAATGGACAACTGTGCCTGTTTGACCCGTTGCTCATAAGGCGGTTGCCCATCCACCGCAACCACCGCCTGTTGCATGACGTTAAAGGCCTTGGCCAAGGTTGCCAAGCTCAACCAGTTGGTATTATATAAATAGGCCGCAATCTTGGGGCGCGGTGCCCGGTCAAGGTCGTGATTCAGTAGTGTCAAATACGCTTCGAGAGCGGGCGCGGCCGCACCATAATACCCCGTCATAAATTCATGAATCAACGCCGCGACCTCAAGATCAGGGTTCCACATCAGCTTGCCGATTAGATACGTCCGCAACTGAACAAAGTCGCCATATCCATTACTTCCGTTCTCCCCCTGCTCAAAAATGGCAACGGTGTTGTGGTCGCGCAGAAATTGGAGATCTTTGGCTTGGTTGAGCAAATTAGGATGCGGAAAAAAATAATTAGCAAAATTGGCGACATAGTTCCACACATATAGCTGTCCCGCAAGTCGGCTCCATTCCAAGACGTCGTTGCGAAACCCGGCGTTGGCTTCAGAATTCAGCGGCGATCCAAAATCGGCTTCAATGGAACACAGCCGGATAATCACATTGGCGCGCGGTTTAATGGTTTTTGGTGGTTGCCTGGTATCACGGTAAGCCAAGGTTTCCACCTGCACTCCAGGAAATGCCGTTTCCAGTTCAGCCGCCACCGGATTCACAAACTCCAGCAGCACCCCGGATTGCTTGCCGCCTTCGCGTTGGCACACCTCCTGACATTTTTCACAGGTGCAAAACCCGTAACCATCATTTTGACTGATGGAGATCAGACGCGCATTCGGATTGTCCCGCAATAAGTTCGCCGCCCGTTTGACAAATTCCTTGCGCATGTCCAGATTAGTCAAACACAGTTGTCCATCTGGCCGGCGCTTGCCCTCAAGCAACGCATACCATTCCGGATGCTTGGCGAAATATTCGGCCGGTGGCAATATCGCCGATAAGGTATGACACCACCCCAATAATTCTTCATGCCCCCCATATGCGGACGGGATTTTAGTCCAATGGCCGTTACTCTTAAGCCGAACCGCAAAGTGAATATCACCGAAACCAGGATAGGTGCTTTCGCGGACGGCGAATGGCGGCGCATAACGGACATTTAATTCGGGCAATTTAAGCGTGGTTTGTTTAGGACAAAATGTTTCCGTGGCAGTCCAAAACCGCACCCCCCAATAATCCTCCACCAACGTATATACGGCATAAAGGGCACCACGAGGACGAGCCCCGGATACAATCAACTGATCACCCACCGTTTTAATAATAATTTCATCCGGTTTATGCTTGGTCCTCTCAACGCCGCCCAACAACTCGGAAATCTTGGCGGATTGACCGATATAAATACCTTTTTTTTCAGCGGTTACATCATTAACAATTGGCAGTAGGACACCGGAAATTTTTTTTACATAAAATTGTAATTCTTCCGCCGCGGTGCGTTCCGAAGAGATGGCGTCCTTGGCGGTGACAATCACATAATTTGAGCTTCCTGGTTTGGTCAGGGTCAATTCGGCATGAAGGTCGGTAACTGGCAAAAAGCAACTAACGCTTAAGGCGATTAACGTCAAATACCATTTTTTTTTAATAAACATAAACCATCGCTCCTATGGCGTTCACTAAACCGATCATTCATTAATCCCATTCCGAAACCGGGAACACTCGCCAGTAACTGTAATAAAGAACTAGCTCAGCGTCACTAAAACCGCGCATGCCGGCATTCTCCACATGACCATCGGCAAATAAATTATTGGTGCGTCCGCTGTCACGATAAGCAATCACGGCGTTCAGAGTTCCCTGCACATTCGCACCGCTGCCATCCAGGCCACCAAAATCAAAGGAACCATATACGGCGTAAGCATCAAGATCGTTCGTGTCAAGCAGGTAAACCATGCGCGACGGCATCTTACATCCCCCCAACCGCCGGGGCTCATACAATAAATAGCCTGGGCGTGACATCTTGCCGATGCGTCCGCTGTAACCATAATCCGGATAGTAATACGGCCCCGCTTGTCGTCGCGCACTATTCGGGCAATACATGAGCCGGCCTTTGCCATCAAGCCAATCCGCAGAACCACTCGCCACATACGACCACAATTGATCCAGCCAATTATATTGCCACGAATTGGTGGCCTCCTGCTGTGGCATATAATCCCCGTAATCATTGGCGTATAAAGCCGTCGCCAAGCCGAATTGTCTTTGGTTCGACTTGCACACCGCGGTCTTGGCCGACGCCTTAGCCTTGGTCAGCGCCGGCAATAAAAGGGATGCCAAGATCGCGATAATGGCGATGACCACCAGCAGTTCTATTAAAGTGAAGGCGGTACGTCGATGGTTTCGCGGGCTCATGTTTCCGTCCTTATGATCCCGGTTTGGAAACGGTTATTGATGGTCCGCAACCATTCGACATCCTGCCAAATGGGATGCTCCGGGCCGCAATAGGTGGTCGGCATCATGCCCCAGTAATTATGCTTGATGGCCAGGTCGACCTGAAGCTCGAACATGCTGGTGCCCGGTAACGTCACCTCGAAACGCGATTCCAGCGGCGGGCAGAAATACCCACCCTCATCGCAGACGGCGGGAATGTGCCGACGGGCGGCTTCCTTGGCATCGCCGGCAAAGAAGCCGGCCGCCGCCGTTTCCAGTGCGGCTTTCTCCTGTTTGTATTGTTCGAGAATCCATTCATCGAACGCCTTTATGTTGAGGTTGTAGTACAACCACCCGCGTGCCCGCCACGGCACCGTCCCCACGTTCTCGGCCGCCTTCACGAAGCGGTCGTAAGACACAAACGGTTCCTTCAACAGCCGGTTCAACAAGGCGTTTTTCCGCGGGTTTGCTGGATCAAAGTCCGGGCTGCCAATGGTCTGCGCGTACAACGGAAAATACATGCCGTACGTATAGGTGTGCTGGTCATAGACCTGCACGTTGTCGGGCACGGTGGCCGGGTTGTGGGCACTGTAGTCGCCGCTGACCAAAATATCGGGATGCCGTTCGCGCAAAAACGCGATGGCCTCCTCGTGCAACGTCTTCGCCTCGGCGCCTTGGGGAAACAGGCTATAATCCGGCTCGTTATGCACCTCGATGTAGGCGATATTGCGATGGAGGTTTCTTTCCTTGAGACAGCCAAGCAGCCGGTCGTGCTGGCGCGCCAGGTGCATGAACCGTTGGGATTCCGGAACGCCCATGACCTCGGCGCGAATGGCATGATCAGCCACGAGCCAAGTGCTGTCCTGATATTCCCAACTCGTTAGGACCACGTAGATGCCGTACTTTTTGGCAAGTTCCATGAGGCAAATCATACGCTTCAAAACATCATGCCGACCGCCGCCGATGGAGTTGGCCGAGGTAAGATTGTCACGATAACCGGGAATCCAGGGGCCGAACTCCATCTCTCCCCGAGGTTGCCCAGCCAGATCGAAACACCAGTTCAGGCCGGCCTCGACGCGGACGGTATTGAAACCGCGCTCGCGCAGTCCGACCATGACGCTTTCCAGGTCGTAGTACGGTTCACCCGGTGTGGCCATGGCAATCCAGTTCCAAAGGAACATCCCGATGGAAAGTTTTTTGGGCAAATGACTAGGCAAGCTGTAGAGCTGATTATTCATAACTGCATTTTACCGGTGGGGTGGTCGGGTGTTCAGGCTTTGTCGCGTGTAGGTAAACAGGACGCGGCGGGCAGCAGAGCCCGGAACGTCATTGACAGGTCAATAGGTTGCGCTTTTCAAAGGAAACGGGAGGCGAGACACGCCCATCGGAGCGGCAACTATGCCGCCCCAATGGGTGGTCACTTTCAACAGCCTCTATCACGCGCGCTTTCGGCGGCCCCGGCACAGCAATCCTACTAGGCAGGCCCCAGTCACGGCCAACGTGCCCGGTTCGGGCACCGGTGTTCCATCAAAAGCCACCTCGCCAAGGCCAACGGGAGTATAACTAGTGATGAGACTGCCACCGCCGAGCCAGTTGCTTTTGATATCCATTCTGAGATACCGTACGCCTGTCGCACCGGTAAGATCAAAGCTCTGCACCGTCTGATCAGCCGTGTCGCCAACATAGTGTGATGAAAATCCTGCCCCAATTAAGGTACTCAAGTGTTGCAGTTGATTTTTGTGCTTAAAACAGGGTTCGCATTGGTGTGATATTTTATCATAACATACTATCATCAAGCGGCTTTCTTGCAGGGTGCAAAACC
>CAITYL010000184.1 GCA_903896595.1 uncultured Lentisphaerota bacterium
CTTTGCGGGGCGTCCTCTTTGTCCTCCGTGTCCTCCGCTGGCGTCTTTGTCCTCAACGTCCTCGCCCCGCCTCCCGCAAACCCGGCTGAACCCTGCCGCCGCTGAGGACGGGGAGGACGTTGGCCCCAATCCCCAAACCGAGGACTTTGAAGACCTGGAGGACGCGGCGGCCATCCCAAAGGGGGTTTCCAACCAAGTCATCACGTCCAACCACGTCGTGTGGGAATTTACTCGTCACTGCCGCGGCGCTGTTGTTTGCGGGCGGACTGTTGGCGCTTGGCGTCGAGTCGGCGGACGCGCGAGCCGGCGGTGGGGCGGGTGGGGATTCGCGGTCGTGGCGGAATGGCGGCCTGGCGGATCAGTGCGCACAGGCGTTCCATGGCATCGTCCCGGTTGCGGGCCTGGGAACGGTGGGCGGACGCCTCAATGCCCAGGACGCCGTCCAACGTGATGCGGCCATGGGCCTGGCGCAGCAAGCGGCGGCGCACCGCTTCCGGCAGCGACGGGCTCCGCCCCACATCAAAGGTCAGACGCACCGCCGAGGCTGTCCGGTTCACGTACTGCCCGCCGGGCCCGGAGGCCAGGGTGGCCGTGAAGTTGATTTCATCCTCGCGCAGCCGGATGGTTGGCGTCACTTCCACCATGGTTGCATCTCCCTATTCGACCCTTATTCTTCCGAGCCCGGAACGTTAGTGACGGGTCCCAAAGGTTGCCGTCTCACAGGAAAAATTGAATATCCAATATCCAACAAGGAATGTCCAAGGATGAAGGAAAACGCCATTCAGTTTTGTAAAACGTGCGCCCCTGCACTGACTTGGACATTGGATATTCCTTGTTGATTATTGGACATTCATTTTGCAAAAGCCTTACTCCTCCGGTCCCGCCGGGGCGGCGGGGCGCGTGGGACGCTTGGGGAAGCGGCCGGCCATGGCTTCGCGGATCAGTTCCTTGACCTCGGGTGCGAAATCTTTTTGCAGCATCCACTTGAGGTAATTGGGTTCGTTGGCGGCGAGTGCGCGCAGGGTGATGCCCGATTTTTGGCCGAAATTGAGAATGACCTCGTCCCCGCGCCAGCGCAACTTGCCGGCGGGGTCAACACTGTCGTCCTGCCGCTGTTGGCAGAGTCCATCAAGCTCGGCCAGGTCGCGGGGCAGGTCGTTGTAGCGCTCGAACTGGCCTTCAATGACGTCCAGGGTGGCCATGACATCGGCTTCGGCGCCGTGGGCTCCGGCGTGCTCCTTGCCGCAATACAGGCGCAGGGCGGCCGTCAGCGTGCGCGGTTCGCGCATGTGAAAAATGCGCTGGGCGTCGATGACCGCGCACCCGAGGGCGGTAAAGGTGAGATCGGCGCGGCGGAACTCCTCGGTCAGCATGGGCAGGTCGAACTTGACGATGCCGAAACCGGCAAAATCGCAGTTGGAGAGGAAGCGGTGCAGATCAAAGGCGATTTCCGGAAAGATCGGGGCGGCGGCGACATCGGCGTCGGTGATGCCGTGGATGGCGGTGGCGCCGGCGGGAATGGCGCGTTGCGGATTAATCCGCTTGATCCATGATTCACGGCGCCCGTCCGGGTGCAGTTTCAGGGCGGCAATTTCGACCATGCGGTCATAGCGCGGATTGATGCCGGTGGTTTCCAGGTCCAGCACGACCAGCGGCCGGTTGAGCTTGAGATGTTTCATGCGCACAGTATAAACCGCTTTTTCGTGTCCGCACACCGCCCGGCCGGCTCCCAAAAGCCTTCACCACGAAGGCACGAAGAACGCGAAGTTCGATCGAAGCGCTTCAATGGTAAAATGAGCACCAAAAATACATCTTCGATTTATCTTCGTGCGCTTCGTGTCTTCGTGGTGAATCCGGAATTTTAAGTTTTACAAGGTACTTAGGGCGCGCGGGCGGAGAGGAATACGGTGGTCGTGGGCCAGGGCACGGTCTTGCCGGCCAGGGCGGCGGTGAGGGCGGTCCGGAATTGGCGGAGTTCCTCTTCCGCCAGGCCGGCGGCCCGGAGACGGCTGGCGTAACTGCCGGGGGTGTCGGCGGCAAACCAGCGGTCGAGTTCGGCGGAACTGATGCGCTGCTGCCGGGTGAAGGCGGTCCGTTCCAGCCGGACCGCCACGAACCCCGTCGCCGCCAGCTCGGCGGCCAATGTCTCTTCGTCCCAATTCACCAATGGGTCATGCACATTTCCATAAACCGCTTCCTCTGCCGTCGCCACCGACACTCGCAGGGAGGGGGTAACGGGAAAAGAAGGTGAAACAGGCAATCTTGCCTGTTCAGAACGTAAAGCAGGCAATCCTGCCTGCGTGTCGAATGCCGGTGGCACGGCCGAACCGGCCGACGCTCCGGCCATTTCATAAACCGTCACCTTTTCCGCCGGCAGGCGCGCCTTGACCGGGTTTTCCCGAATATAGTCAAGGTAATGCGCCAGTTGCGCCTCGCTGCGCACGATATGGTCGAACGACTCATCCATCCAAAAGGTTCCGCTCTTGCCCAGGCACTCGTTGCAGCGCCGGGCGCTGACGCCCTTGATCCCGTGCAGGATGGTGTCCAGCCGGTTCCCCGGCAGCGGTTCCAGCAGCATGTGGACATGGTTCGGCATGATCACAAAGGCATGGAGACGATACCGCTCGCCGTCGAAATGCCGGAGGCAGGCTTCGACTTCCTGGCGGAGCGCGGGCTCGGCCAGCACGCAGGCGCCGTAGCCGTGGTCAAGCCAAGCTTCCATTCGGACGCTGAACAGGCGATGGTATTCTGCCCAGGCGTCATCCGGCCACGGCTCAGGATGGGCGTCCCGCCAAGCGTCGCGCTCCTCGCGCCAAACGTTTAATTCGCTTTGGGGCAGGGAATCAGCCAGGCGGAAGGTGACGTAATAAATGGCGGCATCCCGTTGCCAGTGGGGGAGGTTGCGTTTGGTCTGGTGGATGCCGATGGAATTCGACTCGCAGGCAGGATTGCCTGCTTGACGTTTTTCACAGGCAAGATTGCCTGTGTCACGTTCTCTGCCAGCCTCGTCTTTGGGGATGAACGGTGCCAGGCGGGTGCCGTGGCGGGGGAGGTTTTCGGCCAGACTGAGGGTGGCGCCGGGGGCCAGTAGATGGCGGAGTTCGTGCAGCACGGCGGCGCGGTCGGGGGCGCGGGCCAGCACGTTGCGGCCGACCATCAGGTCGAAGCGGACCTCGGCGTTGCCACTGGCCGCCAGAAGGTTGCGGAGTTCGCCGGGGGGGCCGGTCAGGAGTTCGGGGCGCCGCAGGTCCGGCAGAGTGGCGGCCTGTTCGGCCAGGGCGCGGGCAGCCGCGGCCTGGCTGGTGAGCGCCCAGACCCCGCCTTCGGGCGCCTGGCGCAGGGCTTCCCAGACGAACAGGCCGGCATCGGCGCTGAGGTCGAGGATGCGGTCCTGCCGGCGCGGCCGGGTGGCGGCGAAGACACGTTCGCGAATGGCCGCGGCGGCGGTGCCCAAGCCGTCAAGGGTGCGGGCGAGCCAGCGGTCGGTGGCCTTGTCGGGCGGCGAAAAGCTGAGGATCTCGGCCGGGGCGAGGCCGCCTTCGGCTTCGCGCAGGGCGGCGAGCTGAAGCTCACGACGCTGCCGGACGAGTTCGGCCAGGCCGTTCTCAAAGCCG
Source organism: uncultured Lentisphaerota bacterium (assembly GCA_903896595.1). Taxonomy (GTDB): domain Bacteria; phylum Verrucomicrobiota; class Lentisphaeria; order Oligosphaerales; family CAITYL01; genus CAITYL01. The sequence goes on from CAITYL010000184.1 coordinate 3,615, forward strand.
AGGCGGCCGGGGTTGTAGAGCACTTTGCCTTGCAGCGAATCGGGCAGGTATTGCTGGGCCACCCAATGGTCGCGGTAGGCGTGCGGGTATTGATAGCCGGCGCCGTGGCCGAAGCCTTCTTTGTCGCGGCTGGCGTCCTTGAGATGATTGGGAACCTCGCCCTCTTTTTCCTTGCCGACCAGGGCGAGGGCATCAAAAAAGCCCATGACGGAATTGGACTTGGGGCAGGTGGCGAGGTAGAGGCAGGCGGTGGCCAGGTGGAAGTTGCCCTCGGGCATGCCCACCCGGTCAAAAGCGCCGGCCGCAGCCGTGACGACCACCAGGGCCTGAGGGTCCGCCAGGCCGACATCCTCGCCGGCAAAAATCAGCATGCGGCGGAACATGAACCGCGGATCCTCGCCGGCATAGACCATTTTGGCGAGCCAGTAGAGGGCGGCGTCGGGATCGGAACCGCGGAGAGACTTGATGAAGGCGCTGATGGTGTCGAAGTGATAGTCGCCTTCCTTGTCGTAGAGCACGGCGCGCTGCTGGATGGATTCCTCGGCCACGGCCATGTCGATATGAATGACGCCGTCGGCGTTGGGCGGGGTGGTTTCAACGGCGAGTTCGATGGCGTTGAGGGCGGCGCGGGCGTCGCCGTTGGCCACATCGGCGAGGTGATGGAGGGCGTCGGCGTGGAGGTCGACCTTGAGCTTGCCATAGCCGCGCTCGGGATCGGTCAGGGTTTGGCGGATGACCGTCTTCAGGTGGTCGGCGGTGAGCGGCTGAAGCTGGAAAATGCGGCTGCGGCTGACCAGGGCGCGGTTGACGGTGAAGTAGGGGTTTTCGGTGGTGGCGCCGATGAGAATGACGGTGCCGTTCTCGACCCACGGCAGGAGCGCGTCCTGCTGCGCCTTGTTCCAGCGGTGGACCTCGTCAATGAACAGAATGGTGCGGCGGTTGTGCTCGCCCCGGAGGCGCTGGGCGGCTTCGGTGATAGTGCGCAGGTCGGCCACCCCCGCCAGCACGGCATTGAGGGTGATAAAGAGGCTCTTGGTGGTGTTGGCAATGACGCTGGCCAGGGTGGTCTTGCCGGTGCCGGGCGGCCCGTAAAAGATCAGGGAGGCCAGCTGGTCCGCCTGAATGGCACGGCGCAGCAGCCGGCCGGGCGCGAGAATGTGTTCCTGGCCGATGTATTCGTCCAGGGTGCGCGGCCGCATCCGTGCCGCGAGCGGGCCCTCGCGGCGGACCTGCTGTTCCCGGTTGTAATCAAAAAGATCCATGGCGCCTGGTGGTGGGGTAAAACGGTTCCCGGTACCATAGCACGGACGGGCACGGACACGCACGGACGCACACGGACTGCCGGGGAACGTGACACAGGCAATCGTGCCTGTGAACAACGTCAAGCAGGCAATCCTGCCTGCGAGTTTGTTATGGCGCGAGGGGAATCATCGTTTTCATCTGGTTCATTTCTCCAACCCTTCAACCAGTTGGCGGTAACTGTGGTCTTTGAACCCAGGGTCGTCAAGAACCAAAACCTGACCCCTTTTCGCGAAGGGATGACGCAACCCCAGTTGATCAGCAGCCAACAGCCAAGGCAGAGCAGAATGACCGTGGCGACGATAATCATGAGTCGTCCTTACTTGGCTGGTTCGGCGGCGGGCGCGGGCTTGATGGCGCCTTTGAAATCGGCGCCGAGGGCCGCCGCCTTGAGGGCGTCGTAATCATGGTAGCCGGTAAAAACGGCTTGAATCACCCCGTTGCGGTCCACAAAGAAGGTGGTGGGGATGGAGCGGATCTCCTTGTAGGGCGAGGGCAGGTCCCGGTCCGGGGCGGCGGCAATGGCATAATTGACCCCGTTTTTCTTAACGAACTCCATGATCGTGTTTTGATCTTCCGAGCTGATGCCGACGATCACCAGATCCTTGGCGTCCGTTTCCTTGGCGAGGCGGATGAAGTGCGGAATTTCCTTGCGGCAGGGCGGGCACCAGGTGGCCCAGAAATCGAGCACCACCCGTTTGCCGCGCAACTCCGCCAGCCGGATCGGCTGCCCGTTCAGGTTGGTCACCGTGAAGTCGGGCGCCTTCACGCCCTGCCAGTCACTCGCCTGCACCCCGCCTTGACCGGCGCCGCCGCGCATGGCCAGAACCTGCTTGTAGGCTTGATAGTACAAATATCCCATCCCCCCGGTGGCCAGCAGGCCGAGGATGGACAAGCTGACGCCCCAAAGCGCCATGGCCCGGAACGTGGTACGTTTTCCCAGATGAATCCCGCCCAAAACCAGGCCAATGACGGCCAGGATGCCGCCCACCAGGAACAGACTGAGGACAAGGGAGAGGATGCCCAGGATGAGGCTGGTGATCGCCAGTCCGATCCGGTTCGTGTCCGGGGAAGGCGTGGAATCTTGCAGCGTGTCCGTCATGGCTTGCCCTTTCGGAGGTGACGGTGAGATGAGACGGGCAATCAAGCGGAAACTGCGGTTCCTCCGCCCCTTGCCCCCAGTTGTGGGAGATTATATCACTGGCCGAAACCGGCGGCAAGTCATTGTCAACAAAACGGTCATGCGCCCCACGCGCTTCAGCATTGTCATGGACATGTTATCGGTGCTATAATTCCGCCTCATCACCGTCACGCAGGGGGGCGGAGTGCGGGAGACCGGACGATGGCAATCAGGTTCAGATGGAATCATGGCGGCCTGTGTTGGCCGGGGCTGGCGATGGCCATGGCTGCGCTTTTCGCCCTCGGCTGTGAGCGCCGCGCGGCGGATGCCGCGTTGCCGGGCTATCTTGAGGGCGACTGGGTGTATGTGGCGGCGCCGGTGGCCGGAAAACTGCAAGAACTGACGGTTGCCAAGGGCGCCATGGTGACGGCTGGCGCACCGTTGTTTCAGTTGGACCCCGAGCCGGAGGCGAAGGCCTGGCAGGAGGCGGTGGCGCGCCAGCGCGCTGCGGAAGCCCGGCTCGACAACGCCCGCAAAGGCTTGCGGCCGTCGGAGGTCGCGGCATTGCAGGCGCGCTTGGCCTCGGCGCGCGCGGCGGTCGGGTTGTCGGAGATCGAGTTGCGCCGCGCCGAAAAACTGTCGGCGCAGGGCGTGGTGCCCCAGGCGGACGTGGACAATGCCCGGTCGCGGCACGACCGGGATTTGGCGCTGATCGCACAAACCGAGGCGGAATTGGTCACCGCCGGCCTGGGCAGCCGCCAGGACGAGATCCGCGCCGCCGAGGCGGAACTTGAGGCGGCGGCGGCGCAACTGGCGCAGGCGGCCTGGCGGCGCGACCAGAAGCGGCAGGTGGCGCCCGCGGCCGGTCTGGTGCAAGACACGTTGTTTCGCGTCGGGGAATGGGTCGCCGCGGGGGCGCCCGTGATCATGCTGTTGCCGCCGGAGAATGTCAAGGTTCGGGTGTTTGTGCCGGAGGCGCTGGCGTCCACGCTGAAACCGGGCCAGGCCGTGACCGTTCTGACCGACGGTCTGCCGGAGCGGCGGGCGCGCCTGACCTTCATTTCCAACCAGGTGGAGTATACGCCGCCGGTGCTGTTCAGCCGTGACCAGCGCGCCAAGCTGGTTTATCTGGTGGAGGCGGTCTTCGAGGCGGCGCCGGGGGCGGCCGCGGCCCCGTCACCATGGAAGCCCGGCCTGCCGGTGGAGGTGCGGTTTTTGCCGTGAGAAACGCGCAAGGGACATCAGGGACCCAACCCGGCATAGCCGGAACCAAAACGAACATCGAACATTCAACGTTCAACATCCAACGTGGATGATTCGATGTTGGACGTTGAATGTTCGATGTTGAATGTTCGATTTAAAATCTTGCGTATCTTGCAACTGATTTCATTCGTAAAGTAATAAAGGACCCAAATGACCTAAACGACAACTGTGGCAAGCTTAAGTTTCTTCAGTTCTTTTGGTCCCTTTGGTCTTTTAGGTCCTTTTGATCCTTCACCCACCCAGCGGAAGATTTGTCAATGCCGGTGGAATTTGCCATCGATGTGCAGGACATCACGAAACGGTTCGGCGACCGCACGGTGGTCAACCGGGTCGCGTTGCAGGTGCGGCGCGGCGAGATCTACGGGTTTCTCGGTCCGAACGGCAGCGGCAAGACCACTTTTCTCCGCATGCTCTGCGGTCTGCTGACGCCTGATGCGGGCAGCGGCACCTGTCTCGGCTTTGACTTGCTCCGCGACTCGGGGCAGATCAAGCGCCGCGTCGGTTACATGACGCAGCGGTTCAGTTATTACGAGGACCTGACGCTGGAGGAAAACCTGGATTTTGTGGCGCGGATTTACGGGGTCCCCAACCGCCGTGCGGCGGTGGCTGACTGCCTGGACAAGCTGGGGCTCCGGGACCGGCGGCGCCAGTTGACCGGGGAACTTTCCGGCGGCTGGAAACAGCGTCTGGCCCTGGCGGCCAGCCTGTTGCATCATCCCGAACTCCTGCTGCTGGACGAGCCGACGGCGGGGGTGGACCCCAAAGCCCGCCGCGACTTTTGGGACGAGGTGCATCAGTTGGCGGCCGCGGGAATCACGGTGCTGGTCACGACGCATTATATGGATGAGGCGGAGCGCTGTCACCGGCTGGCGTATCTGGCGTATGGCGAGCTGCTGGCCGCGGGCACGGCCGCGGAGTTGGTGCGGGGCGCCGGGCTGGCCACCTGGCGGGTGCGGGGGGAAACCGGGTCCCCCGCCCTGGGGGCGCGGTTGCGTGGGTTGCCGGGCGTGGAACAGGTGGTGCCGTTTGGCGCCGTCCTTCATGTCAGCGGTTCCGCCGCTGCCCTGCTCGAACACAGTCTGGCTCCCCTGCGCGTGGAAGGGCTGGCGGTTGAACCGGCCGAGACCTCGCTGGAGGATGTCTTTATCCACCTGATGCAACGGGCAAAGGATAATTACCGGTGATGTCGGAACGGTTTTCCATTGCGCGTCTCGCGGCCATGGTGCTGAAGGAGTTCATCCAGATGCGCCGGGACCGCCTTACTTTTGGCATGATGGTGGGCATTCCGCTCTTGCAGCTCATTCTTTTTGGGTTCGCCATCAATTCCGACCCCAAACATCTGCCGACGGTGGTGCAGGACAATGACCGGGGCGTGTTTGCCCGCGACCTGGTCTGGGGGCTGAAGAACAGCGGCTATTTTGAGCTTCGCGGGAGCGCCACCGACAACCGCCAGGTGCGCCGGTTGCTGGACCAGGGCGAGTGTTCGTTCGTGCTCACCATTCCGGCCGATTTCACGCGCACGCTGTTGCGCGGCGAACGGCCGCAGGTGTTGCTGGAGGCCGACGCCACCGATCCCGCCGCCACCGCCAATGCGGTCGCCGCCGTGAACCAGTTGATCGAGCGCGCCCTGGAACGGGACTTCACCGGGCCGACCCGGTCGTTGAAACGCGCCGCGCCCGCCGTTGACCTGCGCATTCATCCCCTCTACAACCCGGAGGCGGTCACCCAGTACAACATCGTGCCCGGTCTCATGGGAGTGGTGCTGACCATGACGCTGGTCATCATTACCGCGGTGGCGCTGACCCGCGAACGCGAGCGGGGGACGATGGAAAACCTGCTGGCGACGCCGCTGCGGCCGGTGGAGGTCATGCTTGGCAAGATCGTGCCCTATATCTTGGTCGGGTATGTGCAGGTTACTTTGATCCTGCTGGCGGCCAAATTTCTCTTTGACGTGCCGATGCGGGGCAGCTTGGTGCTGTTGTATACGGTCTCGCTGCTGTTCATAGCGGCAAACCTGATGGTGGGGGTGACCTTTTCCACCCTTGCCCGCACCCAGTTGCAGGCGGTGCAGATGGCCTTTTTCTTCTTTCTGCCTTCGATCCTGCTTTCCGGTTTCATGTTTCCGTTCCGCGGCATGCCGGTGTGGGCGCAATGGATCGGGGAGGCGCTGCCGCTCACCCATTTCCTGCGCAATATCCGCGGGGTGTTGTTGAAGGGCAATGGCTGGGGGGAATCGCTGCCCCATCTCTGGCCGGTGGCGCTATTCCTGACGGTCATGCTGGTGCTGGGGCTGGTGCGCTACCGCCGGACCTTGGATTGAACGGCACAGCTCAATACTTTCTCCACCAGGTCGTTGGGCGTGTACAAGTAGTGGTTTGACGCCTCAAAGCCGATCCGGGTGTCCTTTTTGGCGAGGTTGTACAGGGTGACCGCGATGACGATTTCCGCGTCAAGAATCGCCTGCAATTCCGGGGCTGCCGCGGGATCCGCGGCGTTCCGCAGGCGGTTGAATTTGAATTGTAGGTGCGAACTTTTGAAGTGACACCACGCCGCGGTGGCCACCGCCGTAAGTTCCCGGAGGTTGGCGGCCGTTACCGCCGGCGTGTCCTCTTCAATGCCGGGAAGAAGGCGCAGACCGGTCTGCCATTCTTCAGACAGCCGCCGCAGTTGCTCTTCGAACACCAGCGGCGGATAGGTCGCGCGCCAGGCGTCGATATCGTCATAGGGGAACCCTGTCATGGTGGCGCGGTAGCCGGTGGGGCGGTCGAACAATAGATTGGCCGGTCCCAGGTTTTGCGGGCCGAGGTAGAGAACTTCAAGGTGGAATGGAAACTCACGGAAGGCGTTGCTGAATTGTTTCCATGCCGCGCAGACGGCCGGGGCCGTCTCAGTCCCGAATTTCTCCAGCGCCAACTCCTCGGGGGTGCTTGAGAGCAGTGCGAAATTGCCGCCGGGATAGCCGCCGAGCGTCCAGCTCAGCATCAACCCGCTGACTCCCGCTTGCGTGAGGTTGTCAAGATGCTCTTTCACCAGATAGGGCACGGGGAGGTAGGGCAGGGTCGCGCATTCCCACGAACAGTTCAACTGCACCTTCGCCACCGCCTTCAACCCGTTGCGGCGGGCACGGTCCCAGCAGGCACGGCTTGCCGCACTGGGGCCGGGGCAGGAGATCGAGTAGTCAATGACCTCGCCCTTAACGCCGCCCACCGCGATTGGCAACCCCCATTCGCTCACGCACATGACGTCAATTTTTTCGGGCAGCAGGTCGATGGCCTGGAGTTGCCACTCCTTGGCCCACGCCCAGGTATAGGCGATGACTTTCGCCGCCGGCGCCGCGCGGTGGACACCCCGCGCGATCGCGGTGTTCACTTCCGCGACAATTTCCGGCGGTGGCCGCGTGCCGCATCGCGGGCACCCGGCGCCATAGTTTCGCGAATGACAATTGCTCAGATTTTCCGACATGGTGATGGTGAAGACGCCGGCCAGCCCCGGAACCTGGGTGAAAATTTGCTGGCACGCCTCTTCCAGATAGGCGCGCACGCCCGGTGACGAGGTACACATGGCGTAGAGATGCTCTTCGCCGGGGGCCTGGCTCTGAACGCCGCGCCAGTCCGGGTAAGCCTCAAAAAATTCCGCCGGCATTTGCCGTGGTTCGTTGAGATAGAGATACACGCCAATCCCGTGGCGGCCCGCTTTGCTGACCAGCGCCCGCAAGTTCGCGATGCGCTCCGCGGCGCCCGTCGAGAACGCGGGTGCTTTTTCTAATGGATGAAGGGTGTAGAGGATCGCTTGGAGCCAAATGCCGTTGATGCCGTGCCGGGCATATTCCCGGAGCAGGCTTTCCGGATAGGGATCGGCGGTCTGGCCGAGCAGCGCATCCCCATAGCCCGCGGAATACGAGTAGAGAAATTTGATTTCAAACGGATCTCGCCGCCGATTAGTCGAGGGCGGCTCGGAATGGCGTGGCTCCGCAATCTCCCAACGGTCCAAAAAATCGAATGGGACGTAGGATGCGAACTCCGCGGGCAGCGTCGGGAAATAGGTTCGGACCGTCTGTTTGACCCGTTCCGTTGCGGCCTGTTCTTCGGGCGTCAATTCCCGGTAGCGCACTTCGTCGCAGGCCGGTTTCAGGCTGCCGAGCTTGTACCAGAGAAAGTCCTCCTCGCGCAGCACGAAATCGAGCCGGGCAGCGGTCCAGTCGAGGAGCAGGAGAAGTTGCCGGTACGGCAGGAGATGCCAATTGTTGCGGATGAGTGTGATGTAGCTGCGATCGAGCCACCGTCGGCTGACGGTCACGGGGGCTGGCAAGCCCAGTTCCGCGGCGCACCGAAACACTTGCGCCTCGGTGGCGCCGAGGAGGGCGGCAAGACGCATCGTCGGAACGAGCCCCCAATTGCGCCAGATGACCGCCTGGTGGCGCGTGGGGAAGTGGTGGAAGGTCAAGGCCGGTTGCGTGCTGACCGCAGGCAGGGTGTCAATCGTCATATGTCACCTGGGTAACGATTCTGGTTGCGAGTGTTTAGGGTTCGGGGGGCCTTGAAAAGGTGGGTGCGTAGCTAATCCTATTCCACTCACACTTCAAATTGATTTCAAAATTAACCGCAAAGATCGCAGAGATCGCAAAGATAAAACAATCTAAAAATGAGCAATTGATCTTTGTGTTCTTTGCGTTCTTTGTGGTAGAATAAAGGATCAATTTGAACTTTAATTGGAATTACGCGCTGTCGTGTTTCTCAAACCGCGGCATGAGCCGGATGCGGCACGGCACCCGGGGCGGTGTTTTGGCGATTTTAAGCAGATGTTCGACCGCCAAGCGTCCCATTTCCCGATAATCAAGAAAGACCGTGGTGAGCGCCGGAGACAATTGCTGGCCGATCGGCAAACCGTCGCACCCGCAGACCGCCACGTCGCCAGGAATGCCCAGACGATGCTGACCCAGCGTCCGATAGACCCCCACCGCCATTTCGTCATTCGTAAACACTGCGTCGAACGCAATGCCCCGTCCAATCAGCGCGGAGAGCGCCGTATCCGCGCCGTCCACGGTGAAATCCGCCTCCACGATCAGGCTGGGACGGCAGGACACGCCGGCGGCGGCGTGAGCCGCGCGATAGCCACGCTCAATTTCACGGGAGAAATAATGGGTGGCTGGCCCCCGGATAAGCACAATTCGTTGCCGTCCAATGGACAACAGGTGCTGGACGGCAAGTGTCGCCGCCGCGACATTGTCGAAATTGATCGACTCGCAGTCGGCGCCGGCCGCCGCGTCGCCTGGATGGTCGACCAGCAGTGCGGGGGGGGAGACCCCGAGCAGCGCCGCCAGCGGTTCTGGCTGGAAATCCCCGATGATCATCACGCCAATGGCGGATGAGCGGCGAAGCGCGTCCCGCAAGGCGAGCACTTGGGTGTATTCGCCATTACAGGTGCGGATGACGCAATCGTGGCCACTCGCGGCAAGGCATTGTTCAATGGCGGTGAGCAACTCCAAATAGAAGGCGGGCACGCGGCGGCCCACGCTTCCCAGCACCACCTCGACCACCGGCCGAGCGTCTGGCGTGGTGGCGGGCCGGCCCGGCCGGCCCCCTTGCAGATAGCCAAACAACTTGGCGACCGCGAGAATCTTCTCACGCGTCGCCTCTTTAACCGGCCCCTGATTGCGGAGCGCCCGGCTCACCGTCATGGAACTGACGCCGCATTTCTCCGCGATTTGTTTAAGTGTGTTCGCCATGGTTAACTATAGAGGTGCTTTCAAAAGTAACGAGGTTTTCCCATCCACGGGAGCCGCCCGGCCTCGGGCGGACGAACCCGTCATCGTCGGAGACGCGCATAATTGGTTTAGCGGACGGTGGCCCAATAAATCAAGGACGGAACTGGTGTGACGCCATCGCTGTCCGCCCGAGGCCGGGCGGCTCCCGGTATTGAAATAACGCCGACTTTGCCTGGCGGTCAAAAAGCGGCAAAGGAATTGCCGCACTCCAAAACGGTGCCAACTTGATCGGGACTTTTGAAAACGGCTCTATAATGTGAAACCAACCATCATGCCTATTCTGGACGTGCGCGGCAGGCAATCGGGGTCGCCTGGGTTTGGAGTTCCGCCTTCAGGCGGTGTCTTCGGCGACGATCTCACTCTCGAACAGCCCCCACTTGAAGTGGGAACTCCAAACCCAGACCGGCCATGAACGGCAACTTTTATACCTGTCCTTTTGAATACACGGTTGTTACCGTCACGGCCAAGACCTGTCCGGGGGCTATTTCCACCGGGCACCCGCCCGCCGCCTCAATTTCCATGAAGCCGGCGGTATCGCTGTATACGCTGAAACGCGCACCCAATGCCGTTTGCGGTTGCTCGGTCGGCGGCCGGTCCGCGATATCAATATAGGCAAGCGCCGGCGGCAGCCGGTCCGCCGAACGGCGCACCGTCAGGCCGCGGCGGGGATCACGGTACTCGATCCAGTCCACGGCGTCACTGATGCCGATCTGATAACGCTTGCCACCGTCGGTCCGGGTATGCCACTGGTGGTCGCCGCCAAGGCGGCGCTGGTCATTGCTGGGGTCATAAAGATCCCAGATCCCGGCCGGCGCCACTTCCGGGAACACCACCTCGCAACCAGGACCGCAGTCGAATTGCGCCAATGTCCACGGGGCGATTAGGCACTCCTCCCGCCGCAACTGTCGCGCGCCCAGATAGCTGATGCTTTCAACCACGGTCATGGCCAGTGACGTCCCGGTCGTGGCCAGGGACACGCGCCGCTCGAAGGCGGCGGGAATGCCCAGGCCGGAGGCGTTGATGAGGTCGATCTCGGCCCGGATCGTGGTTGTCGCCGGGGTGCTCTCCGTGATCCAATACCGGGCGCCGGAAAGTCCCGGCGGCACCCGCCAGCGGCCAATGGCGTATTCATAGCCGAGGCAGGAGCCCTCGGGGGCCGGCCACAGCCCGTCCCCGCCGGGGTTGAGGTAGCCGTCCTGGTTGGACGTGCCCAGCACCGCCTTGGGATTGACCCGGTTCAACACCTCGCCATTGAGGACGGCGAACAGGCGCCCCTCCAAGTCAAGGCCGATGACGACCCCGGCCGCCTCTGTCCCCAGCAGGTGGCAACGCTTCCGCCCGGCGGCGCACAATTCCAGCAATTCGCTGCATTTCACGGTGTCGCTACTCCTGTAATGTACTTACTCAAGTGTTGCAGTTGATTTTTATGCTTAAAACTGGGTTCATCTCGGTGTGACTTTATTTCATAACATACTATCGTCAAGCGGCTTTCTTGCATGGTGCAAAACCGCCATCCAGGAGGAACTGCCCGAACAGGCCC
>CAITYL010000185.1 GCA_903896595.1 uncultured Lentisphaerota bacterium
CCCCATAAGCCTTTATCCTGTTTTTGCATTTGGACGTAACACCATGCAATATAACAGATAAAGGCTTACTTTTTATCATTTAACCGCAATGTTTGTGCGAGAATTTAACTGCAACACTTGAGTAATTTAGGTTTACCACCAACACATGCGTAGGGGTGTTGGGATCGCTTGCCCTGCCGAAATAACTCAGGAGCATCCCCTCGGCCGGTGGCTCCGACATACCCGTCCAGTTAAGATAAAATGGTGCATTCTCGGGTAGGAGAACGCAACTCCAGAGCCAGGGATCCGTAAGGTAATCCCAATAAACGTAACCCTGGGGACAAAGTGGCTGCAATTGCGCTGCCACTGCTACAAATTGCGGGTTCAATTCCTGGGCCGCCGCATATTGTGGTGTGGTGGAGTTGTCAGCATTTAGCATCATTCCATCTGGATATCCAGCCGTTTTTGGATAACTGTAAACATAATATGATAACGCCTGAGCGCCGTAGGCCAGCGCGACATAATTCTCCCAGCGCATTTCATTGACATTAGGTGTGCGCCAGTTACTCTCCCAGGCGCACGCCTGAGTAATGGTCATAAAAGGGATACCAGCCGCCATCGCGGCTTCGCGAATCAATCTAAAATTGACGAAATACTCGCATTCATCCCCATCCACATAGAAATGATAACGGTCAAAGCTAAGGATAGCGGGGTTTACCTGCAAGATGAACTGGTGCAGGTATTCAGCGTAGGCGCCCCAGGTGTCATTCGGATCCCCGGGTGCGGGAGGGTCGGGAAGGCCAAGAGCCGCGTAGTTACCGCCCATCGGAAAGAGGTTAACATAGGCCAGATGCGCCGGATCCGCTGTGCGAAGATAGGCAACCATGTCACCCACCCAGGAAAACTCGGTGGCGTAAGGTTCGTCCTTGATGAAGTAGGAGTACAACGCCGGGTGATTCTTGACAGAAGCAATTAGGGCATCAACCGCGGCTTTTTTAACCGGGTTGGTCAGCGCATCCGATTCCTTTAGTATCGGCGCTTCCAATTGCGCCCGCAAGCCATAACGCTGCGCCAAATCCAACTGACTTACAGGGTCGTTGCCATAGACCCATACAAGGTTGAAATTTCCCGCCGTATATTGATTCCCGAAGTAATCATTAATGTTGGGACCGCAAAAATAAGTGGCGATGGGCGTGCCCACTTGCCACGGTGCCGCAACAACCTTGGGGCAGGTGGAATTGAAGATGACCAACGCCAGCACTATCCCAAAGAGGCCAAGCATCCTCTTAATCATTTTTTCAACCATCTTTACACTCTCGCTTTCTTTTTAACTGATAGGAGAAGTGGTTTAAAAAGTCCCAGAATCATCAACGGCTCGGGTATTGTCTCAACCCCAAAAAATAGGTTATTTTAAGCACCCCACTTTTTAAAACTGGGCTGGTATAGCGGCGGGCTGAAATAAACAGCCCGCCGTTAATCGCAACGTTTACTTCTTTTTGCGATGGCAAAGAAGAGTAATTGCGCCCAAGACCAATAAAGTCGTTGCAGCGGGCTCCGGAACGGGAGTCATCAGCGATTGTATCGCCGTCACGCTAAGCGCCTCATCATAAATGCGTATTTCGTCCAAACTTCCATCGAAAGTCCATCCCGCCCCTTGCTGTTGCAGGCCATTGCCGAAGGTGAGATTATCAGCGCTTTCTAACAAGGTATTGGAATAAAATGCATTTACGAGAACGCCATTCTTATAAAGTTCCTGTACGGCGCGTTCTGCGAGTACTCCCGCTTTATAAACCACCACAGAAAAATAATCCCACTCGTTCTGTCCGACTGGTGTCGTAACATACCAGTTTTCTGTATTTGCTCGCGTGCTTATTTTACCATAATCATAACCAGCCTCCGCAGTCTGGAAATATCTAACCGCATAACCGTCAGTACCGGAGTTCTTGCTGACTAAAGCGCCGACATCGCTTGGACTAGAATTGGATTTGACCCAAAAGGTGATGGTATAGTTCGTATCAAGCAAATTAAGGCTACTGGTCGCGGAGTTCGTAATATCGACATAGCCATGGTATCCAAACGACATTGCGTTTCCGAAACCGCTTGGCCCGGCAATTCGAGACGCAGGGCCGGTCAACGTACCGGTAAAGCCATTACCCGAACTATCCAAGGCGTTACCAGATGTTTCATTGAAATTCCAGTACCCGACAAGAGCCGCCTGCGCGGTTGTGGTTAGCATTCCGAGAACCAAACTGACCAACACCGCAGTCAACACCAGAAACGTTGAGTTGTTTTCTTGCCTTTTCATGATTCTTTCCTTAATGCTTGAGGTTAACTATTAACACTAAATAACCACGGAGACATGCCATCAGCTATTTCATCAGGTTACTGGTCACCTCCTTTCTCATTGTTTTTGACCGCCATTTAGTGGTCGAAAAACGGTTGCGTTTGCGTATCAAAGTCTTCCATTTTTGTTTCATGCCACGTTCACCTTTTTAGAACGGCCCCAGCCAGGCCTTCGTGAAGGAAAACAGGCTCGTAACCATTCTCGGCACAACAGCGAATGGCTGCCTCGCAACGGGCGAACCAACAACTCAATCAACGAGAAGGTGGTGATTCCGAATGGGAAACGTTTTTTAACCATGGCGTGTCTCCAGTGTATGCTCTCCGTCTGAACCGTGGGGCGGGAGAACTTGAACAGTTCCGAGGCATCCTTGTCGCTCAGCGGGGAAAAGGTTCTTGCCCGTGAGTTCCAACAGCATGGCAATGGAAATCGGAGCATTGGTCCAACCGGAATAAATGCTGCCTTGACCGCCCTCGAACTTGTCTCCGCCGCCCCACGCATTCGCTTGGGTGTCAAACATGCCACGCCAACAGCCGTCAAAGAAGCGGTTGTCGCTGTGCTCCTGGATCCGGATCAAAAACGCCAGCGATTTTTCAAACGCCCGGCGATACTCGGTTTTTTCGGGACACAGTAACGCCAGGTGCTGCAATCCCAGAGTTGCCCAATTCTGGGTGTAAATAAGATCGGCAATGTGGTCGCCGACCGGAGCCTCGTAATGGTTGGAAGCGAAATGTCCGGTGGCAAATTGCTTGGCCAAAAGGACAGCTGCGGCCGTTTGCGCCACCTGTTTGATGGCCTCATCGTCAAAGGTTTTGGCGGCAATCGACGCAACCAGTGTCAAGTAAGCATATTCAGAGACCGACCATTTGTACTGCGGGTCGTTGACGCGGGAGCTTTCATCCCAGGCCGGCGGCCCGTCAGGCAGCAGTGCGTAATAGCGGCGGATCAGGTCGTGATAGGCGCGGTTGCCGTTCTGCGCATAGCCCCACGATAACGCCATCGTAACCGGCCCCAGCCAATGCGGATTGAGCATGGTTCCGGCCATCACTTCTTGATATTTCAGGTCGCGGTTGCCGGCTTCAATCCAAGTTACATAATCATTCATATGACCATACATCGCCTCGGCGGCGTCAATGCCATACTGGGTGACGCGAGGGTATCCGTGTTCGCCGAGAAACATGAAACAGGTGGCAACCCAGGAATTATCATCGGTCCAGGCGGCACTGTAATTGGGCATGGCCCAACTCCAAAGATCCTTCACTGGCGACTCCGGGTTGGAAATGCGCAACCCGCCGCGCTCCATGAACGCCACCAGATTTCTCGCTATCTGGCGGTACCCGTCATCGTTGAAGGCCTGGGCGGCAAGCTCAAACATGACGGCGGTTTCGGCGCAACAGTCGGCCCGGCGTTGTTCCAAAACAACGGTCATGTCATCCAGTGCCGTCTGGTGGGGAAAGAAGGCATTGATCTTGTCCCTGGCCTGGTTTCCCGCCACCACGGCAAGCCGTTCGCCCACGCCCCAAAAACCGTCATTCGGGCGCATAATGCCGGAGCGCAGGAACCATTGAATATTGTGTTTTACCGCGGCGGAAAGTTGTGTTTTCATAATTTATTTTTCCGGGCCGGCCCCGGCCAAGCCTTCGTGAAGGAAAACTGGTTCATAGCCATTCTCGGCACAGCAACGAATAGCGGCCTCGCAACGGGCGAAGTGGTCGGGACGGTAATTGAAATAGGACGGCCAGAAGTATTGTTCATGGGTGACGAGATCCATGATCTCGGCGGTGGCGGGATCGGCCATCAACGGCAGGAGCACCCGTTCCGCCTGTTCCGGCGGCGTGTTATTGCAGACGATGTCGCCGCGAGAGAACAGCAACCCACTGGCAAAATCCTTGATCAAGTCATGGCGGCTGAGGAAGGCGGACCGCTCGGTGTCCAAGCAATAGTTGATATCGTAGCCGTCCCCCGCCAGATCGGCGGCAATGCTCTCGCCGTCACCCGTATATGAACTGCCGGTGTTCGGCACGAAAAAGCCGCTGAGAACGCGCGTGCCGCGTGCCGCCAGAACACCCCAAGCTTCGGGCGCGACCATGCCCCAATGGGTCACGGTGGTCGGGCTGAAAGCGGTGTCGCCCGCGAAACGTCGAAGTTCGCCAGCCACCAAGTCATAGTCCGCCGCCAGCTTCGCCGCCGTGGCGTGCTGGTAGGGACGGTCCGGAAATTCCGCATAGGCATGAAAGGCCAGACTGAGCCAGCCCGCGTGATCGGCGAATTCGCCGCGCCAACCATCCGGCATCTGCGCCAGTGTGAAGTCGGCTTCCGGCGTGGTAAAAAATGTATTGAGCACGAATTTGGTGCCGTAACGCTGATGCAGGTCGCGGAGTCCGCGGAGATAAAAATGGTCGAAGATCGACGCAGGCCGGGTACGGGCGAGATCGCGCAGGAAAAAGATATTGTCGTCAATGGCGAAGCGGTAGCGTGGCCGGGAATGACGGTTCCACAGCACCCGGATTTGATGCGCGGCGGGGCCGCCCGAGGCCTCCAGGCGCGCCACCAGATCGGTCTCCGGTTCCGTCACGCGCACGGTTGCCTGGAACGCGCCGTTCGCGGCCACTTGGGCAGGGGTGTCGTTGACGAAGACGGCGCTGAAGGATGTTGCCGGTTTCACGTGGCCCCGGACTTCGACGGACAAGCCGCCGTCCGTCACCCGACCGTTCCGGTGGGTCAGCACTTCTCCATTGACTGGTGATGTAATGGTGATCATATCTTAATCTTGCCGCACCCCTTGCCGCCGAAGACACTGTACCGCTTAACCCTGACCTCTGCCAAATTTCAGCGTTTCGTTTCCATTGCCCCTTCAGGGCGCCGATCATCTTGGTTTTTCAGCCCCAGGGCGTTGCCCTGGGCTATTTTCCTGCCGCCCCGTTGGGGCTCATAAACCGGCATTCCAGCGTTGACGTTCGATGTTGAATGTTGGACTTTTTTTCTCTTTAGTTTCCAACCCTCGCGCCGGTGGCCGGGCTGAACACTGCGCCCATTCTCTCCCATTCTGGCTACTGGCTACTGAATTCTGGCTACTTTTGCAATTTCCTCCCTCATTTTCCGGTCTTGCCCTCCAGGCATTTCCGGGCGGCGTTTTTCAGGCCGGTAATCATGTCATTGATTTCCTGGTCGGTGAGCCGCGGATGCATGGGCAGGTTTAACTGTTCCTTGTAAAAGAACTTTTCGGCGATCGGGCAGTCCCCGGTGATCCCCAGCTTGACCAGGCCGGAGAAATGATAGGTTGGCTGGTAGTGGAGAATCCCCTGCACCCCCTCCTCCCGATACAGGATGCGCAGGAAGTCGTCACGGTTGATGAGGTTGGAATCGACCGTGAGCGTGTAGAGATGATAGACGTGGCGGCAATCGGGCGACTCGTAGGTTCCGGTCAGCCCTTTCACGCCCTTGATGCCGGCGTTCAGGCGCCGCCCGTTCTCCTGCCGCTTGAGCGTCATCATCTCCAGTCGACTGAGCTGGCAGACGCCGACGGCGGACTGGATTTCGTTCATCCGGTAGTTGTTGCCCCAGTGGCCGTTACAGTCGCGGATGTCGAAATGGCTGGGAATCCAGTAATCCTTGTACCCGCCGTCCACGTGCCGCTTGAGCGTGTACGGGCCGAAGGTGAATTCGCCGGCGCCATCGCTCCAGTGTTCGAGGTTCATGCAGCGCAGGAGTTCGATGGTCTTGACGTAGTCGTCATGATTGGTGGTGATCATGCCGCCCTCGCCGCAGGTGGTGATATTCTTGAGCGAATGGAAACTGAAGACGCCGACGTCGCCGATGGCGCCGGCCCGCCGGCCTTTGTATTCCGCCGCCGGCGCGTGGGCGCAGTCCTCCAGCACCTTGAGGCCGTGCTGCTTGGCCAGTGCCATGATCGGATCCATGTCGCACATCTGGCCGCCGTAATGCACGACGTAAATGGCCTTGGTTTTGGGAGTGATTTTGCGGGCGATGTCCGCGGGGTCGATGTTGTGGGTCCGGGGGTCGATGTCGGCGTAGACCGGCCGGACCTTTTCCTTCAGCAGCACCAGCGAGGTGGCGATAAAGGTATTGGGAGTGAGGATGACCTCATCGCCCTCTTTCAAGTCAAAGAGCTGGGTGCAGAGATGCATGCCGGTGGTGCAGTTGCTGACGGCGAAGGCGTGCTTGACCCCGCACATCTTGGCGAACCCCTCCTGGAACGCCTTGACCTGGGGGCCCATGGTCAGGGAATCCTGGCCCATGGCGGTCTTGATCGCGGTGAATTCCTCGTCGCCGTAGATCGAGCCGAAGAACGAATACGGCACCTTGAGGGTGACGCCGTCATTGGACTGGTAGCTGGCGGTGATGCCGCCCTCGCTTTCGCTGCCGGTGACGCCGGAAGTGCCCGTGGTGGTGAGCTGTTTTGACATGGCGCTGGCCCTTATCTTGCTATTACGATTAAATTTCAAAATTGAATTTTATCAACACCGATAACCATATCACGTATTTTAAACTTGTCAAACGACAATTTAATTATTATTTAATCGGGCGGGAGGTGGCTGGTATCTTGAAAGACGGGCTTTCGGGTTGGGCGCCGCCCGGCCCCGGGCGAACGGGCGGGCATCACCATCAAGCTAAGCGCGTTTTAGAGCGCCAACGGCGACGCACGTGTCCAGCCAAGGGTTGGACACCCCTGAGGACGAAACAATTCCAAACCGAGTTGCAGTATGAAAGCGGTGTCGAGCCACCGCCACTCAAAAGCTTCCGGCCGCGGCCGGAAGCGGTAAACACATCCTTGGAGTGATGGTAATGGGCATGTCGCCCAGGTACGGCGCACCACGCCGGCCCACGCCGGAATCAGAGGTTTGGAATTCCCACTTTAGCGGGGGCTATTCATACGCGAAGGCACCGCCTGAAGGCGGAACTCCGAACTTCAGACGCCAATCGGGAGATTGGCGTGCCCAGAGCAGAGACACCACGCCGGGCCGGGGCTCGGCGTTCCCAGAAAATGCCTACTCCTGGCTTAATTTTCAAATAATTGATTTATTGATTTAAAATAGTATATTTACCATTATTAGTTCTTGATTATCAATTTACTAAATCACCGCCACGTGGTGGCGAAAAAAGGGCTTATACGAGATGAAAACCGTACGCTATGCGTTGCTGGGCTTCGGCGGGATCGCCCGCCTGCGGATCGCCCGGGAAGGTTTCGGCCTGGGGCCGGGCTTTGCCGCGCCAGCCGGCGCGGAACTGGTGGCGGCACACGACCCGGAGCCGGCCGGCCGCGAGGCCGCCGCCGCGTGGGGGCTGGCCTGGCACGCGGAGGCGGATTCCATTCTCAACGATCCCGGCATTGACGCTGTCTTCATCGCCTCGACCAATTCCACCCATGCCCCCCTGGCCCGGCGCGCCCTGGAAGCGGGAAAGCATTGCCTGATTGAAAAGCCGATCGCGACCACCCTGGCCGACGCCGAAGCACTGGTGGCGTTGGCCAACAGCCGGGGGCTCAGTTTGGCGGTCGATCACATGATGACCCAAAACGGCTTCAATGCCAAGGCGCGGGAGATGATCGCCCACGGAGCGCTGGGTGCTGTCGGCAGCGTTTGCCTCCACATGGAATTCCAGTACGGTTCGACCCCGGCCGAGGCGGCGTCCTGGCGGTGCGCCCGTCCCGAAGAGTTAGGCGGGCCAGTTGGCGATGTCGGCAGCCACTGCCTGTACATGGCCGAGTACCTGCTCGGCAGCCGGATCACGGCGCTCAGCGCCGTTTACACGCCGCGCACGCAGACGATGAACGTCGAAAACGGCGCGACGATCAGTTTCGAGACCGCGGCCGGCATCCGGGGTGGAGCCAGGGTTTCCTTCGCGGAAAACCGCGGTGGCCTGCTGGGAACATTATCCAATCTCGGATTCGAGATCTATGGCGACCAGGGAGTGTTGCGCGCTTTCGGCACCCTGTTCCAGCTCTCCGGCGGCGAAGGGGAACCGGTCCGGCTGCGGCTTGAATTGGAGACCGCGGCCGACGTGCGGCAGATCGCGCCCGCGGGCGTCCCCAACATCTACCGGGCGATTATTGAGGATCACGCCGGCTCCATTCGCAACGGCACGCCAATGACCGGCGAAGACGGCCTGCGGAACCTCCGCCTGATCCTGGCCGTTCATGAGTCGGCCAATAACCACGGAAAGCGGGTCGTTCTTTAACCTGTATTACTCATAACGGACAGGCAGGATTGCCTGTGGATATATGACAAGTCTGTCGGTTGGGAACCCCCTTTTGAGGAAAGGCGGTTCCCAAGCCCTCCGTCAAACCTTTTTGTGCCTTTTTGCGGATTTCGCAGGCCGCCCCCTGTTGTCCAATCGTGGTTTGTCGTGCAACAGCGGCCTGCGGAATCCGCAAAGGGAGCACCCTTTTCCAAAAGGGTGGCCCCAACATCATCCGACAAAACGGTCATGCATTCTTGCCTGTCCTGGAACACGCCGCAACGCCACGAGGTTCTTCCGCCCCGCCTGATTCTACTTTGTTACATTCTCGATTCTTGTACTCGTCGTCGTTCTCGTTGTCGTCCTTCGTACTCGTTTCGATGACGACGACGAGCACGAGTACGACGACGATTTTCAATCTAACAAAGTAGAACCAACAACAGGGACACCTAATGCGCATCGAAGACATTCATCTCCTGGCTGAAAATGGCACCGAAGCGACCATCCTGATGGCAGTGCGGGATCACAGCCCGCTGTCGCGGGCGCGCTTGTTCCAACTGTCGGGGTTGCCGCCCGCCACGATCTCGCGGGCGGCGGCCAAGCTGTTGGAACAGGGTGTGCTGGTGGAGGAGCGGAACGCCGACACCTCCGGCATCCGGGCCAAACGCGGCCTGGGCCTGAATCCCGCCGCCGCCACCGCCATTGGCATCGAATACACGCCACGCGGCGTGAGCGGCGTGGTGGTTTCCGCCGCCTATGGGGAAAGGCACCGGGAGAGCCAGGAGCTGGATCTTGCCGCCATGGGCAGCAAGGCCGGCATCGCCGCTATTCTGAAATTCGCCAAAACCTTCGTGGCGGCGGCCACGCCGGAAACCGGCCGGCTCCTCGGCATCGGTCTTGCCGATCCCGGCATTGTCGACGCGTCCAAGGGGGTGGAGACACGGTCGACGATCCTGCCGGGCTGGAGCGGCGTCCCGGTGGCAGACACGATCTCGAAAGCCTTTAACTTGCCGGTCGTGCTGATGAATTCCATGAGCGCCGCCATCCGGGCGGTGGACCGGCGCGAAGTCCCCGACCGGCAAAGCAATGTGCTCTTTATCGAATACGGAGACGGCGTGGCCTGCGGCATGAAACTCGGCGGCCGTTATCATGGCGGTTTTGGCAGCCGGGCGGGTGAACTCGGCCATTTTCGCATTTCGGACCGGCCGGTGCCGTGCCGGTGCGGCGCGGCGGGGTGCCTTGAGGCGCTGGCGTCGCTGCCGTCGCTCGCCCGCGAGGCCAAATCAGCCCTGCTGGACGACAGCGCAAGCGTGCTGGCAAGTCAAGGCGACTTTGACGGCCAGGCCGTGCTGGCGGCGGCGGCGGCCGGCGACCGTTTGGCCGGGCGCGTCGTGGGCGAGGCGTTCAAGTACCTGGCCCGGGCGGTGGCGGGACTCGCCAACGTCCTGGCGCCCGAATTGATCATTTTGGATTCGTCCCTGGCCCAGGCGGGGGAACGCGCCTTTGACTCGTTCGAGCGCGAGTTCGAACTTTCCTTATTGGAAGCCGGGGCCGCCGGTAAAATCATGTTGAGCAAAATCGGCCCCGAACGCAACGCTCTCGGCGCGGCGTTCAGCATTCTGGACGCCGCCCTGGGCGAAAACCATTTCCGCCAAAAACTGGTGAATTAGCGAGTGCCTTGTAATACTTAAACGTTCGGTTTCACCACGAAGACACGAAGAGCACGAAGATACATCGAAGGTTTTTTTTGATTTGCTTATCCGAGCCCGGAACGTTAGTGACGGGTCAATAATCAAAAGCTGAAATGAAGAAAGCAGAAATGAAGCGTGATGCGTGATTGGCCTTGTCTTCAGCCTAATAGCCTAACAGTGACCGGTCGCTTCGTTCGCGGCTCGGATTGGCATTTATACTGCGTTAGTGTGAAAGTTATAATTTAATGGCCTTTCTGTAGGCACGGGCGTGTCGCCCGTGTGCGACGCGCCTTCACGGCAGAGTCGCACAACGTGGTGCAACCACGTTCCTACAGGAAAGATAAAAAGC
>CAITYL010000186.1 GCA_903896595.1 uncultured Lentisphaerota bacterium
CAGTGCCTGTTCGGGCAGTTCCTCCATGATGGTGGTTTTGCACCCTGCAAGAAAGCCGCTTGATGATAGTATGTTATGATAAAATATCACACCAATGCGAACCCTGTTTTAAGCACAAAAATCAACTGCAACACTTGAGAATCTCACCTGTTTGATCTGGTCTGGGTGGCCGATGTGTTCAGTTCGGTGCTGGATCCGCACCTGGCGGAACGGATGGCGCAAAGCGTCAACCGTGTGCTAAAGCCGGGCGGATTCCTGGCGTGGTACGATTTCCGGTGGCGACATCCTCTGAACCGTGCCGCGCGTGGCATCTCCCGCCAGCAGCTGGCGGCGTGGTTTCCCGGTTACGCCGGCCGCCTGGAAACCGTGACCCTGCTACCGCCCCTGGCCCGGCGCTTGGGCCGGTTGACCCCGGTCGTTTATCCGTGGCTGGTGCGCCTGCCATTCCTGCGCGGCCACTGGCTCGGCCTGCTGCGCAAACCGGGCCTCCTCGCCGGCGGTTGCATCTCGCGCTGAACCATGCGATAGTTTACCATGATCCAAGGAAACGGAGGGTGAGACTATGGACGCAATGCAAGTCGTCACGGTCACGCTTAAGGAACGGCTGGATTCGGCGAGCGCCGGTGAGTTCAAGGCTGAAATCGCCACGGTGGCGCCGTCGGCCAAAGGAATCATTATTGACTTGGCCTCGACGACCTTTATTGATTCCGCCGGCCTGGGAGCGTTGGTCAGTTTGCTCAAAAATTGCCATCAGCGCGGGCTCCGCCTCTACTTGGCCGGTCTGACGCCGCAGGTGCGCCAGATTTTCGAGTTGACCCGCCTGTATCGCCTGTTCGATATTTTTGAAACCGCCGCCCAAGCCCGCATCGACCTGCTGGGGCAGGTCTAAGTCGCGCCATAAGGGTTTCATGCATATCGGGGAAACGCGCAGTCTTTGTTTCCTGAGCCGGTTGGACGACGCCCGCCGCGCCACCCGGTATTTTCGTCACGCGGTCCAAAGCCTCTTCCCTCCCACCGTCTGCGATTTGCTGGAATTGGCGGTCTCCGAAGCGTTGACTAATATCATCCGGCACGGCTATGGCCTGGCCTCTGATCAGCCAATTGGTTTGGAAATCCATCATCGCGGCACCACTCTCGAACTGATTCTTGAAGATGCGGCAGCCGTGTCTTTCAACCCCATGGAAGCGCCGTTGCCGCGGCTTGATGTGGAACGCATTCAGGATTTGCCCGAGGGGGGGTGGGGCGTCTATCTGATCCGTCAGGCGATGGATGAAATCACGTATGTCCGTGCCGGCAACCGCAACCGGTTGCGCCTTTGCAAACGGTTGCCCGACTCTCTGGCCGCCGCCATTCCGCCCGCCTGTGTCGCCTTCCGCGAAACCCAAACGGCTGCCCTGGCCGCCGCGGTCGATACGTTGCGCCGGGAACTGACCCTCAGTGAACAGTCCACGCGTGAAATGGCGGAAGAGTTGTCAACGGCCTACGAAAGCCTCAATATTTTTTACACCTTCAGTCGCGACGTCAGCACCTTGACGAGTGAAGGCGTGCTCTGCGGCAAGATTGTCGATAACGCCATGGTCAGTGCCGAGGCGTCCTGGGGTATTCTCCGCTTGTGTACTCCCATGGGGTTTCGGCTCACGGCGAGTGCCGGTAATTTGCCGGTCCTGCCCGAAGCCGTGCTCGCCGTTGATGCGGACGCCTTGGAAAATGCGGTGGCCGCCGCGCTCCAGGAACAGGTGACCCGGGACGCCGCTGGCAACCCCGTGATGGGGCTGCCCATCGCCGGCATGGACCGCCTCCTGGGGGTCTTGCTGCTCGGCCGTCGGGCCGGGCGCAATAATTTTAGCGCCGGTGACGCCAAGCTCGCCCGGGCCTTGGCCGACCAGGCCGGCATCAGTTTGGAAAACCAGCGCATGGTGCGGGAAGTCTTGGATGCCCGTTTGGCCCGGCAGGAATTGGACATCGCCCACCAGTTGCAGCAACAGCTTTATCCGCGTCAGTTACCCCAGATCCCCGGCTTGAACCTGTTTGCTCAAGGTATTGCGGCCCGTCAGGTCGGTGGCGATTATCTGGCGTTCCTGACGCGGCGCGATCCCGATGGTTCCCTCGACTTCATTATTGCCGATGCCATGGGGAAGGGAATGTCCGCCGCCTTCTTCTCCATCCTGACGCATATCACCTGCCGCAGCATTCTTGACTTGGACCCGGTCAGCCCCCCCGGCAAGATCCTTACCGCCTTCAACCGCATTATGACTCCGGATTTCGAACGGTTCGGCATGTACATGACGGTGCTTTATGGCCGGGTGGATACCCGGCATAGCGTCCTGACCTATGCCAGTGCCGGACACTGTCCGCCCTTGCTGACCCTGCCCGATGGCACCACCTCCGCGCTCGAAACCGTGGATTTCATGATGGGCGTTGAGGCTGATCTGATCTATCAGGAACGGAGCCTGCCGTTTCCCCCCGGTGCCCGTCTCCTGGTCTATACGGACGGCTTCACGGATGTCACGGACAGCCAGGGGAACATGCGCGGTCTGGCCCCCCTTGTGCAGTCGTGGGGAAAGCTGGCGCCGCTGCCGCTGGCCGACGCGTGTCGGGAGCTCATCAATCAAGCACTGGCGGCCGCCGCCGAGGGCGGTTTGCAAGACGACATCGCCCTGCTGGCCATTGAACACCAGGCCGCTGGCGGACAGGGAGGCTGAATCATGAACCTGCCCTGCAAACGGCGCATTCTGGTGGTGGATGACCAGCCGTTCATCGCCAAGCTGGTCGAGGTCAATCTGTCGCGGGACGAGTTTGTCGTGATGGCGCGCGGCAATCCACTGGAGGCGTTGGCCAATATCGATGCCCTGGCCCCCGACCTGATGATCCTTGATGTGCGCATGCCCGGCATGTCCGGGGTCGAACTCTGCCGGCGCTTGCGCCAGCGTGCCAATCCTTGCCGCGTTCCGATCATCATCCTCACCGCCCAAGGCGAGACCACCACTGAGGCCGAAGCCCGCGCCGCCGGCGCCGATGCGTTCATGACCAAGCCGTTCAGTCCGAAAGGGCTGTCCGCCAAGATTCGGGATCTGCTGGCGGCCAGCCCGTCCGATGCGGACTCCGCAACGTGTTTGGCGTGAGCTTGAATCCGCCGTTTGCGAACCATAACATGTTGGTTCGTCATGTATTAAAAAAAGGCCTGTGTATAACTCCTTACTGGCTCGCCGGTTCCTGGTTAGAATAAGATTAGGTTGTTCTTTTGTAATCTGTAATATCTTGCATGATAAGTGGATGAGAGATATCAACTAGAATTGTTAAAAACCTCGCCTTGCCTGTTGATAACTTGTTGGTAACTGGGGTGGGTCACGGGTGGAGGGCGTGCCCGTTGGCGGTCGGCGGCGGGCGTTCGCGGGATAGGTTCTCAGCCCATGGTCGCGGTACGGTCGGTGGCGGCCAGACAGAACGCTTCCAGGCACAGCCGTTCCTCGATGTTGCCCGCCAGGTGCCAGACCAGTTCGCCGGCCAGTCGTGCGGTGCGGTCGGCTTCCTCCCAGCGTTCCAATGGCGGGGCGTCGGCGGGGTCGCCGGCGGCGGCCAGCATTTCGGGGTGGGGCAGGGTGTTCGGCGGGGCGCCGGCGGCCAGCAGGGCGCGCTGCTGGAACCAGGCGCCAATGGTGGCGATCAGTTCCTGTCGCAGGCCTTGGTATTCGGCCTCGATGCGCACCGCCAGTTCTTCCTCGATTTTTTTGCGCAGGGCGGGGTCGAGGACGGCCTGAGCCGCCAAGTTGGGATCGGCGGCGGCCTTGGCCAGGGCTTCGGCCTCGGCGCGCAGTCCGGCCAACAGGGAACCGATGCGGTGGGCGCCGGCCAGGCCGCTGGCGGCGCCGGCCCCCGGCCGGATCAGGGTGAGGGCCGCGAACAAACCGCGTGCCGCCCACCCCCCATATTCCTGGCGGTTGCGCAGCAGGCGCACCGTCTGGCAGCGCGACCGGATGGTGGGCAGGAGTTGCCGCGGGTTGGCCGAGGTCAACACCAGGAGGGTGCCGAGGGGCGGTTCCTCCAGCGTTTTAAGAAAGGCGTTTTGGGACTGGTCGTTCATTCGGTCCACTTCGCAAACGAGGCCAATCTTGAGCCGGCCGGCGGCGGCGGTCAGGCCCAGGCGCCGTTCGAACTCGCGTACGGCGTCCACCGGGATTTTGCGGGTTTTTGAGCTGGGTTGCAGCAGATTCAATTCGGGGTAGCTGCCGGCGGCAAAGGTGTGGCAATCCGGGCACACGCCACACGCCAGGCCGTCACGGGCGGAGACCGGGCAGGCGCAGGCGCTCAGCCAGACCAGGGCGGCCTCTTTCAGGAAGTCGGGGGCATCCCCTTGGAACAGATAGGCCTGGCCCCAGCTTCGGTTGCGGACCATGGCCCGCAGGGAGGCGGCGAGGGTGGGAAAGGTGGTGGCGAGTTCATCCCAGCGCATCGCTCACCTCCGCCCACAGGCGTGCTTCGACGGCGTCTGGCGTGCCGGTGGCCGGCACCACCCGCACCCGGTCCGGTTCCTGGCGGGCAATGGCCAGATAACCGTCGCGCACGGCCTGGTGAAAGGCCAGGCTCTCCGCCTCGAACCGGTCACCGCCGGCCTCGGCCGGCCGGCGGCTGGCACGGGTCAGTCCGGTTTCGGCGGGCAGATCGAGCAGCAGGGTCAGGTCTGGCCGGCGATTCGCGGTGGCCAGTGCGTTGACGGCCGCCACCGTGGCCGGGTCGAGACCGCGGACCCGTCCTTGATAGACCGTGGTTGAGTCGGCAAAACGGTCGCAGACCACCACCCCTCCGCCGGTCAGGTGTGGCAGCAGCCGTTCCCGCATCAACTGGGCGCGGCAGGCGGCCATCAGAAACAACTCCGCTTCGGCACACATCCCGGCGGGCCACGCTTGCTTGACTAGACGGCGGACCGCTTCGCCCAAGTCGGTGCCGCCGGGTTCGCGGGTTTCCAGCACTCGCGCGCCGGCGGCGCGCAACCGTGCCGCCAGCCGGGAGGCCTGGGTGCTCTTGCCGGTCCCTTCGCCCCCTTCCAGGGTAATGAGGCGGCCGGATGCGGGAATGGACACAATCTGCATGGTCGGCAATGTATATGCCCATTCATGACCCGCCAGCATTCCCCCCTCTTCCGTTGCATGAGGGGCAGGCAAAGATCGTGAACCGTGACGCGTGGTGTCCCGCATGATTGCGATGGGGGGCGGTCGATGTTACGGTAAGATGATTCTCACGTCTTCACGTTTCACGTTTCACGTTCTGCCCCGCAGAGGGCTTGACAGAAAAAACTCGCACCTCGTCTTGCCTCCCGTGATTTCCGAATTATAATATCCGCTCGTTGTGACCGAAGTGTGGTTGCGATGACGGTTGCATTTTGAGTTCCTGTAGCTCAGCTGGATAGAGCGTCTGGCTACGAACCAGAAGGTCGGGGGTTCGAATCCCTCCAGGAACGCCATTTTGCCGTCGGGTTTGCCGTGTGGCGAGGTAGCTCAGTTGGTAGAGCAGAGGACTGAAAATCCTCGTGTCGTCGGTTCGATTCCGACCCTTGCCACCAATTTAAATCCTACGAAACCAGCAGGTTAAGGCTAAAGCAGCCGCCCCGCTGGTTTCTTTGTTTTACCCAATTTGCACCCCGATTTACTATGATTCGGTGCGGATAACAACATCATAACAACATCACCCCCGTTTGTGCTTGCGGCGTGTCTTTCGCTTCGGGGGTTGCTAGTGATCCGGCGGGCGAATAACAACATCACCCCGACGAATAACAACATCACCTGGCGGCCCGGCGCTATCGATTACTGCCAAAATATGCCAAGCGTTGACAATGCCGACATTACGGCCCGGCGGTGTCCTGGCGCGGTTCCGGTCATCGGCGGCCCCGGCGGTTGTCACGTCACGCCGCCCGCCCAATAAAAAAGCCCGCCGGGGTTACCAGCGGGCGGCGGGGCGCTTGTGGACGGTTAGGGAACGGCGTGCCCAAACCAGTACATCAGGGCTTGCCGGTCACCCATATCCTGATGTAGAATGGCTTTGGTGTTGGGGATGATATCCTATTCAATGGTTGCCAACAGCTGGCCGATTGGTTGGACAATCTCACCCCATCCGCCGCCGCGCTGGCGTTCGGCTTCCATGGCACGCAGGGCGGCGGCAAGTTCCGTTGCGCGGTCCAGCAAGCGGACACGGGACGCCAGGGCACGGGCTTGGTACTGTTGTTCGGCGCGGTCGGAATCTTCCCGCTTTTTCCTGGCCAAGGCGCGGGCCACAGCAGACTTTACGGCGTCACTCATCACACACACTCCCGGAAACGTTGAAGCCGCACCGGAAGGCTTGACGGCCTTGTTCCCCCAAGAATGACCAAGGGGGTATCCGGTACGGCTTCAAAGTCACGTTATTTTGCGCCTCTGCGGGTCATTACTCCGCAGGAACGTTTGGCGGTTGGCACGTCAATACCAACGCCGGAAAGATATTCCGCCGCCTGGTGATTGCAAGCCGCCCGCGCTGGCCTGTTCTACGGATATCCGCGCGTAACCACGGCAGACAACATCTTTTCCTTGGCCCCCAGGGACGGCGCGGCGACGGGCTCGATGCTGTAGCGGATGCCGGTGGACTTGCTTTTTTCTGATACCGGATTACTGTCTTTGGTGCGTCTCGGAGTATAAACCGACGCTGTGCCGGGCTCGACACCGGCAGACGCAACTGCCCAGGCGGTCTTAGTGACTAGTCTGGGCCTGTTTTTTTGTGAAGATTCAAGCGCGCGCTCAACATAAAAATTTGTTCCATCGGCATACTGTTTTTCGTAAACCAAAGACGATTTGTTTTTTCCGCGCTTTTGAACCGTTAGCTTGTCATAATTATCAATGATATCCGGGATTCGGTTCAGGTCATCGGCTGTAAGAATACGCTGCGGCGGATTATGTGCCGCCTCTTTTTCCAAGTCTGAATGTTCACGCAAGGCATGCCGCAATTCCTTGGCCGTAATCTCATGGTGCATGCCTGAAATATCGGGGCCGCCCTGGCGCGCCACGTCGCCAACTTCTCGCTTATTGACCTCTCGATAGTCAAGAACCCCATGCGGTTCTCCGGTGTTTACAGCCTCATCAACCAACGCCGAAAAAGCTTCTTTCTTAGCGCGCATTTCCGGTGTTTCATTCTTGGGCTCCATACTGAACCGCAGCCCGCCGCCCGCCGCGCCGGGGGCCGCCGGGGTGGGCTTGGCGTCGGCATATAACACGCCGTCCGCGTTGACCGTCTGCGCGCCGTACTTGTCGCCGCCCTGCAACGTCACCGCGCCGGTGTCGGCGTCAATGTCCATGACCGTCATGGCTTCGCCGTTGACCGTCACCACGTCGCCGCCGTTCAGATCGGCAACGGGAATCGAGTACAGGCGCGTGCCCGGACTGGTTGCGGTCGGCGGCGGCTTCAATTGTTCGCCTCAACCAAGCGCCGCGCGCTGTCGGCGGTTCCATCGCCGTCCTTGATGTTCGGCACCGTCCACCGATGTTCCAGCGCGCCGGAATGATTCACGTCCAGCCTGTCGGCCTTGTCCCAGCCCATCATTTTTTCCAGGTCACGACACGCCGCCAGGCGCTGGCCCGCGTCCGCTGATTCGTCGCGCGCCACCCTCAACCGAATCGCCGCCAACTCCATGCGGTCAAAACACAATACCGCTTCGAGATTGGCGCGAAGTTCCTTGATCCTGGCCAAAACCTCACCATTTCTAAGCAGTCGTTCGCCACAGGATGCGGCAGTATCGCCGTTATTTGGCCTGTACCCAGCCAGGCGGTAGGCTTCGGCGGCGTTGCCGTGCGCTTTCCCGGCATAGGCTTGGGCGAACTGCTCATGGCGCGGATTGGCCAGCGGGCGCACGCCGCCGGATTCGTGATGCGTGGTGTTTTTCATGCGTGGGGCTCCTGGCCGGGGGTGGCCGTGGTGGTTGAAAAGTGGGCGGTACCCTTCATGACAGCGGCCAGCCGTTCCAGGTCTCGCCATGGGGCGTTGAACATGGCCAGGGCAAACCCGGCGGCGTGATCGGCAGTGCCCGCCCAAATGAAGGGCACGGTATAGCGTTGTGTCCACGCGGCGGCGGATGCGATGACGGCAGCCGGCGCGCATTGTGACCGATAGCGATGCGCCAGGACGTCGCCCATGGACGCCTCAACAATCACGGCCCTGCAGCGGTAGGATTGCAGCCGGTGAAGCTCCGCCTCGAACCGTTCCCGGCCATGGGTGCAGCAGCCCACCAGATCGCCCAGTTCCTTCCGTTCAATCGCGGCCAGGTGTTCCAACCCTTGGATGCTGTAGTCGCCCGTCGCTAGGGTGCCACGGATCGCCGACACGCCGGCCGGAAATGACCATGGCGTCTGCTCTCGGGTGTCAATCGTGATAATCACGCCAGCGCCCCCCATTGTGCCACGGTGCAGGCGACGCGGTACACTCCCCGACTGAACCCGGAAGCAATGGCGCGGATGGCGTCGAACGCCAGCAGACAGGCAACCCCGGCGATGATGATGGCGGTTTTCATTGAATGCCCCCCTCGTTGGGCGCGGTGAGGTTTTCGGCGGCCAGGGCGGCGGGTTCGGGTGCCTTTTGGATAAAGCACGGGCATTCGCGCAAAACACAGCCCCAGCCGCCACGCCAGCCGGGGCGGAACCCGGCGAGACGGCACCGCAGCCAGCCCGCCACCGGGTCACCTTGGCCGTCGTTGTCGGCGTGGTAGCATTGATTGCACTTGACGCGGGGGGCGGCGTCCGGCGGTAAGTCACGGCCCGAAGTTTCAAACCCGGCGGCGGCAAAGGCGACGCTCTCCCGGTCGGCGGCAGACAGTGGCGGCGGGGCGGCGGGCAAGTTGCCGGGCTCCGGCTCCGCCTGGCGGGGTGGCGCGGGCGTTGCGGGTTCCGCCGGGGCGGTCGCCGCCAGGTGGGCAAGAATGGCGGCCTTGTTGGCGCGAATCGCTTCCAGCAGGTCGGGCGGCGGCTTGGTGCCTGCCAGGGCCAGCCGGTCGCCGGTGGGGGTCAGTCGGCAACCAATGGCGCGGCATTTAGCGACAATTGCGACAATTGCGGCGGCTTCCATTAGACCATTTCCCCCTGCCATGGTTCGGCGTTCGTGGGTTCAGGCATGGCGTTTTGTGCTGAAAAAGCGGGGTGGGGGCGCGAGGGGGCGGATAAAACAGGTTTTGGGGGAACCTCTCTTAAGAAAGTCTCTTTATAAGGAACCTCCCCGATTTTCGATTCTATCCGCCCCCTCACGCCCCCATGGTAGTTTTCGTGCTCAATAACTTCAATTCCCCGCCATGCGCGTTCCCCGTGATTTACTTTGAATGAGGTGCAGCCTTTGGCCACAAGTCGCCCGGCGAATACCTTGGGCGACATGTGGTATTTTGGGTTCACCCCTTCGGTAGTAGCCCATTCCACATATTCCCGGCGAAGGTCTGTGCTCGTTACCCAGGCTTCGGGGGAAAACCGGCAGCAGTCGGCAAAAAAGATTTGCAGCGGGCTGGATTCCTCTTGGTAATCGGTGGTGGATTTTTCAACGGTGGAACACGCCCCAAGGCCGTGCGCGAACCATTCAATTGCCCCCCGGACGGCCCAGGCAAGGAATGCGCGGGCGGCGGGATGGTCTGGAGTGGTTAGCGATTTCAATACGTTGGGGTCACGCTTTTCCTTGGGCACACGGTGGCCAAAAGGAACGCGTTTCATACGATTCCAAAACGCGGGGTCATCATCCGGGCATGATGGCGGGTCATTGGCGGCAAGCCATAACTTAAAAGCAGGCTTCAGCACAAACGACTTTTCCCCGCAATCACGAACGGGGAAGCTGTCCCCGCCCGTGCAGCGTTTTATCGTGTCGGGGGCAAGCCGTTGTCCGCGCCTGATTTCAGAACAAGAAACAAAGCGCGCCCCGGCCAGCTTGGCCAGGTCGTATTTTGGGTTTGAATGCGCGCCGCCGTCACCGCTGAACAGTTCAAAGTTGATAACGGCGGCATACTCACCGGCGGCCGTCCGCAGTGCTTCCAGGAACGTTGTCTTGCCAGTATCCGTGTCTGTGTTGAACAGGAAGAAAAGGCACTTTTCTGAAATGTCGCCCGTCAGGGAATATCCGGCGGCGCGGCGAAGGTAGGTTTCAAACGCGGCATCGCCCCCGGTGGCGTTTGCCATGAATTTATCAAACAGGGGGTGGCTTGCCGTGGGGTCATATTCAACGGGGGTACCCTTGGTGATATAATCGGTTTTGCGGTGTGGATACAGTTCCCCGGTTTTTAGATTTACGGTACCGTTTCCACAACATAAAAGCATGGGGTCGGCATCCAGTTTATCAGCCCGTTTTGCCATGCCCCACACGGACGCGGCCAGTTTTATAGCATTGCTGATTCTGCCCAATGATTCGCAAGTAAACGCAAACTTTAAAAGATCATCGGTTTTCTTTTGGGCGTCTTTGTTGTCTCCCCTGTCCCCTGCCGGGTATGCCGCTACCTCTTTTTTTATGAGGCGGGCGGTTTCAACGGCGTAGCCCTCGATTTCCTTGCATCCCTCTTGCCAGTGTGCCCCGCCCCAAACAAACCAACGCCCCCGCCCGGCATGAAAAAACGCCTTTTCCTTCACATGAAACGCTATCCGTTCAGCAAATCCGGCGTCCGTTAGGGGGTATGGTTGCCCGGCGGCGGCGGCGTCAATGGGAGAAACGTGCGCCTCCAACCGCTCCCCCTGCACCAAGAGAGTGAGCGTTAGGGCGGCTTGGTCGGGGGTGATGGTCGCCCGCGACGCGGCCCCGCCAGTTTTTGCCGGGGGCTTGCGTGAGGCGGCTTGTTCCTCTACGGCATCCCGCAGCTTTTCCCGGCCCCCAAACATCGGGGCAACCAGTGCCGTTATTTTTTCGGCAACCAGCGGATTACCCTTAACCACTCCTACCAGTTCCGCAAGACGCTTGCAGGTCTTGCCGGTGTCTCCGGGGTTGGCTTCGATAGCCTTTATCTCCGGTTCAAGAATTGCCAACATAATTTCTTCGCGGGGTCGCCCGGTGACAACCGGGATAGCGGCGGCGATGCGTTTGCGCAACCAGTCCGGGAAAGCGTCGCCCAGCGCCGCCCGGCAATCGTCCGCACCCTTGCCCGGCCCGTCCCAGGGGATGCGGGGCATCATCACGGGAACGCCAGCATCACGCGCCAGCTTGGCGGCGGCGTCCGCAAACAGCCAGTTTATGCAGGTGTCTGAATCGCCCGTGAACAGCAAACGGCGGGGCTTCAATTCTGCCAAAATGGTCTGAAGGCCGGGCAAAAGCTCCGGCGCGGTGTCGCTTCCGGCCCCGTGCTGGCGCGCATGGCAGTTGAACCCAGCCAAACCAACAGCGGCAAACCCAGTTTCAGCCAGCGCCAGCGCCTTAAACTCACCCTCAATGATATGCAGGTCGCCGCCGTTCGCGGCCAGCGCGGCGGTCTGGCCAGGCGGGATGTAAACATGGGGGTGGCTTTCCTTCCATGAATGATATTTTTGCCCAGTCCGTGCTACGTCCAGCCGCAAACGGCCATACGGGCGCGGTTCCGGGAACTGGTCGCCGGTGTCCATGATCGGCTCGCCCGTTGGGGTGTGGAACGGAATCCATAGGCCAGGCTCCGCCAAGCCGCAAAGCTCCCGCGCTTCATCGGCGGTAACACGCCGAACCCCGGCCCTGGCCAGCATGGCGCTGGAAACACCAGGACGGATAACGGGCGCGGTTTCGTCTGTTGTCATCGTCCCGCGCTCCCTTCGCTCTCCGTGTCAGCGGGACGTGGAACAAGGGCAACCCGAAGCGCATGAACAACGGCATCATCAAGCATCACCGTTCTTCCATTGGTGGATGCAATCGGCAATTCTTCGGAAACAATCCACTTCCAAACAAGCCATTTGCGCACGCCCAAAAGCCGCGCAACCCTTGTGATAGTCAGCCGCCGAACCGCTGGCGGGTGTTCTTGGCAAGGCTCCCGGTTCATGGCGTCACCTCACCGGCGCGGGTGGGACGCAGGGGCATGCCGTCGATGAACGCCAGAAGGTCGGATTCCCGGATGCGCACGAATCGCAAACCTTGTTTGCGGGCTGGAAGCGCGCCGGTGTCAATCAGGGTTTGAGTTGTGCGCTTGCAGACGTGCAACCTGTCCGCGCATTCCTTGAGCGTCAGCAGGCGCGGCCCGGTGGCGGCGTTGCCGTTGTCGGCTTCTTTGGCTTGGTTGGCCTGTTGCAGGGTGGCGAGAAGCTCTTGCGGCGTGGTTGCCAGGGCGGCGGCGGCGGCGGCGAGTTGGGCGGGATGGTAGCGTTGCTGAATCATGTCTTGTCCCTCATGTTGCTTTCTGGTTGTTGACCCTAAACGCGTCTTGGTTGCCTACTGTATATACTCCGGCCCTTTTTTGGCCTTTTGAAAGTTCGCGGTAAACAGCTTTTGGCGGCTCATGAATGCACCTCAAACCGGGGTTTAACCGGTCCGCAAACGCCGGGTTGCGCTTAATGCTTTCAATTGCCGTATTTGGTTCATTCTCCTGCTGTATATACTCCGGCCCTTTTTGGGCCCAAAAAAACCCCGGCGCAAGGTGTCCGGGGCATGGTGGCGGCGGAATGTGATTTTTCGGCCTGGCCGTCTCGACTGGCGGCAGGCGATGCGGCTAGGCTTCGCCTATCAGCGGCGCGCTTTCAAGAATGGCCAGGACGCGGCGGATGGCGTCCAGGGGCGGGGCGTGAGCGTGATGCTTTAGCCGGGCCAGCAGGGCGGCGCTTGGTTATGCGGCCTTGCGGCTGGTGGCATGGTGGCGGCGTTGGGTTTCCCAGCCGATACAGGCCAGCCAGGCCACAACCGGCGCGGCTTCGCGGTTGCCCGTCATGCCGGTTGCGGGACGGGCGGAGGGCGAAGGGCGGATTCAACTATCAGCGGGTTGCATTCCGCGACGCGAAGCAACGCCATGGCCGGGCCGGTGGGGCGGCGGCGGCGTTGTTCCCAGCCGCGCAGGGTGCCGGTGCTGACCCCGATCATGGCGGCGAAGGCCGGTTGGCTTTTCCCGAGACACGCCCGGATTTTCTTCACGTCCGGCTCGGGAAAG
>CAITYL010000187.1 GCA_903896595.1 uncultured Lentisphaerota bacterium
ATGGTATGATTCTCCGTGACCCCGCCGGGTTGTTTTCGATGATCGAAGGCGGGTGTCACGGCCTAACTTACTCAGGTGAGACAACTAACGTCAAGTCTCTTTCTATCGTTTCAGGCCATTAAGCCGGTGGCCGAGCTAAAGTGGGAACTCCAAACTCGGATCCACGTTCGGAGTTCCGCCTTTAGGCGGTGCCTTTTGCGACCCGCCAATCTCTCAGAGGTCGCGCGCGCGCCCCGTAACACCATCTCACGCCGGGGTCAGGCGGGCTTTGACGAAGCTTTCGAGGTCGCCGGCCTCCTGCGGGCCGACCAGGACTTTCCAGCCGGGCAGGTTCTCCTCCAACTCGCCGCTGATTTGCGCGACATAACCGGGGATCACGATCTCACGGGTCTGCACCTGTTGCTCCAGGCCGATGCCCTTGATGAACTTGGCGATGGAGGCGCCGGAGAATTTGCCGGCGGCCCACGCCGTCAACACGCTCATGCCTTCGCATTCCGGCACGACCAACCAGGCACTGGTGCCACTGTTCTCGATCTCGCCGGAGACAATGAAATAGGTGAGCGAGAAATTGGTGGTCACAAACACCGGGGAGGTCGCGGTCGGCTCGCCGATCGGATAGACCTTCGGCTCCACCTGGATCGGCTTTTGCGGATCGGTGTACAGGTTCAGCCGCAACGTCATCAGCGTCACCAGCTGGGCGGCGTCAAAGTGCGGCAGCATGCAGATGCCGCCGTACTTGGCGATTTCGGTGCTGGCGGCGGCCGTGCTCTCCAGCAGGTCGCCATCATCGATGAAACGCAAGCTCACCGACCCGAAGGGCTTAAAATTATCCTTCAACGCCAGGGTGCGGATGATCGCATTGACCTGGAAGCGTTCGGCCTCGGAGAAGGTTTGCGGCTGCAACACCACATCCTTGAACCCGGCATCCCGGAGCTGGCCGGCCACGGCGGCGAGCGCGTCCAGGTCCGGAGCGGTGACGGCCAGAGCGTGGCCGTTCTCGGCCGCGACGCGGCTCAAGTCCAGCGCCGTCTCCGGCGTCGCCGCCGCCAGTACGCTGCGCGAGCCCTTGACGGCTGCGGCGACCGCCGCCAGCGCCTGGGGGTCCGTGCTGCGCAACACCAGCGGCCGGCCGGTCACGTCGAATGCCTTTTTCGCCACCGCAGCAAACTGCTCGGCGGACCCGCTCTTCTGGGTGACCCCCACCAGGTCCACGCGCAAGGTTTCACCGACGCGCACCAGAACGTAGTCGCGGATGGCGGCCAGCTTCCGGTCGATCTCGGCGGCGGGTTCGGTGTCGTCCAAGTTGATCCCCAGCGCCGTCTGGTGGACAAAGGTTTTTTCGTGGCGGTAGAGCACGGTTTCGCCGCCCAGCTTCAGGCCTTTGTCGGGCCCGAGCTCGACCACGCGGACCGGCGGCTCGCTGGCCGCGCCCAGGACCCGCTTGATCTCGTCGGACGCATAGGGGCACGCCGACAGTTCCGCCTTCTTGCCCGCCAGTTTCATGGCAAACGCCAGGCAGGTATTGGAGCCGCATTCCTTGCAGTTCGTGCCGGGAAGCAGCTTCTGAATTTGCAAGCCAGTCATGGCCATGGCGTCAATCTCCCACGATACTTCGTTAGCTTATTAGACTGTAGGCGGTTAGGCTGTAGGTTCAAAATTATGCGGACACCGTTTTGGAGTGCGGCAATTCCTTTGCCGCTTTTTTATGAACTGGCATATTCGTTCCGTTTATCCTTATGCACCCGGTGACGGTTGCGGCATGTCGCGGCTGTCCGGGTTCGACTGAATGTGGATGCCCGTTGAGCAAGGCCTTCAGCCTTGAATTATCTTGTTGTTTAACCTGGGGCGTTGCCCCAGGCTACGTTGACTTGCCCCTTTGGGGCGGCTTGATGGAAATCCCGATTATCATCCTTCATTCTTCGATATTTTCCTTCCGAGCCCGGAACGTTAGTGACGGGTCCCAACGGTTACCGTCTCACAGGAAAAAGTGAATATCCAATATCCAACAAGGAATGTCCAAGGATGAAGGGGAACACCATTCAGTTCTGTAAAAAGCGCGCCCCCGCATTGACTTGGACATTGGATATTCCTTGTTGATTATTGGACATTCATTGATAAAGAGAAAACGTGGATTCTTTTTGACCGGTCACTTTCGCTCCCTGCGGTCGCTTCGTTCGCGGCTCGGCTTTCACCCCTTGTCCATCAGCTTGCGGATGGTTTGCTTGAGGCCTTTGACGGCTTCCGGGTGGTACATGACCAGGAGGTCGGCGCCGGCGTAAAGGAAATTCACGGCGGTGGTCAATTCCCACAGGGCGGCGCGCTTGGCCAGGTCGCCCCAGGCCGGGAACTCCGCCTCGGTGGCCTTGAACTCCTTGACCTTGGCGCATTCCTGGCCGGGCGCCACAATCATCGGGCCGGCCAGCATCTTGTCGCCGTGAATGCCGGTGTAACGGATGCGCTCCATGACCGAGTAGGTGTACTCAATGCCGTAGCCCATGGCCCCGGTCATCGGGTCCGTGACGATCTGCTCCGGCTTGACGTCCATGTTGGTCAGCAGAATCTTCAACTGCTTGGCGATGTTGACGTCGATCGGGCTTTGCGCCACCAGGCTGTGCCCGTAGGCGATGGCAGCGCCGGCAATGGTGCGGTAGTTGTCCTGTTCGACCCAGTTCAGCAGCAGGTTTTCCCCAGCGCAGGCCTGGGCCACGGCCTTCATCACCTCGTTGTTCTTGTCGAAGTGGTTGTGGCCGGTGATGATCAGCGGCACGTCCACGGCCCGGAGAATGGCCTTGACCAGTTCCGCGCTCTGCTCGGGGGAGCGGTTGCCCTTCTCGGGGTGCGTGCCTTCCAGACGCACGCTGATGAGATCGGCGCCGAACGTCTCGACGCACGCCTTGGCCATGGCCACCGGATCCTTCAGCAGGTCGCCGTAAAGGCCGCGCAACACCGCCGGGTACTTTTCATTGACGAGATCAAAGACTTCCATGGCCACCAGCGGCCGGTTCGGCATCTCGCCTTCCCACAGGTGGAACGGCATGCAGGTGGCGCCGCCAATGGTGTAGGTCCGGCCGCGGGTGCCGCCCTCAGCCTTGGTGGCGCCAAGCTTGACGCGGCAGACCGGGACTTCGCAGGTTTCCCGGCGGATCTTGACGGTCTTGACGGCGGCCAGGCGCGCCTGCGCCGTCGGGCCGGCGGGGGCCTTTTTCTCCGCCACCGCCAAAGGTGCAACGGCGGCCGCGGCCAGGCCCGGCACCGCCGCGCCGCCGAGGAATTTCTGGCTCAAGGTGCCGATAATCTCACTCACAATGTCACGGGTGAGCGTGGCCCGCACTTCCTGGAGGAGCGTGGCCTTGAACTCTTCCAGCATGGCGGAGGTGAGGGTGCCGGACGGCGGTGCCGCCGGTGCGGGCGCGGCGGCCAGAACGGCCGGCGCGGCTTCCGCCGTCGGCGTGGCCGCCGCCGCGGCCGGTTCCTGTTCCGCCAAATCGGCCAGGCTCGGCATGCCCAGCGCCGGATGGCCGACCTTTTCCAGGTACGCGCGCACCTCGGCGGCGGAGGTCGCAACCGTGTCGTCGGCGATCTGGTCGAACAGTCCGGGAACGCCCTGCTCCTTGAAGCGCTGCTTCAGGTCGGCCCCGATGGCTTCCTTCAATTCCTTCGGCATCCAGACCAGCCGTTTGAAACCGCCCTCGGCAAAGAGGAACTTGCGCGAGGTCAGGAAGACCTTGCCCACCCCCATGAAACCAGGGGTCTGCTGGCCGCCGCCGACGCTGCCGGCGAGCGAAGAGAAAGTCATGCCGACCGGCGTCTCGCCCTGGAACTCGCGGTTGACCACCATGACGCCGTTGCATTCCGGCACGTAAGCGCAGATGGCCTCGAAACAGCCGCAACTGGTCATCGGCCGGTCCATGATCGAGTAGGCGCAGAAGCTGTCCAGCTTCTTGTGGCTGTTGGTGTGGACGTAGTCGTTCACGCCCTTCCAAACACCGCGCAACGGATCCAGGCACTCGCCCTTCTTCACCGGCTGGTTGGGGCCGGTCGGGTCGATTTC
This sequence comes from uncultured Lentisphaerota bacterium, assembly GCA_903896595.1. Classification (GTDB taxonomy): domain Bacteria; phylum Verrucomicrobiota; class Lentisphaeria; order Oligosphaerales; family CAITYL01; genus CAITYL01. The sequence continues at coordinate 4,052 of CAITYL010000187.1, forward strand.
GTAGGCGGCCTTGCCGTCGAGCCAGTTGTAGGCGCCGCACAGGCCGAGGCGCTCGGGCGTGATCATGCAGACGTGATCCGGGGCGAACGACTGGCAGAGCAGGCAGGAGTAGAAGGTCTCGACCGACTCGTCGGTCATCGCCTCCAGGCGGCGGTTGCGCTCGTCGTAGACCTTGCGGGCGACGGCGAGGCGTTTTTCGACCTCCGCCAGGTCGGTCACCAGCGTGACCTTGACCTTGTCCACGATCGCCGGATAATCGGCGAGGAACTTGGCGTGAATGATCTCGCCGTAGTGTTTGAGCCGCAGCCCCTTGGCAAAGCCGTTCTTGGACACCCGGGTCCACACGATGTCGCGCTGCCCCATGTGCCAGATGCCTTCGGCGCCGTTGACCATGTGATGAATCTGGCGCTCCAGGATCGGCTCGAAATCGCTCTGCATCTTGCGGCCCGCCACCTCGACCCAAATGGCCAGCGGCAGGGCGCTGCCCGGCTTGACGGTGTCGATGTCCGGGCCGATCACCTCGATCTCGCCGTCGGCGATCTGGTCCAGGCTCGCCGAGGTCACGAATTCGAACGCCGGGGTGATGTTGCCGCCAAATTCGACATGCACGTCGGCGCGGCGGATGCGTTCCCCCTCAAACGCCGGGCCGTACGCCACCGGCACCGGCACCTTGGTGACCTTGATCTTGCAGCCGCGGACTTCCAACGCCTTTTCCACCATGGTGTCGTAGGGCACATTGGAGACCACATGCTCGTAAGTGCAGATGCCGGTGGGCAGAATCTGCGGAATATCGGTGTCGGCGATGACCGGGAAGCCGTAGTTGATGGCACCGGCCGCCGCGGCATACTTCTGGTTGTCCACCTCGCCAAGCGCCAGGACAAAGGCGTAAATGCGGTTTTTGTTGTACTTGAGGTTGGCCTTGAAGTCGCCGGGCTGGACGCCGCCGAAGGAGAGCGCCGCGCGGTTGGCAAAGCCCAGGGCGTAGATCAGCGAGGACACGTCCTTGCCGAACGGCACCAGGCGCGTCTCCCAGCCGAGCTGAACCCCCTCTTCGGCGAGCTGTTCGGCGAACTGTTTGCCGTGGGTGCTGCCGCCCATGAAGACGTACAGGTTTTTCTCCTGCAATTCCTTGGCGATCTTGACCGCAATCGCATTGGTCGGCGCGGCGCCGGTGATGGCGGCGAACCCGGGGGCCGAGCCGTCCACAAACTCGATGCCGCGTTCCCGCATGATGATGTCGTTGGCGGCGCCCAGCCAGATGCCCTCCACCGGGTTCGGGCCGATCAGATATTTGCACGCCTCGATCACCTCGCAGGCGAACAGCGCCGCGACGCCGGCGTCCATGGTGTGGCCCAGATACGGCAGCCAGAGCTGGTCGGTGGGACGCGCCGGCAACAGCCGTTTGGCCTCCTGAAGAATGCCGGTCAGGTCTTTGAGGGTTTCCATCTTCTTGCCGGTGAAGGAATAAATCACCGGCAGGAAATAGGCCGTCGACGGAAAGGCCACCGGGGCGTTCTCGCCCTTGGCCTGAATCGCCGCCGCTAGCTTGGCCTCGGCCTGGGCGACAAAGGCGGTGGCGCCGTCAATCGCGCTGCTGCAGATCAACTTGGACATCGTGTATTCTCCAACACATTCTAGTCTAATTCAAATGCCAGCCGCCCCAACGGGGCAATTCATCTGACCGTGAATACTCGTTGAGCAAGGCCTTCAGCCTTGAATTGTCTTATTGTTTAACCTGGGGCGTTGCCCCAGGCTAAGTTGACTTGCCCCTTTGGGGCGGCTTGATGGTTGTTAAGGTTGTGGTTCAATGTGAACATTGTCTTTGGCTAAGCCGTCATCGACGCCGTGCCGGCCCCGTTGTCGCTATTTGTTTACGTAAAGCGTCAATCCTCTGCCAGACCGCCCCAACGGAGCCATTCATCGTCGCTTGGCCCCCCCCGCCTGACTCTGCAATACGACTTCCTTATGCTTATCGCCCCAAGGGGGCCATTCATCGTAGCCTGGGGCAACGCCCCAGGTAAAACGGAAAAGCAAGATCAAGGCTGAAGGCCTTGCTCAACGGTCCTCAGTGCGCCCGACGGTCCTTCATGTCGAGAAGCTTGCGCTCGGCCTTCTGGTTGATGCCGAGTTTCTCGCGCCGCGCATCCAGCAGCGCCAGGCATTGGGCGGCCGCGGCCGCCGCCGTGTCGCACACCTGGAACGACGCGCCAAACAGCCCCGTGGAGTCCGCGTTCAGGAACTGCGTCACCTTCTCCGAGCCGGAAACGTAGAAAGGATGCCCGAGAATGACATCCACGCCAGAGGCCACGAAATAGCAGCCGATAGCAATGGCCTTTTCACTCATCCATTCCGGGGCCACGCCAACCACCGGCACCAGGGACAGGTCGTCACCGAGCCCGCCTTCCATGACGATCTCGGTGGCGGCTTCCAGCAGGCGGGAGTTGTCCACGCAACTGCCCATGTGCAGGATCGGCGGGATGCCGACCGTTTCGCACACCTCCCGCAGGCCGGGGCCGGCGAACTGGAGCGCCGTCTCCGGCGTCATCCAGCCGCGCTTGCCCGAGGCGATGGCCGAACAGCCGGTCTTGAGCACCAGCACGTTGTTCTTGATCAGTTCGGTGGTCAGCGCGTTGGTGTATTCGTCGGTCTTGGACTTGGGATTGTTGCAGCCGACAATGCCGACCACGCCACGGATGCGCCCCTGGATGATGGCGTCGTTCAACGGCCGGAAGGAACCGCGGTAGGTGCCGCCCAGCATGTACTTGATCGCCTCCACGCTGAACCCGGCGACCATCCGTTCCTGGGCCTTCGGAATGAAGACCTTGTTCGGGTCACGGTTTTTATAATTATCGATGGCGCGCTTGATGATGGCCTTGGCGGAGCCCAGACCGTCATGCTCGTCAAAGCTCATGTGGATCGCGCCGATCGTCTTGGCAATGTCGGCGGTCGAGACAATCTCGGTGTGATAGGCGGCCGCCACTTCCGGCAGGCTCGGCATGACGCATTGGACGTCAATCACCATCATTTCCACCGCGCCGGTGATGATGGCCAGTTCCTGCTGGAGAAAATTGCCGGCCACCGGAATGCCGTGGCGCATCAGGATTTCATTGGCCGTGCAGCACAGCCCCGCGAGCGTGACCCCGGCCGCGCCCGCCGCCTTGGCGTAAGCCTTGATTTCCGGATCGTTGATCGCCACCGCCAGCATGTCGGACAGCGCCGGCTCGTGCCCATGCACGATGATGTTGACGGTCTTTTCCCCGAGCACGCCCAGGTTGGCCGCGCTGCGTATCGGCGTCGGGGTGCCGAACAGGATGTCGGAGACAATGGACCCGACCCGGGCCCCGCCCCAGCCGTCGGCCAGCGCCGTGCGGTACGCGTGCAACAACAGATTCTTGTAGTCGTGATCGACGCCCATGGTCGTGCGATGCATGGATTCCACCACCATGCGGTCCACGCCGAGCGGCGTCACCCCCTGTTTTTCCCAAATCGCGATGCGCTTGGCCGGGGCCAGGCCGATCGTCTTCAGCGGTTCCTCCTGCGAGGTAAACTCGCCGAGGAACAGCTTGGCCAAATCCAGCGCCACAGCTTCTTTCTCACGCCCGGCCTCCTCAATCTTATAGAGCCGCGCCGCATACCGCAACGCTTTTTCGTCCTTGATGCCGTACCCGCCGCCGTGCCCCTCGGCCACATTCTTCAGCAACAGCACCAGATGCCGGGCATGGTCGGAGTGCGCCGCCGTACCGCCGCTGACTTCCCGCAGAAAATTGCGCGCCACAATGGTGTCGGCATCCGCGCCGCAAACGCCCTTGGGCGATTTCGGCGTGATCCGACACGGGCCCATGTGACAAATCTTGCAACAGATCCCCTTGGTGCCAAAGCCGCACTGGACCTGCTGGGTGTCATAGCGGCTGAAACAGGTGCCCAGCCCCTCGCGCTCCGCCTTCTGGATCAGTTCGATGGAGGCAGAGTCCGCCGCCCTGTCTTCCGCCACTTTTAGCTTTTTTTCCATGGTGTATTCTCCAAGCAGACACGTTTATTTATAAAGCCGTTTTAAAAGTCCAGATCAAGTTGGCACCGTTTTGGAGTGCGGCAATTCCTTTGCCGCTTTTTAATATCGGCGTTATTTCAAGACCGGGAGCCGCCCGTCCTCGGGCGGACAGCGACGGCGTCATACCAGTTCCGCCCTTATTTATTGGGCCACCGTCCACCAAACTAATTATGCGCGTCTTTGACGATGACGGGTTCGTCCGCCCGAGGACGGGCGGCTCCCGTACATGGAAAAACCGCGTTACTTTTGAAATCACCTCTATAAAATAAATTTATGACTCAGTCGGGGCTGCTTGTCCCCGTTAGCCCCTCACCGGCTAAAGCCGGGACAACCAACGGATGCCAAGACGTTACAAACCTATGCTCCAAGTTAATTCACCACCGCCGCCAGCAGGGCATCCACCTTCTTCACCACCGGATTGTCAGCGGGCAACACCGACAGCGGCCGGCCCTGTTCCGCCTGAAACGCCAGCGCCTCGTCATCGGGAATGAACACCAGAAAATCCGCCTTGAGTTCCGCTTTCAACCCGTGCAGCTCCTGCTCCATCTCCGGCCGGCGGATGCGGTTGATGATGACCGCCAGGCGGGCGTACTTGACCTCCATCTCCTGAGCCAGCGCATGCAGGCGGGCCAGGGTCTGCCGCCCGCTCTTGGAAGCGTCGGCCACCATGATCAGCAAATCCACCTTGCTGACAATCCGCCGGGACAGATTTTCCAGGCCGGCCTCGTTGTCCAGCACCACATACGGGTAATGGACCGCGATCTTGTGGATCGCCTCCTTCAGCACGTTGTTGGCATAGCAGTAACAGCCCGGCCCCTCCGGGCGCCCCATGGCGATCAGGTCGAAATCCTTCGCCTCCACCAGGCTCTCCGAGATCTTCAGCTCCAGCATTTCCTGCTTGGACACACCGCTGGCCATCCCCTTCTTGGCTTCCTCGCGGGCTTCCTCGCGGACGCGGCCAATGGTCTTTTCCACCTTGACTCCAAGCGCGCTGTCCAGACAGGTATTGGGATCGGCGTCCACCGCCAAAACCGGCTGGCAGCCACGGGCGATCAGCCGGGACACAATCAGGCTGGACAGCGTGGTCTTGCCCACCCCGCCCTTGCCGCTAATGGCGATCAGAAAACTCATGCTATGCGCCTTATAAGTGAAATCCATTGCCAGATACGCAAGATTTCACCACAGAGTTCACAGAGAAATACAGAGGCATGACATTAAAAGCTGAGCCGTTTTCAAAAGTCCCGATTAAGTTGGCACCGTTTTCGTTACTTTTAAAAGTACCTCTGCTAATTCAATTTTCCGCATACCCCCCGTTTTTCCTCTCTGTGCTCTCTGTGTCCTCTGTGGTGAATAATTCCGGCTATGACGCCTCCACCTTGGCCAACAGGGCCTCAAACACGGCGGCCAGTTCCGGACCGGCCCCGTCCAGCACCGACCGGCCGGTGCGGTCGATGCCCCGCAGTTCCTCGGTGTACGGCACAAAGGCGAGAAACTCCACGTCCGGCAGCGCCTGGGTGAGAAAGTCGCGGTCCGGCTGACCGTTCACCTTGTTGGCCACCAGCTTGATGTTTTTCAGATGAATGTCCTGGCAGAGGCGCAGAATACGGCGGGCGGAATCCACGGAACGCTGCCCCGGCTCCACCACCAGCAGCATCAGGTCCACCCCGCTGGCGGTGGCGCGGCCGAGATGCTCGATCCCGGCTTCCATGTCCATGACCAGCGCCTCGTTCTTGTACAGCACCAAGTCGTTCACCAGGGCGCGGATCAGCACGTTCTCGGCACAGGCGCAACCGCCGCCACCCTTGGGCACCGCGCCGAGCACCAGCAAATCCACGCCGCAGTGGCGGGTCGCAAACGTGTCGGCAATGTCGGCCACCTCCGGATTCAATTTGAACAGCTGGCCAAACTGGTTGGGCTTGGCGCCGGTGCGCTCCTCGATCAGGGCGGCCTGCTTGGCAATGGGAATGATCGCCGCCTGCGTCTCGGCGTCCAGCCCCAACGCGGTCGCCAGGTTCGCATCCGGATCCGCATCCACGGCCAGCACCCGCCGCCCCCGGCGCGCCATCAGCAGCAGCAACGCAGCGGCAATCGTGGTCTTGCCCACCCCGCCCTTGCCCGATACCGCAATCTTAATTGGCTTCACATCCGACATGTTTTAAAACTCTTATAAAAGTCAGGGGGAGCCGTCCTCGCTCCCCCTGAAACCCCCGGAGGGTGCCAATGGCACGGTTTAGTTTTTAAATTCAGCGTTGCGGAGTCCGCAGGCGGAACGGACCTCCCGTGACTGGCAACGCATCAATGCGCCTGCGGACTCCGCAACGCGGTAATTAAACCTAAACCGTGGCTTTGCCACTCTCCAGAGGGGCTCGGGGAGATGCGAGAACGGCATCTCCCCGACATTATTGAAATTAGAAATTATACTTGGCTTTCATGCGGGCGCTGAGCTGTTGGAGTTTCTCGAAGACCAGTTCGGCGGCCGCCGGCGGCAGGGAACCGGTGCCGCAGGACGGCGTGATCAGGGCTTGTTCGGCGATCAGCTGCTTGTCGATCCCCTTGGACGCGAGCAGGTCCATCCCCGCTTCCAGCTTCGCCTCCAGACTCTCGACCGTTTCTTCGCAGATGGCGGGGGAGGTCGGGACCACTCCCCAGGCGAGCATGCCGCCGCGGGCCAAGTGCGCCTTGACATGGTCGGCGTACATGGCAATGGTCTCGGCAAAGCCGAAGGCATCGAAATTGACGATGTCAACCCCGGCGTCCATCAGAATGCTCCATTCCGTGTTGCCGCAGCAGTGGATGCCGGCATAACCGCCGTCGGCATGGACCGCGGCAATCACTTCCTGCAAAATGGCCACCACGTCTTCACGCTTGACCGACACATAGGTGGAGCTGCCGAAGGCGGAGAGAATCGGTTCGTCAATGAAGCAGATAATGGTGTCGGCATAGGCCTTGAACTTCTGGATCTGCCAGCGGCATTTCATGGCCAGCGCCTTGACGATCACATCGCGGAACTCGTCGTTGTAATAGATCGCCCGCTTGTTTTCATCCACCAGCGTCAGCGCAAAACTGCACGGGCCGGTGGTCTGCACCTTGAGGAACGGCCGTTTCGGGCCGCCCTCGGCCTTGAGGCGCCGCTCCAGGGCGTGGAGGCCGCGGGAGAACGCCTCGCTGATGGCCATGGCGGAACAGTCGCCGGTGCCGGTGTCGGGGTCCATGGCGGCCATGTACTGTTCGTAGAAGGTGGCAAAGCCTTCGGAATAGTCGGCGGCGGTGTCGAAGTACATCCGCCCCTTGACCTCATCAATCACCGCGTTGGGCATGCCTTCCGAGTACTGGATTTCCATCTGCTCCCGCAGGCCAAAGGCCGGGAGCTGCGGCCAGATCGGCGCGCCGGCGGCCATCCGCGTCAGCGACACGTCAATGGCGTGGTCGATGTCCTTGAACGGCATGCTGCCAATGCCGGTGGGCATGAATTTCGGTTTGAATGACATGATGACGTCTCCGATGGTGAAGAGGGTGGTACTATAAGTGTCAATTGGGAACCCCCTTTTGAGGAAAGGCGGTTCCCAAACCCTCCGTCAAACCTTTTTGTTGCCTTTTTGCGGATTCCGCAGGCCGCCCCTGCTGTCCCAACCGTGGTTTGTTGCACGGTAGCGGCCTGCGAAATCCGCAAAACGAAACAAAAGTTTTAGGAAGGGGGATGCAGAGTGAACATGTGAACGACCCGGCGGAGCCGGGACTGCGAAGCGCGGAGCGCGGGGGGAGCACCCTTTTCCAAAAGGGTGGCCCCAACATCATCCGACAAAACGGTCCGATGGCACCTCTCATTTTCCTAGGGCGTGCGCGACTTTGGCCATGGCGCGGATGTGGGCCGGGGTGGTGCCGCAGCAGCCGCCCACGATATTGGCGCCGGCCTGCACCAGGGCCGCCACCTGGCCCGCCATGTCCTCCGGCGTCTCTGGGAACACATCCGCGCCGTTGACATTCTTGGGCAGGCCGGCATTGGCATGCACCAGGATCGGGGTTGCGGGACAGGCGGCGCGCATCTCCTTGACAATCTCGATCATCCGCTCAATGCCGTTGCCGCAGTTGGTGCCGATAATGTCCGCGCCGGCGGCCACGCAGGCCGTGGCGGCGGCGGCCGGGGAGACCCCCATCATGGTGCGGTACTCGCCCGACTGGGTCAGTTCAAAGGAAAAGGTGCAGATGATTTCCAGTTTGGTGTTCTCTTTGGCCGCCTTGATCGCCAGCACGGCCTCGTCAATGGCGCTCATGGTCTCGATGCAGACCGCGTCCGCGCCGCCCTTTTCCAGCGCCACCGCCTGCTCCTTGAAGGCGTCATACAATTCCTGCTCGGTGACATCCTCCATGACCAGCAGCTTGCCGGTCGGGCCGATGGAGGCGATCACCCACGCCTGCTCGCCGGCGGCCTTTTTGGACATCCGGGCGGCGGCCTCGTTGATTTCCGCCGTCCGGGCGGCCAGCCCGTAATGCTCCAGCTTGAACCGGCTGCCGCCAAAGCTGTCGGACTCGATCATGTCCGCCCCGGCGTCCACGTAATTCTTGGCCACGTCATAGACGTCGTTGGGACGCTCGACACACCACAACTCGGGGCATTCGCCAGCCTTCAGCCCCTTCTTTTGCAGAAAGGTCCCCCATGCGCCGTCGGACACCAGCACCCTGCCGCTCTTGACCGCTTCACTGATCCGTTGCCGACTCATGGTCCTGCCTCCACTGCTGTCACGGTTGTTGACTGAATCCCGAAACGTTGCGGCTACGGCTGGCCATAGCTGCCTGTATCTACCTAATTTAAAGTCAGTTCAGTCAAAAACCATCCCATGAAATTGTCTTCTATATGAATTTATTGCGGTGTCACGTGCAGCCAGCGGTCTCGGCGTCCCCGCCTACCCTGGATTATTCATGAGTGTGGCAAAGGGCTTGCAGCCCGCCCAATCGGGACGTACTGGCTCGAAGAGCGAGATGCAATCGCTTTGCTACAAAAAAACCACTTCCAGGCCTTCGTGAATAATCCAGGCTAGCGTCTAACCGTGATGCGTGATGGAAAAAGTTCACACCAGGAGTCGTTTAAAACAGCTCTTTTGACCACGGATTACGCGGATTTGCGCGGATAAGACAGGAAGGGGACACACTGCGGCTTTCCCGGCGTGTCTCCGCCACGGGGCGGCGCGCCGGATCATTTTTTCCGGACCACCAGCAGCACGGGAATGGGACGGGTCTCCCCGCCGCTCGGGCGGTTGGCCACCTGGAGCCGGCCCTGGGCGTCGGCCCGGAACATGACGGCACTGCCGCCGCCGTCGAGGTTGAGCGCCTCCCGGCAGCCGAGCGTTTTCATGATCCCGGCCAGTTCGAAACAGGTCACCCCTTCGCTGTAGCCCGACTGCCGTCCGTCCACCACCACCAGCCAGACCCGTTGACGGTCGTGGTCCGTGCCCACCGCCGTGCGCGGATGCCGCGCCGGATTCCCATCGGCCACGACCTGGCCGTCTTGCAGAAGCATTTTAAAGCCAGCCACCGCTTCGCGGGCTTGGATGGGATCCGCTTGGCCGGCGACATGAGCCCGCTGGCCGCCATCAATCCAGAAGTTGTCATGGCCGGCTTGGGGTTGGCTGGCATCCTGCCCCTGATGGCGCGCCCAGCCGGCAATCTCTACCGGCATGCCCGCATGCCAGTTGCTGCTCCGCCGCCCGGCGGCATCCGGCAGGCCGCTGAACGGGTTGGCATTGACCGCGGCGATCATGTCCGGCTGCCCGGCCAGCAACGCCTGCGGTTTCACCAGTCCCGCCTCCGCCGGCCCCGCGCCATCGGGGTCCGGCGCCACAAGCGCCTCCAGGCCGAGCCGGCCGGACGCCAGATCCACCGCCAGCACATGAATGCGCAATGGCCGCGGCTGCGTGCGCACCTCGCACCAGTACCGGCAGGCCTCCCCCGCCGCCGCCACCGGCACGGGCGCGGAACTCACCTCAACCCGCCCCGCGCCCAGGCGGCAACCGGTCGTCCACACCAGGGACAACGCCAGGGCGGCGGCAAACAGCAAGGTTCGACGCTGAAAGTGGTTCACAAGCGTGCATCTCCCTGCTGATGATGTGACGAAAAAAACAGCCGCAATCAACGGGTAACCTCTTCCACGGATCGGAAAAGGCAACCCGGTCAGCGGATTTGCAATTGGCAAAACTTAGCATATACTAATCTTAGCATATACAAAGTTTCACCGGTACCTTGACACCATGAACACCGTCTCTTTTCTGGATGTGAAACGCTCGGTCAGCCGCGATATCCTGCGCGGCCGGTTTCGGGCCAATGATAAATTGCCCTCGGAAACCGTGCTGGCGGAACAGTTCGGCACCTCGCGGCTGACCATGCACCGGGCCTTGCGTGAACTGGCGGAAGAAGGCTTGCTGCGCCGTCGCACCAGTTCGGGAACGCGGGTGGCCGACCCGGCCCGCGAGATCGTCGGTTACGTCGGCCTGCTGATGCAGGACGTCATCTGGGGCGGACGCCAGGGCGAATGGTTGTTCGCCTTGACCCAAGTCTTGCTGAAGTCGGGAATTGCACTCATCCCCTGCTCCTACCACGGCGACGCGCCACGCGCCCTGGAAATCGCCCGCCGTTTCGTCAACCAGAACATTTTGGGGGCGGTCGCCATGCCTTGCGCGGAAAACTTCAATCTGGTGCTGGACGCTTTCACCGAGCGTGAATTGCCGGTGGTGATTGCCGGCAAATATGAGCGTCCGGAATCTCCGGTCCACTACATTTCCACCAACCACTACGGGGGTGCCGCACTACTGGCCCGCCATTTATGGGAAGACGGCCACCGCCGTTTCGCCGCCCTGACGGCCTCCCATACCCAGGACGCTTGCACCCGCATGGCCGGTTTCTGCGACACCATCCGGGAACTGGGCGGCACGCTGGTCGCGGACGGCCAGTGCGAAGTCCGCAACTTGGACGACATTCCCGCGCTCGCCCGCCGCTGGCGGCAACAGCCGCAAGCACCGGAGGCGGTGTTCTGCGGCAACGACCTGATCGCCTTTGAGTTGATGGCGGCGCTGCACGCCGACGGCCTGCGGATTCCGGATGACCTCGCGGTGGCCGGCATGGGCGACGATCCGATGGGGAAGGCGGCCCTGTCGCCCCTCACCACCGTACATGTGCCGTTGGCCGAAGAAGGCGCGCTGATCGGCCAGACCCTGTTGAAAAGCATCCGCGGCGAACTCACCGGTGTGTTCCACCGGGAGCTGGACGGCACCCTGGTGGTGCGCGAGTCCTGCGGCTGCGGCACCCTCGTCCGTCCCAGAGCACGAAAGCCGCAAACCCCCAACCAAAAGGAGGCATGCCTAAAACGCCGTTGATCGCATCCGTCTCATCGGTCCCATCCGTCCTCAACCGCCCTGTGTAAGGAAATCCGACCATGACGCATCACCTCCGCACCCTGACCCTGGCCGGCCTGCTGGCCGCCACTCTCGCCGGCGCCGCCGGCGCCGCCACCGTTGTCTACAGTGATGACTTCGCCACCAATCCGTTTGCCACCCGGTGGAGCCAAACCTTCCCCGGCGGAAGCTATGATCTCCAGTGGACCGGCAACTCCAACCCGAATTCATGGAACGCGAATCTCCCGGTCAACGCGAACGCCCACAGTGTCTATTCCTTCTCCGACGGCCAGCGCACCATGAGCACCACCGACACCTCGGTGCCGGCCGGGGTGACGGGCTGGACCACCATGTCCTACGCCGTGGATTTCATCTTGGGTGGAACCGGTGGGGTCGACAACAACTACGTTGCCATGCTGGTCAACCGCAACGGTGACAACGGCTACACTCCCGCCATTTACACCGGCGGCAATGGCAACATTCTGTGGAGCGGCGCGTATGGCGACACCACCTGGTCCGGTCTTCTCACCCAGGCCGACACTTGGTATCGTTTCAAGACGACGGTGACCAAGAGCGGAGCCGACATTGCCATGTATTCCGAAATTCTTGACCTTGCCAACACGGTTTTGGCCACCTCACCGACGTATACGGCTACCAATGCCGCCTACACCGACCCCAACGGGTTCAAGATGCTCCTGAACAATGGCGGTGGTTACTGGAACCACGCCTCCCAAATTGACAACTTCACCGTGACCGCCACGGTGCCCGAACCCGCCACCCTGGCGTTGCTCGGCCTCGGCGCCGTGGCGCTGTTCCGACGGCGGCGGTAACCCGGCCGCCCCCAAAAGACCCAAGGGACCTAAAGGACCTAAGGGACAACACCAGGGTGCGGACGCCATTTCGGTGTCATTTAGGTCCTTTGCGTCCTTTAGGTCCTTTGAATCTCCGAACCTCGGTTGCAGACAAAGGCTTTTCCCATGAAGCGGGTTACGCTGATCGAACTGCTGGCAGGCCCAGCCGTAGTCCCGAGCCGCGGCGACGGGCGAAGGCCAGTTCGAGCGGCGTTTACGCTGATCGAACTGTTGGTGGTCATCGCCATCATTGCCATTCTGGCGGCCATGCTGCTGCCGGCGCTGGGGAAGGCGCGGGCCCAGGCCAAGATGGCCGGTTGCACCGGCAATTTGCGGCAGGTGCTGACCGCCAGCCTGCTCTATGCCGACGATTTCGGCGCCACCCTGCCGGGCAACGACAATGTCGCGTTTTCCGCCGATATTCCGGACTGGAACAACAACGTCATGATGAGCTGGTGCAATGCGCTTTATCCGTATGTCGCCCGCAACTGGCGGGTCTACGGCTGTCCCGGCTGCCCGAACTACACCCCGCCGGACTGGGGCGCCAACCAGCTCACCAATGACCGGCCCGGCGCCAGTTACATGATCAGCGGTTACGGCAACTTGCGCAAGCTCTCCCTGATCCAGCGTCCTTCCGCCACCGTGTTGTTTTGGGAAGGCGGTTCCTGGCGCGTGTGGTCCAGCCGCTACCCCAACGGCGTGCCCCCCGGCGGCGACTGGGCTATTCTTACCCCGCCAACCTTTCTCCCTCACGACCTGAACCCGAACTGGGGCTTCCCCGACGGCCATGTCGAACACGCCCGCATGGAAACCATGTGGCAGCCCGAGCGGTTCTGGGAAAACTGACAATAATACAGATGTGTTTTCAAAAGTAACGGGGGGTTCCCATCCCCGGGAGCCGCCCGTCCTCGGGCGGACGAACCCGTCATCGTCGGAGACGTGCATTATTGGTTTGGCGGACGGTGGTCCGAAAAAAGGGCGGAACTGGTGTGACGCCATCGAGTTCCGCCCGAGGACGGGCGGCTCCCGGTCTTGAAATAACGCCGACATCAAAAAGTTTTCCTGAACACTGAACACCCCACCGGCCAACGGGAATTTTGCCAGCGCCGCTTAAGTTTTTTCCTTATTGACCGGTCACTTTCGCTCCCGATGGTCGCTTCGTTCGCGGCTCTGTCGGGCACGTTCTTCCGACAACCTACTTTCTCCGGGGTAAGGCTTCAATGACACGAGCATTCAACCTTCAACGTTTGTCACTCCGGCCCGTGCTGCCCTTGGCCGGGCTGGCGCTGCTTTTCTGCCTGCCGGTGCTGGCGGCGGAAGGTGGTTTTTTTGACCCGTTCGACACCGATCCCTTCGCCACCGCCGCGCCACGCTGGCGACAACAGTTTTTCCATTATCACTTTTTCTGGACCGGCGGCGCCTGGGATCCGGCCCATAACGTCAACTTGGGCGGAGCGGCAGCCAACCTGCCCCTGGCCGACAGCGACACGGTTTGCGCCTTCAGCACCGGCGCCATCACGGTGGGCAGCAGCGACCGGCGAAAAACGACGGGCAATTACCGGGTCCGGTTCGATTTTCGCGTCCAGTATGCGGGCGCGCGCCTTGGCAGCCTCACCCTGGGCCAGCGGCTCAACCGGCAAGTGGACGAACGCGACTACCTGGCGGCACTGTCCCTTGACCGGGACGGCACACTTGCCTGGTCGGGCGCCTATCATTCCCCGGCCGGCGCGGGAACGCCGCCGCGCCTGCGCCCCGGTTGCTGGTACACGCTGTCCACCACGGTTGAGAACCGCGCGGATGCCGTGCGGTTTCACTCCGAAATCCGGCAGGCGGCGGATGACCGCCTGATCGCCCGTTCCCCTGAATTCACCGACGCCGCTCCCGCCCGCCTGCAGAACGCCCACGGCTGGGGCTGGCGCCTGGAGTTGTCGCCGGAAGGCTATTGGAGCCGGCTGGTCGAGCTCGATAATTTCACCGTTGTCCCGGTGGGGAGTCCGGGGGGCGGCGTTCAGAAATGAATATCCAATAATCAACAAGGAATATCCAATATCCAAGTCAATGCGGGGGCGCGCTTTTTACAGAACTGAATGGCTTTTTCCTTCCTTCCTTGGACATTCCTTGTTGGATATTGGATATTCAATTTTTTGTGACCCGTCACTGACGTTCCGGGCTCGGAAGGAAAATATCGAAGGTCAAAGGCCCCGTTTTACTTCAAAATTCAAAATTCGACATTCAGCATTCGACATTGCCACAGAAATCTAAATACCGCGTCAGGGTGAAATCTTAATTACCTTCAGCCTACAGCCTAACACGCTTCAGCCTAATTCAGTATAACCAGCACCAACAAAGGAACTACCATGAACCTGAACCCGTGGAAAAAACACCACCTCACCCTGATCGGTCTCGCCATGTCCTCTCTCGCCGCCGCGGCCGGCCCCCAAGCCGGCTTTGACGTCAGCACTCCCGTCGTGTCCATTCCCCGGCTGGCCGCGGCGCCGGCCGTCGATGGCGTCATCACCGACGGCGAGTGGAGCGCCGCCGCCGTGCTGGACGGCTTCAACCAGCTTCATATCGACACCGCGCCGGTCGAACGGACCCGGGCGTGGCTGGCCTATGACACCGACCGCCTGTACATCGCCGTCCGCTGCTGGATGCAGCCGGGGGCGCGGCCACGGGCGGAAGTTAAAACCACGGGTGGCCCGGTGTTCAGCGATGACTGCGTCGAACTGTTCCTTGATCCGCTGCGCCGCGGCGTGTCGCACCATTTCGCCGGCAACAGCATTTCCACCCAATTCAGCGCCCGGGCGATGGACGGCACGTGGCAGCCCCCCGGCTGGCAGTGGCAGGCGCGCCAGACCGATTTCGGCTGGGAAGGCGAAATGAGCATTCCTTTTGCCGCTTTTGGACTGGGCACCCCCAAGCCCGGCGAAGAGTGGGGCCTGCTGCTCGGCCGCACCGTGCAGGTGCCGAAGGAGTGCTTCTCACAATGGGGCGGCCTGGTGTACAACTATTGGCATGCCGCCAAGGACTACGGCCGGCTGCGCTTCGCCGGCCCCGCCCCCGTCCTGGTCAATTTGGGCGATGTCGCGGCCTACGGCACCGACGTGCGCCTCAATGGTGAAATCCATGCTTCGCCCGCCGCTGGCACCGTCCGGGTGCGCACCCGGGTGATGAAATGCCGCCCGCCCGCCGCCAGGGGCAAGGAGGAGAGCGGCGTCATGGTGTTCCATGAGGATGTGGCGGAAACCATCGCCGAGACCGACAGCACGGTTGACCTGCCCGCCGGTGGCCGCCGCAAGCTGGCCGCGCCCGAGATCCCGGCCGCGCCGGGGCTCTACCGCTACGAAATTGACGTGACCTTGGCCGACGGCACCCCCGTCTTCGCCCAGCGCGTGCCGCTGCTGCGCCTGGAACCGATCAGCGTGGCGGTGCGCCGCTATCCCACCGCCGGCGTGGTGGACATGGACGCCGACCTGTCCCTGGCCGACAACGCCGCCCGCATCGTCCGCACCACCTGCGAACTCCGCGGCAAGGATGGCCAGGCCGTGTGGCGCGAAGAAGCGCCCGGCCTCAAGCCCAGCTTCCGTTTCAAGGGGTATGGCAGGCTGCCGGCCGGCGACTACACCCTGACGGTGACGGGGCGCGATGCGGCCGGCGCCAGCGTCGGCGCCAAAACGCTCCCGTTCAGCAAGGCCCCGCCGCCCGCGTGGTTCAACAACCGCCTGGGCGCCGAAGACACGGTGATCGCGCCGTGGACGCCGGTGCGCATGGCCGGCCGCACCGTGGAAATCTGGGGGCGCCGCTATGAGTTCGGCCCGGACGGACTGCCGGTGCAAATCACCGCCGCCGACCAGCCGTTGCTGACTGCCCCCTGGCGGCTGGTGGCCGCCACCGCCGCCGGCCCGCTCACCTTTGCCCCGGACACGGCCGCGCCGACCGTGACCCGCCTGGGCGACACCAAGGCGACGGTGGCCGCCACCGCCGCCGCGCCGGGCGGCTGGAAGCTGCGGGTCGCCACCACCGTCGAATTCGACGGCTTCGCCTGGAGCGAGATCACCGTGACCCCGCCGCCCGCTGGCGGCAACCTCGCCCGGCTGTGGCTCGAACTGCCGGTCAGCCGGGCCCACGCCAACTACCGGCTGCCGGTCTTCAACGATCCGGTCGCCATCCCCACCGGTGGCATCGCCACCACCGTAATCTGCAGCCTTGACTGGAATGCCCAGAAAGCCAATGGCTTGCAATGGATCGGCAGTGAGGAACGCGGGCTGGCGTTCTGCGCCGAGAGCGACGCGGGCTGGGAGCCCGCCGACCGCAAGCGCGAGGTGGCGCTAGTGCCGCAGGGCACCGCCACCTGGCTCTGGCGCAGTCACTTGGTTGATGCCCCGGTTTTGTTCAAGGCGCCGCGCACCTTCGGCTTCGCCTGGCAGGCCACTCCGGTCAAACCGTTGGTCGCCCCCCATGCGCCGCGCCCAGTGGGCGACGGCTGGTATCCGGCCACGCCGCCCGCCACGGCGGCGGCGCTGGACCAGTTCTTCGCCGGCGCCCAAACCCTCGGGGTCAAAGAGGCGCACACCCATGAACCGTGGACGGAAATCATGGGCTACCCGTTCTCCTTCCTCAACATGCCCCAAGTCAAGGCCGCCGCCACCGCCGCCCGCGCCCACGGCGTCCGCAACTGCCTCTACTCGCACCCGATCATCTCCACGCTGGCCCCGGAATGGGACGAGTGGGGGGCCGAGTTCAGCCTGAAAAACCCGCCGGTGGCCGCCTTCCAGCGGCAGCCGGCCCAGGATCTCCACTTTGTCTGCCACGACACGGCGTGGAGCGACTTCTACATCTGGGGCTGGGTGCGCCTGATCAAGGAGTACGGCGTCGGCGGCATGTATTTCGACGGCACCTATGGCGCCGGCGTTTGCACCAACCCGTACCATGCCCATGCCCGGACCTACGCCGATGGCACCATCGTGCCGGCGCAACCGATCCGCGGCGCCCGCAGCTTCATGCTGCGCCTGCGCCGCGCCACCCTGGCCGCCGACCCCGGCTTCTTCTTCCTCGGTCATGGCACCGCCCCGTTCTCCGGCCAGTTCCTCGATTACTTCATGACCGGTGAAAACTTCTGGGTCGCCCCCGCCGGGTTCGAAGTCCCGCTGGACTACCTGCGGGTGGTGCTGAGTCCGCAATGGGGATTGCCGCGTGACTTCTACCGCGGCCCGATCCTGGAGCAGCCGTATATCCGGCCGCTGGCCCTGGCCCATGGCTACGGCACCTGGAGTTCCGGCGACGTGCCCGGCTCCGAAACCGCCGTCTGGCGCACCCCGGTGTGGAAAGCCTGGGACAGCTATGGCATCGACCGTGCCGAGTTCGTCGCCTACTGGAAAAACGATCCGCGCGTGCGGAGTTCGCACCCGGAGGTGATCGCCTCCTTCCACTACCGGCCGGGTTCAGTGCTGTTGGCAGTGGCCACCCCAAAACGCCAAGCGCCGGCCGCCGTCATCACGTTGGACTTGAAGGCGTTGGGGCTTGATCCCCAGCGGCTCCAGATCACCACCGGCGATGGCAATCCCGTTCCAAACCTGCCGGCGCCCGGCGCCGACGGCAGCCTCCGCCTGCCGTTCCCCGCCGCTTTCACCCAGGGCGTCTACCTCTGGCTGCGCAATCAGTAATAATGGAAGCAAACAGGACGTTTTGACCAGCCGAGCCCGGAACGTTAGTGACGGGTCCCAAAGGTTGCCGAAAATTTGAATATCCAATATCCAATAAGGAATGTCCAAGGAAGGAAGGGAAAAAACCATTCAGTTCTGTAAAAAGCGCGCGCCTGCATTGACTTGGATATTGGATATTCCTTGTTGATTATTGGACATTCAATCGAAAAAGTGGATTCTTTTTGACCGGTCGCTTCGTTCGCGGCTCGGTTGATCGAAAACGACGTACGACGACGAACACGCGATTTGAGATGTAACAAAGTGAAACGTAATAAGATGCATTCACCCATGAAGGACCCCACGATCACCATGCCGGATCAGAACGCGCCGGACGCGGCGGGCGCCCCCCGGCCGGCCGCCACCGCCCGCCGGGCCACCGTCGCCTTGCCGACCTACGCCACCGTCGCCCGGAGCCACTTGCCGCCGCTGTTTGACGACGACAATGTTTACCCGTTCCCACTCTATCCGTACCACGGCTTTCTGCGCAACCTGCCCCGGCCGAAGTTGTGCGACTACGCCGCCGTCATCGTCGAGAACGAGCTGCTGCGGGTGACCGTCCTGCCGTCCCTGGGCGGCCGGATCCTGCAGATCGAGGACCGGCACTCCGGCGGCGGCTACCTGCATGACAACCGTTGCGTGCGGCCGACGCGCGTGCCGCCGCGGTGGAATTTCCTCAGCCTGGGCATTGAGCTGAGTTTTCCTTATGCCCACTCGCCCACCGGCACGGAACCGGTTGGTTACGAATTGATTGAAGACGCCAAGACCGGCATGGCCGGGGTGGCGGTGGGCGAGACGGAGCGGCAGTGGGGGCTGTCCTGGCGCGCCGAAATCCGCCTGTACCCCGGCTTCCGCGGCGTGGTGGTCGCCGTGCGCGGCTGGAACGCGACCGACCAAACCCGCCAGGTGCAGTGGTGGAGCAATGCCGCCCAGCCGGGCAGCCGCGACGTGGAGTTCGTCTATCCCAATGAGCCGTTCGTGGCGCACATTGACGGGGAAGGCACCGGCCATTGGCCGATCTTCAAGGGCGTCGACCTGCGCTGGCACCGCACCTATGACCGCATGGTGGGCGCCTTCATGGAACCCACGGCCAGTGACTGGTTCGGCATCTAC
This sequence comes from uncultured Lentisphaerota bacterium, assembly GCA_903896595.1. Taxonomy (GTDB): domain Bacteria; phylum Verrucomicrobiota; class Lentisphaeria; order Oligosphaerales; family CAITYL01; genus CAITYL01. Next base: position 23,145 of record CAITYL010000187.1, read on the forward strand.
CATCACGAGCGCGGCTGGGGCCTGCTGCACCTGGCCGATCCCAACGAATTGCCGGGCAAAAAGCTGTGGAGCTTCGGCAGCAGCGGACAAACCGCCGACTGGTCGCTTACCATGACCCGCGACGGCGACACCACGGTCGAAATCCAGGCCGGCATTCCCACCTTGCAGAACCAGAAAATTGAGTTCGGGCCGGGGGCGGAGCTGGCCTTTTCCGAAATCTGGATGCCGGTGGACGACCGCCGGGAACTGGATGACGACCAGCGCCCGACCTATGCGGCGTGTGCCCGCCGCCTGGGCGGCATCGCGCCGGCACCCCAACGGCTGCCCGGGCATGGCCGGGAGAGCGTGTGGGAGCACCTGCTGATCGCCCACCGGAACCACGACCGCGCGTTCCTCCAGAACAACGCGGCCCGGGTGGCCGAAGACTGGCCGCCCACCGGCCTCGCGCTGGACGAGGCCCTGCAGTGGGCGGCCCGGACGGCCGGCGGCGCCTGGCTCACCGCCCGTGGCATTTGGGAGGCCGCGCATGAGCGTTGGCCCGAAGCCAAGAGTTGCTTTCAACTGGCGCTTCAGGCTGACGCGGCGTCCGTGGCCGCGCTGGCCTGCCTGGGACTGATCCAGTGGCGGATCGACCGTACCCCGGAGGCCGCCTGGCCGCTGATCGACCAGGCGCTGGCCCTGCGCCCGGACGGCTCGCTGTTCGTCCACGCCAACGCCCTGCTGCGGGAACTGAACCGGCCGGAGGAACGGCGGCACCTGCTGGCCCGCTGGACCGATGCCGACGATTTCCGCCGCACCGAGACCCAGGCGGAACTGCGGTTGGACGGCGGCGATGCCGAAGGCTGCCTCCGCCTGCTCGACGGCACCCGCTGGCCGCGCCACCACTGCCGCCACCGCCGCAGCAGGCTGTGGCAGGAGGCACGGAAAGCCCTCGGCCAACCGACCCAGCCCATCCCCGCCACCCTCATGGAAGACCCCTATTCGGTCTCGGTATGAGTTGGGGCGCTGCCCCAAACCCCGCTTAAGGAACTGCGTCCCTTAAGAATCCCCACTCCCGGTTTCAAGAGGGCCGATACTGCGTGCCGCCCAAGGCCGCAACCACTGACGGAGCACCGGAATGCGGCACGCGGCATCGGCCCTCTTGAAACGGAATGCCTCGGGGATTCCAAAGGGACAGGTCCCTTTGGCAGGGGTTTGGGGGCGGCGCCCCCATTTCCTGAAGGCACTAGCGGATTATGTGGATTTCGACGGCGAGCTTAAGCTTGGCCCAGGAGCGGTCAGCGGTCAGAACCGGGCAGCGCCGGACGAGCGCCAGCGCCAGGCAGGCCCGGTCCCCCAGTGACAAGCCAAGGGATCGGGTAACCGGAAGCAGGGTGGCGGTGAGGATCGCCTGCCCTTCTGAGAACGGCACGATTTCCCGCACGGCGGCGATCAGGCGCGGGGCGACCACGGACGCGTCATGGCCGTCGCGCGTGAAGCGGCCGATCACTTCCGCCAAGTTGACCGTTGACAGGCAGCACTCCCGCAACCGGGGCGCGACCAGGTCGTGTCCGGTTTCGCGGAACAGGCAGGCCAGATAGGCCGAGGCGTCAAGCACGAGCATCGTCAGCCGCCTCTTGCCGGCGCTCACCCAACAGCGAGTCAACCACGCCCGCCGGTTTTTGGTCGCCATACAGAGTGTCCACCCAGTCGCGGATTTCCAGGGGTGACTCCGGCACGACGTCCTGAACCGCCGCCGCCAGAATTACCCGCGCTTCGGCTTCCATGCTGCGCCCGGTCGTGATGGCACGGGCACGCAGCCGGTGGTGGACGGCAGCCGGCACATTACGAATGGTCAGAACGGCCATGGCGGCACCTCAGTGGAGTCTTTTTGACCGGCGTTATTTCAAGACCGGGAGCCGCCCGTCCTCGGGCGGAAATCGATGGCGTCACAGCAGTTCCGTCCTTTTTTATTGGGCCACCGTCCGCCAAACCGATGATGCGCGTCTCCGACGATGACGGGTTCGTCCGCCCGAGGACGGGCGGCTCCCGGTGATGGGAAAAACATCGTTACTTTTGAAAGCGCCTCTGTTGAAAAACAATTAGTGACGGGTCAACGAAAAAGCTGAAATTAAGCAAGCAGAAAACCGCAATGAAATCTGATCTTTGTTTCGGCTTACCCGTCAATAATGTAGTCATTACGCTGTCAATTTGCAAGCATTGGGGTGGCTCCTGGTAGTGGCGTTTTTAGGGGGGGGGCGGGACGCGAGGGATTCCCGGGACAGGAGAGACCGGATGAGTTTCGCCACTCTCCGGTCTCTCGAGTTTCTCAAGTCCCTCGCGTCCTCCCCGTTGCAGGGGGCTAGTACCTTGTAACACTTAAACGTTCGGATTCACCACGAAGTCACGAAGAGCACGAAGATAAATCGAAGATGTTTTTTTGATCTGTATTTGCCATTGAAACGCTTCGATCAAATTAAAGGGTGACAGGTAAAGGGTGAGGCGACGGACGGTTAATGGGCCGGGTGAGCGGGCCGTCAGTCACGAGTTACCTGTCCCTGCGTACTTCAAATACGGGGTTTGGGAGCGGCGGCGTCCCGGAGGGACTGAATGAAAATAGGCAGGGGCTTCAGCCCCTGTTCCGGGAAATGAAAAAATGGCGTGCCGTAGGTACGCCGCTATTCGCCGCGTACCTGAC
>CAITYL010000188.1 GCA_903896595.1 uncultured Lentisphaerota bacterium
ATGGTATGATTCTCCGTGACCCCGCCGGGTTGTTTTCGATGATCGAAGGCGGGTGTCACGGCCTAACTTACTCAGGTGAGACAACTAACGTCAAGTCTCTTTCTATCGTTTCAGGCCATTAAGCCGGTGGCCGAGCTAAAGGACGAAACGCCGCCGCCCCAAAAACCGGTACAGCTCAACCTTCTTTAGCCCAAACTGTTACCACCGAGGCTCCGCCATGCCCTCCCCCACCCCCCAAAAAACCGCATCTTCCCGTCCGACCTTGCGGGACATTGCCCGGGACGCCGGCGTGGCGGTGACCACCGCCTCGGTGGTGGTGCGCGGCGACCTGTCCGTGGTCATCCGCCCGGAAACGCGCCAACGCATTTTGGATGCGGCGCAACGCCTGGGCTACCGCCGCAACCTGGCGGCGTCGAGCCTGCGCTCCGGCAAATCCAACTTCATCGGCCTGCTGGTGCAGGCGCTGGATGTGCCGATGACCCTGCTCAAGTTGCGCGAGATCGACCACGCCATCCTGGCCCGCGGCTACCGCGCCCTGCTGCGCAACACGGACGGCGATCCCGAACTGGAAGCCCAATATCTGCACGAGTTCGCCGACCATCTGGTGGCCGGCCTAGTCTTGATCCAAGGCGGCTCCGCGGCGACCAGCGCCGGCCTGGTCCCGCTCCAAGAGCGCGGCGTCCCCATCCTGACCCTCGAACCGCTGCCCGGCGGTGAGGTGGATTGCATCACCGTGGACCGCCGGTTCGGCGCCGCGCTGGCCATCCGCCATCTGCTGGAACTCGGCCATCGCCGCTTCGTCTTTCTCCACGGCGACCTCCGCACCGACCTGGTCCGGCAACGGCTGGCCGGTTATCGTGAAACCTTGACCGCCGGGGGCATTCCCGTCAAGCACCAGTTGTTGTGGCCGGCTGACGGCCAGGGCTTTGCCGACGGCTATCGTGCCGCCAGCGCGTTGCTGGCCAACGGCTGCCAGGCCACAGCCTGGTTCTGCAACAACGACGAGGTGGCCATTGGCGCCATGCGCGCCATCCAGGAAGCCGGCCGGCGCATTCCGCAAGACCTTTCAGTCGTCGGCTTCGACGACATTCCAGTGGCCGCCTACGCCCCGGTACCGCTCACCACGATCGCCCAACCGGTCAGCGACATCGCCGCCGCCACCACCGAACGGCTGTTTGCCCGCATCAGCGGCAAGGCGGTGGCGGGACAACCGCTGATGCGGCGCCTGGAGCCGCGCCTGATGGTCCGCTCCTCCACCGGCATGGCCCCGGTCCCGGACTATATACGACATCAGACTGAAGCTTTTTAGGCTGTAGGCTGATGGTGGATTTTTTGTCAAACCATCCATAAAACCCACTATTTCAACCATTCAATGCCGGCCAACACCGTGCTATCTTGATCACCCACATAGATGCCAAGCCACTCATTTGCGCGGGATTGCGGCAACGGGCATAGTACCGGCGCGAGAGTTGTCTTGACACCGCCCCAGACAACCCAAAAAGGGATCAGGCTCCATGGCTATTCGTGACGCGTACACCATCGGCATCGACTATGGCAGCAACAGTGTGCGTTGCGTGGTGGTAAAGGTGCGGGACGGCCACGAATGCGGCACGGCGGTGTTCAACTATCCCAGCGGCACGGCCGGCGTGCTGACCGACCGCAAAAACCCGCATGTGGCGCGCCAAAGCCCGGCCGATTTCCTGCTGGGCCTGGAGGTTGCGGTCAAAGGTGCCCTGAAGGACGCCGCCAAAGTCAAAGGTTTTTCCGTCAACCAGGTGGCCGGCATCGGCGTGGACACCACCGGTTCGACGCCGCTGCCAGTGGATGCCATGTTGCAGCCACTCGCCTGCCAGAAGAAATTCGCCAAGAACCTCAACGCCCAGGCGTGGATGTGGAAAGACCACTCCTCGGTGGCGGAAGCGGAGGCGATCACCGCGCTCGCGGCCAAAATGCGCCCCCACTACCTGGCCAAGTGCGGCGGCACCTATTCCTCGGAATGGTTTTTTTCCAAGATCTGGCACTGCCTGAAGACGGATCCGGAGGTCTTCGCCGCCGCCCACAGCTGGATTGAAATCGCCGACTTCATCCCGGCGGTGCTGGCCGGCGTGACCTCAATCAAGGAATTGAAGATCGGCGTGTGCGCCGCCGGACACAAGGCCATGTTCAACGCGGATTGGGGCGGGTATCCGGACGCGGCGTTCCTGGGCAAGCTCCATCCCGAGCTGGGCAAGCTGCGCACCCGCCTGTGCGCCACGGCCCACAGTTCGAACGAATTGGCCGGCCGCCTCTGCCCGGCCTGGGCAAAAAAGCTCGGCCTGCCGGCCGGCATCGCCATCGCGGTGGGCGCTTTTGACGCACACCTGGGCGCGGTGGGCGCCGGCGTGGCCCCCGGCCGCATGGTCAAGATCATCGGCACCTCCACCTGCGACTGCCTGGTGGCACCGGCCGGCAAGCCGGTTCCTGACATTCCCGGCGTCTGCGGCATCGTCAAGGGCTCGGTGCTGCCCGGCTGTTTTGCCATTGAAGCCGGCCAGTCCGCCGTGGGCGATATTTTCAACTGGTTTGTGACCAACGTGTGCGCAGGTGACGCCGCCTTGCATGCCCGGTTGACCGCAGAAGCCTCGGCCCTCCCGGCCGGCGCCAGCGGCCTGCTGGCCCTGGACTGGCACAACGGCAACCGCACCATTCTGGTGGACGCCCGCCTCACCGGGGCGGTCCTGGGGATGACCCTGCACACCACCCGCGCCGAACTCTACCGCGCCTTCATCGAAGCCACCGCGTTTGGCGCCCGGCGCATTTTGGACCGCATCGAGGAATACGGCGTCAAGGTCCGGGAAGTGGTCGCCTGCGGCGGCATTGCCGAGAAAAATCCGCTGTTCATGCAGATCTATGCCGATGTGCTCGGCCGGCCGATGACCCTGTCCCGTTCGGCCCAAACCTGCGCGCTGGGTTCCGCCATCATGGCCGCGGTGGCCGCCGGCCTTTATCCCACCGCCACCGCCGCGCAAAAGGCCATGTGCGGGTTCAAGGACACCATCTACAAGCCAGCTAAGGCCAGCCAAAAGACGTACAATGAGCTGTATGCGCTCTACCGGGAGCTGCATGACGGGTTTGGCGTCAAAGGCGCCAAAGTGGATTATTTTCCGGTCATGAAGCAATTGCTGGAAATCAGCCGGCGTGCCAAGACATGAGCGAGCCCATGCGCAATCTCGTTATCGGCCCCCTTCTCCTGTGCGGACTGGCCATGGCCGGGGGGTGCCACACGGCATCACCGGCGTTACCCGAACCAGGCCCAAGCCCCTCTGCCACCGCACCTCCGGCGGGGCCAGACCTGACGGGTAAAACCTCGGTTGTGTTGGAGGTCCGAGGCATGAATTGCAGCGTCTGCGTGGCCACCGTCAGCCAATCGCTTAAGGCGCTGGCCGGAGTGGAAGCCACCCAGGCGAATCCCACGACGGGCCAACTCACCGTCACCCTCGCTCCCGGCCACCGGCTGACCGCCGCCGACTTGACCCGCGCGGTCGAAAACGCCGGTTACACGCTCGACCGGATCACACCAGGTGCCACGGTTCCCGGCAAACCGTAGCCGGGCCCGGACCGGAGACGGCGAAGGGCCGGTATATTACCCCGCCATGGCGACGCCGTCGACGACGGAGGCACCGCGTATATCACGGGTTGGATAAGGACTTCCACGACATGAATCTGGGCGTACAATATTACCGTGCTCCGTTCCCGGATGGCAAATACTGGGACGATGACCTGCGCCGCATGCGGGACGCGGGACTCAATACGGTGCAATTATGGGTGCTGTGGGCATGGGTCGAGGCCAAGCCCGGGCGGTATGTGTTTGATGACTATGACCGCCTGATGGAACTGGCCGGCAAGCATGGCCTGGGCCTGGTGATCAGCACCATCGCGGAAATCCAGCCCTACTGGATCCATCGCGAAGTGCCCGGCAGCGAGATGATCAATAATTCCGGGCACCGCATCGTCAGCCTCAACCGCAATGAATGCCATTTCGGCCTGACTCCGGGCGGCTGTACGGACCATCCCCAAGTGTGGGAGCGCATGTCGGCCTTCTTGAAGACCGTGGTGACGCGGTATCGCGACCTGCCCAACCTGCGTGGCTGGGACTGCTGGAATGAAACCCGCTGGAACGTCGATGCCGAGGGCATTGTCTGCCACTGCCCGCACACGCTGGCGGCGTTCCGCCAGTGGCTGGGCCGGTTGTACGGCGACCTGGACGGTTTAAACCGGGCGTGGAAACGCCGTTACGGCCAGTGGGATGAGGTCCTGCCAGGCAAAAGCCCCGGCCACACCTACACGGAAATGATGGCGTTTTCCCACTTCCTCACCGTGCGCGCCAACCAGCACGGCCAAAACCGCTACGACCTGATGAAGGGACTGGACCCGCGCCATCCCGTGACCCTGCACGGGGGCTGCCCCTGCACCGAGATGGCGGGCGGGGGAACGCTGACCCCCATCGACCGCGGCAACGACTGGGCCTTTGCCGACCACCTGGACGGCGTGGGGTGTTCGAGCTTCCCGAAATGGTGCGGCATTGATGATGCGGATTTTGGCATGCGCCTCGATTTGGTCAAGAGCGCCGCGCGCGGCAAAAGCGTTTGGCTGAGCGAGCTCCAGGGCGGGCGCGCCTCCCAAGGCTTTGAAGTCCACAAGCCGGTGGACGCGCTTTCCCAGCAACGCTGGCTCTGGAACGGGTTGGCCTGCGGCGCCGACACCATCCTGTTCTGGTGCTGGCGCGACGAAGTCTTCGGCTGCGAATCGGGCGGCTATGGGCTCAGCGGCCTGGACGGCCTGGCGGAAGAGCGCCTGGCGGCCATGCGGGTCACCGGCAACGTGGTTGAACAACACCGGTCATTGCTGGACGCCTATCAACCGGCTCCGGCCACCGTCGGCGTCCTGTTCAGTCCGCAATCCTATTATCTGCAATTCTCCCAAACCGGCAATGGCGGACCGGCGGCGGCGGCGTTCCATGGCTATTGCCGCGCCTTGGTGCGAAAATCCATCCCGTTTGTCGCGGTCGAGGAGGAACATCTGGAGGTGCTGGAGCAGCTGCGAGTCCTGTTCCTGCCCCGGACGCTGGTCTTCTCGCCCGCCGTGGAAAAGGCGCTCACGCGATTCCTGGAAAAGGGCGGCACGGTGGTGTGTGAATCCGAGAGCGGCGCCTTCAATCCCCAGGGGCTGTACAGTTATTCCGTCGACCGTCTCCTGGCGCGCCTGACCGGCGTCCGAGAGGTCGGGCGCCGGCAACTGGAGAGCACGACACTAACGGCGGATTTGGATGGCCTGCCCTGCGAGATGGGGTTGGCCCAGTGGATCACACCACTGGAGACCGGCCACGGCACCGTCCATGCCAGCCACCGGGACGGCGCCCTGCTGCTGTCCTGTCCCGCCGGCAAAGGTCAGGTCGTGTACTGCGGCGGTTATCTGGGCGAGGCCTATCGCCAGCAGCAGACAACCGGGTTTGAGGATTTTGTGGCCTGGGTAGTCCGCAAGGCGGGAGTGACCCATGACATTGAGATCTTTCTGCCCCACCCGGACCCGACGGCATTCCTGTACACCAAACATGGCGTCAGCCAAAATCGCCGCGTCGTCTTTGTCTTCTTCCAGGAAAAACACAACGAGGCGTATCTGCGCTTCCGGCCCGGCTTCTTCCGGAAACCGGTTCTGACGGACCTGATTTCGGGAACGGAGTATGCGCTGACTCCGGGGCCAGACGGTGCGACCGAACTGCGCATGACCTGCCCGGCCTGGCGCTTCGCCGCGCTGGTCGAGCCGGCCTAAGGCGTCGCGCAGGTGTCAGGTGTCGGCCAGCCAGCAATAACCGGTTGGCTGGAGGTTCCATAGGCAGGCGTGTCATCGTTTACTTGCCAGCGTCGTTCCGACTCTGGAATTTTACGCTCTAGCGTTTTCTCCAAGCCATTGAGCATGCGAATGCATTCCTTATATACTGCTTTAGGTTGAAATTTTAAATTTTATAGCTACATTTTTTATCACAAGACAACGGTGTCTGGATAGGGGAATGGGCTATGATCAAGATCAGGTTTTCCCAGGAAGAAAATGATCGACTTTACGACGCCCAAC
>CAITYL010000189.1 GCA_903896595.1 uncultured Lentisphaerota bacterium
CGTCCTCGGGCGGACGAACCCGTTATCGTCGGAGACGCGCGTCAGGTGGTGAATCCGTCAGGCTAGGAATAAAGACGCGGAACTGGGGTGACGCCGTCGCTGTCCGCCCGAGGACGGGCGGCTCCCGGTCGTGAAATAACGCCGACCCTGCTTTCGGAACGGGTGTACCCTCAGACTTTCCGCAGGTTTTGCAAGAGCCTCCAGTAAGCTCTGTTGCAAGATGCGCATGATCTTTAATCGAACACTCAACGTCCAGCGTTGAATGTTCGATGTTCAGCCGGGTTACCTTGAGCCACTCACGCCACGGTCTTGCCGCGCCGGCTCCGCCACAGGGCCAGTCCCGCCAGGCCCAGCAGCGCGAGGCTGTGGGGCTCGGGAACGGGAAGAAGCGCGACCGCAAAATTATCAACAAACATGTTGGGAGACGCCAAGGTTGTATTCCGATGGAGGTAACTGATTGCCGTGCTGGGGGTGGTAAACGACCTTGAGGCGATGGATACGGCGTTGCCCTGGTTGGAAAAGGGCGTCAACGTGCCGGAGAAGGTCTTGGTTGCCATGTCCCCGATCAACTGAATATTATACCAGTCGCTCCCGCCGTATTTCGTGTAGCCTGCCGAACCAGCGGGCTCCGCATCCAACGCAAACACCTGGTCGGTTCCCCCGCTTTTTACGGTTAGGTTGGCTCCGCTGAGCCGCAAGGTGAAGACGGTGTTGGCGCCATCGGAACCCAGGACAAATCCCCAAGAGCCCGTTTGCAACTGGTCAATGTTGGCCTTGACATCCACATTGTAAACGAATTGAGCGGTCGAACCGTTGGGGATACTGCCGCTGAAACCGCCAATGAAATATTCAGAACCGTTGCCGTTGGTACCTCCAGCCTGGGAGTTTACCCCTCGGGAATTATTTGCAAAGACGTTGGTGAATGGGCTGTTGGCAATGTTACTGCCCGGCACCATGAAGGCAGTCCACGGCGCGCCAATAAAGGAACCGTCTCCCGGTTGCCCCTCAAAGTCGCCGTCCTGCACAATGCTGTTTGCCGGGTTGATGGTGATGATGCTTGCTGTGGCTTGCCCAATGGAGCCGGCGAAAGTGGTCGTGTAGACAACCACCGCGATGAGTGTTTTGAATACGGTTTTCATTGCCTCTGTCCTTTTGTTCATCTGGTTCTGTTTCATCTGTTGTGCGTTCATGCGTGTCTCCTTGCCATCGGTTTTCTTGGTTGCCAAACGGAACGGGTCTTTATCATCGCTTGTCAAGCGCTGATCTCGCGACGGGGCCTCCGGTGCCGTCGCCATGCTGGGTTGTCGGATGCCGGGTCATGTCTTCTCTTTTTTAGTTCTACTTTTCTACTTTGTTACATTCTCGATTCTTGTGCTCGTCGTCGTTCTCGTTGTCGTCCTTCGTACTCGATTCGATGACGACGACGAGCACGAGAACGACGACGAGTTTCAATCTATCAAAGTGGAATTGGGCTCGCGGGTATCAGGGTGTTGCCGGGGATAAATTCCGGCTCGATCATCACGGTGCTCGGCGGGAGGTCGGGTTTTTCGATCACGGTCTTGAGCTGGCGCCACAGTCCGTCGGCGATGCGGCGCGGATGGAACCCGACCCCGGTGACGGGAACGGGGAAGTGGAAAGGGCGGCCGATGCTGGTGCAGGTAATGAACTGAATCTCCTCCGGCACCCGCAGGCCGCGCTCGAGAATGACCTGCGCGGCCACATCGAAGATGCAATCATCAGCGAAAAAAACGTGCCGCGGGTGGCCGGGCGTATCAAGGAAGCGGCTGAACGCCGCGTAGGCATCCCGGGTGTCGGGATAGGACGCGACTGGCACATAGGTGACCCGCGCGTGGCGTCCCAAGGCCTGATACTGTTGGTTGATGGCATGATGTTCGCTGCCGGGCTCCAGGTAGCTGTCGGGGAAGCGGAAATGCACGAACGCAAACGCCTCGCCGCCATGGGCGCGCAACGTTTCCGCGCCCAACTCCAGCATCCGCCCATGATCGAGCACGGCGCGGTGGCGGCAGGTGGAAACGCTGGTGCTCAGGCCCACCGCCGGGACGCCCAGTTCCCGCAGTTTCGGCTCGAAATAGTGCAGGTCGTGAATAGCGGCCACTCCCGCCGTGTGGTCGAGCATGCCCGGATCCAGCAACTTGATCGAGGCGGCAAACTCTTCGCTGGTCAGTCCGGACCCGAAATACAGCACCGGCCGCAGTTCCGCCTTGCCCAGGCAGGCTTGCAGTTCCTGCAAAATCCGCGCCTGGAAAAAGCCGCCGCCCGAGCCCGAGGTGTAGATGTTGCCCAAAATGGCAATCTCGGTCTTGTCCCGCGGATAGTTGACATAGGTGCCCGAGCCGCGCCGGCGAATGACCAGGCCGTCCATCTCCAGTGTCGCCAGCGCCTGGCGCACCGTGTTGCGTCCGATCTGGAACTCCTTCATGAGTTCGGTCTCGGTCGGCAACAGGGACGCATGCGCATACTTGCCGCGGGCAATGATGCTGCGCAACTGCCGTTCCACCTGGACGCTCTTGTCGACCGCGATCATGCTTAAACATTCCTAAATATTCTTAAATAGAACTTATAGGAACAACATATCGGGCCCGGTGAATTTGTCAAATGCCGTGCCGATTTTTATTTTTCAGCATCGGGGCCCGTTTCGAACGGGAACTTTGGCAACGACGGCGTGCCTTTTTAACTCTTTGGGGTCAAGGCATATTCCCCGCCGGCCGTGGTGGCGAAGGCAATCCCACCGTCCGGCGTCGTCATGGGCATCGGCTGTCCCTGGCAGGTCACGGCCACGCGTTCCCCCATGGATGTACCACCGGTTTTGACCCGGCACGGCAGGCCCTGCAGCGACCGGAGCCTCGCCGCGGTCAGCCGCCCGCCCGCCCAGCGCAGGCCGCTTTCCGGGCGCCAGTCACACAGGCACCGCAGCAGGTTGGCCACCAAGTCCCGCGTTGGGGGAGAAGCTGTTCCGCCGTCCGTTAAAGCTGAAAAAAACCGCAACTGGCTGGCAGGTGACGCTGCCGCCGCGGAGTTTCGCGATCCACGCCGTGGCGTGAGCCTACCGACCGTTATTCCTTGGGCATGCCCCAGTTACCGGTATCGGCAAGCTTTTTTTGCATTTTAGCGGTAATGGGTTTGCCACCCATGGACACCAGCCAAGTCTCAATGTCGCCGGTTTTCTTGGGAAGCTTGACCAGTGCCTTACGGTTAACGGTTAGTACGCGATGCTGACAGGTACTTGTGGATGTAGTTTTCATAGTGTTTTCTGAAGTCCTCGATGCCAAAAGTCATGGCGTTTTCCAAGGTTAGTTGGGGCAACCATATCTTTGTAACGACTTCCGATTTTAGGTCGAGTTCATCACGGTGTGGCATGCCGTGCGCAGTATCATAACGTGCCACGCTAACATCGTTATCCTCAATAGTGGTCATTAACCGCACCACGAAACTGACGATGCGCCCCTTCACCATGACATAATCAATAACCAGCCACGTCTGGCTATCGAGTTTGATTCGGTAACTTTTGGATGGCATTGCCTTATTCCGGTAGTCATGTGTACTGTACTGGAGCAGAAGCAAAAACACAAGAATGTAACGGTCGATGGGCGGAGGAGCAGGGCGTTAGGGACGGGGCGTTAGGAGGGCGTTAGGGACGGGTGAATCGGTCAGGCCGGCGGCAGCACGGTGACGTGCTCCGGGGGGAGGCGCAACCACAGGGAGGCGCCGGGGTGGCGGTCGGGGGGCGGGTTGGTTTCGAGCACGGTCAGGGTCGGGCCGGCGCCGGCGGGGGCGTCCAGCACGATGGTGTGCTCGGCCATGCCGCCAAGATAGGCGCTGTCGGCCAGCCGGCCGGGGAACCAGTTCTCGCCGGCCGGGAGGTCGCCGCGGACGTCCAGGGCTTCCGGGCGGAGGCAGACGGTGACGGCCGCCCCGGTGGCGGCGTTGCCGGCGGTCGCGGCGCGAATGCGGAGTCCGCAGGGGAGGCTGAGGACGGCCGGGCCGGGGTCGGAATGGGCCGCCACGGTGGCGGGCAGCAGGTTGGCCGGGCCAAGAAAGGCGGCGACAAAGGGGCTGGCGGGGCGGGTGTAGAGGTCGCGCGGCGCGCCGGCCTGGAGCAGGCGCCCGCGGTCCATGACCGCCAGGCGGTCGGCGGCGGCCAGGGCTTCCTTCTGGTCATGGGTGACGTAGACGGCGGTGAGGCCGGCCTCCTTGCACAGGCGGCGGATTTCGGCGCGCATTTCCAGCCGCAGTTTGGTGTCCAGGTTGGCCAGCGGTTCGTCGAGGAGCAGGCAGGCCGGTTCGACCACCAGGGTGCGGGCGAGGGCAACGCGCTGCTGCTGGCCGCCGGAGAGGGCGTTGGGCTTGCGTTCGGCCAGGTCGGTGATGCGGACGCGGTCGAGCGCGCGGCGGACGCGGGTGTCGCGTTCGGCGCGGCCGAGGCCGAGCATTTCCAGGCCGAAGGCGATGTTTTGCGCGACGGTCAGGTGCGGCCACAGCGCGTAGCCCTGGAACATTAGGGCGGCCCGGCGTTGGTGGGTGGGCACGTCGGTCATGTCGCGGTCGTCGAAGAAGATGTGGCCGGCATCGGGCTCGACCAGGCCGGCCAGGGCGCGCAACAGGGTGGTCTTGCCGCACCCGGAGGGGCCGAGCAGGAAGAACAGCTCGCCGTCGGCGATCTCCAGCGACAGGTTGTCGAGCACGGTTTGGGCGCCGTACTGCTTGCGGATAGAATCGATGCGGATGCGCATGAGCAAACTGTAAGCCACCCCCGCCCCGCGTCCAATCCGTGCGCGAAGGGGACAGGTTGGGAACCCCCTTTTTCAAAAGGGTGGCCCCAACAGGTCCCTTGCGGATTGTCTGGCGGGGGTGGTGCGCGTTTTGCGCGGCAGCCATTATCTTAACGGGATGCGCCGGCCTGGGTGATTCTTGAAGCGGAAACCCGTTTCACGCGGCTGGCAGGAGAACGCGCATGCTGTATTTTCAGGAACTCATGAATGCCGGCGGAGTGGTGATGTGGGCCATTCTCGCGTGCAGTTTGGCGGCGGTGTACATCATGCTTGACCGTTGGCTGCATTATCATCGGGCGCAGATTGATGTGCCGGAGTTTTTGCAGGGGTTATTCAATATTTTGCGGCGTCCGAATGTGGTCGAGGCGATCGCCATTTGCGACGAGACGCCCGGGCCGGTGGCGCACGTGATGCGCGCCGCCATCCTGCACGGCGACCGGGACGAGGCCGGGGTGCGCCGGGCCATTGAGGAGGCGAGCCTGTCCGAGTTGCCGCGCCTAGAGAAGCGACTGAAGGCGCTGGCCACCATCGCCCACATCACGCCGTTGCTGGGACTGCTGGGCACGGTGCTGGGGATGATTGGGGCGTTCCAGGCGATTCAGGACACTGGCGCCTTTGTCAGCACCAGCGACCTGGCCAAGCACGTGTGGAAGGCGTTGCTCACCACGGCCGCCGGACTGACGGTGGCCATTCCCTGCTACGCGTTTTATAATTTTCTGGTCGGGCGCGTGGAAAGCCTGGCCCTGGACATGGAAAAGGCGGCCAGTGAAATGATTTATTTCCTGAGCCGGAACAAGCTCAATCTGGATGCCGTGGGCGCTGCCGCCAACCCCAGCCTGCCGGCCGCCGGCGCCACGGATGAGGCGGAAAACGAATGAGGATCCGACCGCACGTCAAGGTGTTTGCCGGCCCGCTGGACGTGGTGCCGTTGCTGAACGTGTTTTTTCTGCTGCTGATCTTTTTCGTGATCAGCAGCTCCCTGGTGTTTCAGCCGGGCATTTCGGTGGAACTGCCGACCAACGCGGCCGCCGGGGTGTTGGCCAATGACAAACTGGTGGTCACTATCACGGACAACGGCCAGTTGTTTTTCAATGACCAGCCGGTGCTGTGGGACGAGTTGGAGCGCGAACTTCGCGAACTGGTGTTGCACCGCAAGGAATTGATGGCCCGGCGGGGCGGTGGGGCGCGGGCTGGGCAGCCCACGCGGGCACCGTTGGTGATTTTGCGGCTGGACCGTCGTGCGCCTTATGAGCAGGCGATGGCGGTCTTGTCCATGGCGCGGTCGCTCAACCTGGGCGTGTGTCTGGCCACGGCGACGCCGCGCCAACCCGTTGGTTTGTTGCCGGCACCGGTGCGTTTGCCGACGGGGGCGGAATGAGCATGGTGCGGCCCAAGACAGCGGCGACGTGGGGCCGGATGATTCCGGCGCTGGCGTTGTTGGGCGCGCTGGCCATTCATGCGTTGTTGTATGGTGCGTTGACGTGGCAGGTGCCATCCCGTCCCCGGGTGGCGGCCGAGACGGCGCCGCCGTGTTGGATGTTGCCGCCGCCCGGTGTGGAGGAGGGGACCGACCCGGGCGGGTTGCGCGCCTGGGCGGAGTATGAGCGCCCGACCGCCCTGACGTTGGCGGATCCCGTTCATGGCTACAGCGCGGTGCTGGCCGCGCCGGTGGCGTCGCCGTTCACGGCGGATGTGCGTTGGCGCAGCGGGCCGCCGGCGGTGCCGGGCCCGTCGGGGTTTTCCTCGTTGTCGTTGGTGGTGCCGACCTTGTCGGTGGGTGCGGCGTTGCGCGAGGAGTGGCGGTTTGAGTTGCCCGCCGGCGCCATGGCCGGCGTTACGCCGGTGGCGGCCCCGCATACGGTAATCTGGCGTTTTGCCGACGGCGTTCGCCTTGAAAACATGCCCGAACCGCCCCCGGGTGAACTGGCTGGGGCGTTGGCGGCCGGGGCGCCTACCGGCCCCTCCCGGTTTACGGTGATTCTGGAGCCGGAGGCACCAGGCCGGCTGCGCCTTGACGCGTCTTGTGGCAACACGCGGTTGGACCGTCTGGCGCTCAACCGGTTGGCCACCCGGTTGTGGGAGTGGGAACGGGAGGCGTTGCGCCGGCACGACCGGCCCTTGCCGGACCGCTTCGCGGGCGATACCGGATATCGGGAAACCCTGGAAGTGGAATGGCGCCTGCTCGTGGCGCCGCCAGCGGCGGAAGGGGGCGGCGGCACATGATCCAGGTTACGGCAAGCGAGGGATTGCTGGTGTATCTGGCCGTGATGGGCGTTGCGCTCGGCGCGGCGGTGATCTGGGATGGATGGCGTTCCCGGCGTCAGCATTGGCAGGTCAGCGAGGACCGTCTCATGCGCTGTCCCCGGTGCAGTTGCACCTTCATTGTGGTGCGCACGGTGCGCGAAGCGAACTGTCCCCGCTGTGGCGTCCAGCAGATGGTGGGGAAGCGCGGCGGCCGGGGCAGGGTGTAGGGGTGGTTGAGGGGTTGGGTGGTTGAGGGGTTGAGGGGTTGAGGGGTTGGGTGGTTGAGGGGTTGAGGGGTTGAGGGGTTGAGGGGGGAAACGTGAGGCGTGAAATAATGTAGCAAAGCGATTGCATCGCGCTCTTCGATCCGTACGTTTTTGATCTGGCGGGCAGCAAGCCCTTTGCTAGCGAAGTTGTTCGACTGAAAATCGTTATCGTGTTCGTTGTCGTGATCGAACCGAGTGTGATAGACGACAACGAGCACACGAATCTGAAATATAACAAAGTGGAATTAACCCTAACGCGGTATACATCCCCTTTTCCTTACTCACTCCCTTCCAGTCATTCAACCCCCCAACCCCCCAACCCCCCAACCGCCCAACAAAGCATTCTCATGTGTGGCATCGCCGGCATTTTTAATGTGGACGGAGCGCCGGTGGCGCCAGAGCCTTTGGAGGCCATGGCTACGGCGATGCGCCATCGCGGCCCGGATGCGGCGGGGGTGTGGCGGGATGGCATGATCGGCCTGTCGCACCGGCGCCTGAGCGTCCTGGACTTGGCCGGTGGCAGCCAGCCCATGGAACTGCCGGGCGGCGGCGCGTGGATTGTCTTCAACGGCGAGATTTACAACCACGTCGAACTGCGGCGCGCCCTGGAGGCGCGGGACGTGGTTTTCCATACCCGTTCCGACACCGAGGTGTTGCTGCAGCTTTATGCGGAGTGCGGGGTGCGGCTGCTCGACCACCTGGAGGGGATGTTCGCCTTTGCCATTTGGGACGTGGCGCGGCGGCGGTTGTTTCTGGCCCGTGACCGCTTCGGCAAAAAACCCTTGCACTATTTCTTCCGCGGCGGGCGGTTCGCCTTTGCCAGCGAATTGGGCGCGCTGCGCCGGGCTCCGGGGTGCCCGGATACCCTGGACCCGCAGGCGCTGCACGACTACCTGAGCCTGCAATGCATTCCGGCCCCGGCCACCGTGTACCGCGGCGTTCGCAAGCTGCCGCCCGGGCATTTTATGCTGGTGGAGAACGGCGCGCGCCAGGAGCCGGACCCGCGTTGCTACTGGTCCCTGTCATTCACGGAAAAAACCAATCTGTCCTTTGCCGCCGCCGCCGCGGGACTGCGGGAGCGGTTGGCCGCGGCGGTGCGGCGGCGGCTGGTGGCCGATGTGCCGCTGGGCGCGTTCCTGTCGGGCGGCGTGGATTCGACCGTGGTGGCCGCCCTGATGCGCCAGGCCTCGGGCCGGCCGCCGCTGACCTTTACCATCGGGTTTGCCGAGCCGCGGTATGACGAGCGGCGCTTTGCGGCCCTGGCGGCGGCCCGCATCGGCACCGACCATCATGAGCGCGAGGTGCGCGCCGACGATTTTGACCTGGTTCGCGTTCTGGCGGCGCACCTGGGCGAGCCGTTCGCCGATGCCTCCCTGCTGCCGACCTATCAGTTGTCCCGCTTTGCCCGCGAACGGGTGACGGTCGCCCTGGGCGGCGATGGCGCCGATGAATTGCTGGGCGGCTATGAACGCTATGCGGTTATGCGCTGGCTGCGGCGGGCGGCGCTGCTGCCGGCCTCCTGGCGGCGCGCGCTGGCCACGGCGGCCGCGCGCCGGCTGCCGGCCGGCCTGGACGAGCGGTCGACCGCGGCCCGGGTGCGCCGGGCGTTGCTGCTGCTGGCGCAGCCGGATGCCCCCGCTTGCTACGAGGCCCTGCTCAGCCGCTTTCCCGAAACACTCAAGCGCGAACTGGCCGGCGCGGGGTTGCGCGACGGTGCGCCGGCGGTCACCGGCCGTCTCATCCGGGACGTGTTTGCCATGGCCACCTCCGCCAACCCCGACGAGGTTCCGGCCGAGGCGGACGTGTCCACCTACCTGCCGGATGACATCCTGTGCAAGGTGGATACCGCGTCCATGGCGGCCTCGCTGGAGGTGCGTTGCCCCTTTCTGGACCGGGAGGTGGCCGAGTTTGCCGCCGCCCTGCCGTGGCGGTTCAAGCAGACCGGACATCAGCGCAAGCGGCTGCTGCTGGCCGCCGCCGCGGACCTGATTCCGCCGGAAATCCGCCAGCGCCGGAAGGCTGGCTTCGGCGTGCCGTTGGCGGCATGGTTCCGGGGCGGCTGGCAGGCCCCGTTGCGCGAGGTGCTACTGGATCCCGGTGCGGCGCGGGCGGGTTATTTTCGCCCCCCGGTGGTGGAGCGGCTGATCCGGGAACACACCGCCGGCCTGGCCGACCACAGTTATCCCCTGTGGACCCTGCTGATCTTCGAGTTGTGGCGCACCAGCCGGCCATAACGGATCGGGCGGTCACAGCATCCGCTGAAATTTGCGGAGCCGCCAAACTTCCAGACTGCCCCAGACCAGGAACACCAAAAACGCGGCTGATCCGAGGAGCCGGGCGGTTCCCGCGAGCGACTGGTCATAGGCGAGCCAGCCGAGACGGTCAAGCATCCAGTTCCAGTCATGAATGATCTCCCCGTCGCCAGCAAAGGGCGAGACGAGCGGCAGCTCCATGGCGCGGGCGTCGCCGATGTAGACCGCGACATCGAACAGGTTGGTGCCGAGCCAGGCGAAGCAGAAGGCAAGCGCAAAGCGGTCGCGCTGGCGCAGGAACACGATGAAGGCGATCACGGGGCACAGGCATTGGAAGAGACTGCCGCCCAAAATGCCGGGGAACTCACCGAGCCCGCCGAAGATCACATGGCCCATCTCATGGAGCGCGAGATTGAGGCCTTTGATGACCCCCTGGTACTGGTCGTCGCGCAAATGATGGATCCACGCCCAGGCGCCCCACGCCAAAACGGGAATCCGGGCCCACCAGAACGGGGATCCCGCGGGTTCAAAGGCGTCGCGGTGGGGCCACCGTCCGTCCGGGGAAACGTCGGGTTGGCGGCGGACAACATCCGTCATCAGAGTGGGTTCTCCAGTCAACTGATTCCTGACGGTGGAAAGGTTAGCCCGTCGGAAGGTGGATGCAACCCCGTCATGCGCCAGGCGCAAAAGGTAAGCGGTCATCTTCCGGCCGGCCATGCGGTCCGGAGCGGCAGTCCTAGCGGTCTGGGAGCGCGGCAATTCCTTTGCCGCTGTTTAAGATCGGCGTTATTTCAAAACCGGGAGCCGCTCGTCCTGGTTTTGCGAGCGCATACGACTGCATTCGATTGCAGCCGGCCGCGGTCGGTCTTGTGTCCCTGCGTTGCTCTTTTTAACAGAAGATCGCGAAGACCGCAAAGGTCATATCCCACGCACAACCACCAAGTCAGTCTTCGCTATCTTTGCGTCATTCGTTTAAAAAATATTGTGTTGGCAACCCCACTATTCTCCTGTCCCTTTGTCCTCCCCGCCAACCACGACCAACCTGACGCCGCCGAGGACGTGGAGGAGATTGGCCCCGAGAGGACCTTGAGGACAAAGAGGACGCGGCGGCCATCAGGATTCACACGTCCCTACGCGGCCTCTCCGCCAACCACGACCAACCTGACGCCGCCGAGGACGTGGAGGAGATTGGCCCCGAGAGGACCTTGAGGACAAAGAGGACGCGGCGGCCATCAGGATTCACACGTCCCTACGCGGCCTGCCTTGGGCTTCGATGCTGGCCTTGAAGAAAGAAATAGGAAGAAATAGGGACAGGAAGAAATTCCGAGTAGAGTGGGGCCTCGCGGCCCCACCCCCTCACAGACCCGTACGAGCGCAATTAACGCATACGGTTCTTCTGAATCGAAGGTTCGCTAGGCTTGGGAGCGTCGGATAGGCGGGGGGACGAGCGGGAAGCGCGGGAGGATTTCCCGATCCCTTGTGTGCTCTTGTGTGGCTCGTCCTTTGTGTGGCTCGTTCACCACTGAAGCGGGCCCGGCCGGGAGGGGCGGGCGTTATAGTACCTGCCATGGAGAACGCGGCGTCCATTTCTGAGCTTAACCGTGCCGGGGACTTTGGCGCGGTCTGTCTGGCCTGCGGGGTGTTTGACGGGGTGCACCGCGGGCACCAGCGGCTGGTGGCGCGGTTGCTGGCGATGGCCCTGGCCACGGGCGCCCGGCCGGTGGTGGTCACTTTTGAACCGCATCCGCGGCGGGTGCTGCATCCGCACGCGGCGCCCATGCTGCTGACCTCGCCCGGCCAAAAGGCGCGGCTGTTGCGGGCGGCGGGCGTGGAGGGAATGGTGGTCCTGCCGTTCAGTCCGGCCATGGCGGCGCTGCCGCCGGAGCAGTTTTTGCGGCAGCAGCTTCAGGCGCCAGGGGTGGAAGTGCGCGGCATTTGCGTGGGCGCCGGCTGGCGCTTTGGGGCGCGCGGGGCGGGCGACATCCGCAGCCTGCGCCAGTTCGGGCGCGACTGGGGGTTCCGGGTCGCCGCCGTGCCGGAACTGCCCTATTATGGGCGGCCGGTGTCGAGCACGCGCATCCGGCACGCGGTGGCCACCGGCAATCTGCGGTTGGCCCGCCGGCTGCTGGGACGTGATTATGCCATTGACGGCGTGGTGGCCCACGGTCAGGGCCGGGGCGGCCGGGAGTTTTCCTGTGCGACGGCCAACTTGGTGCCGGCGGACCAGTTGCTGCCGCCGTGTGGGGTGTATGCCGTGGAGGCGCGGCTTGATTCGGACGGGGCTGCCGGCGGCCGGCCGCCGCGGGCGGGGGTGGCCTATATCGGCAAGGCCCCAACCCTGGCCGCCCAGGGCGGCGGACATGCGCGGCCGGTGCTGGAGACCCACTTGTTCGAGGATCCCGGCGACCTTTATGGGCGGACGCTGGAGGTGGTCTTTCTCGAGTTTATCCGGCCCGAGCTGGTGTTTCCCACCACCGAGGCGTTGCGTGAGCAGATTGCCTTGGACACAGCCCGCGCCCGGGACGTGACCGCCGCCGGCGTGGTGCCGGCCTGAAGGTGCGTGTAACCGTTTTGTCGGACGATGTTGGGGCCACCCTTTTGAAAAAGGGTGCTCCCCAAACCCCTTCCTAAAACTTTTGTATCCTAAACCGGAGGGGCGCTTCAGCCACAAGCCATTCTGGCAAAACGTAGGATCAGGGGGGAATGCTTGTGGCTGAAACGCCCCTCCACGCTAGGGCCCAAAAAGGTTTGATGGAGGGTTTCGGAACCACCTTTCCTTAAAAAGGGGGTTCCCAACCGACCTTCGATTTATCTTCGTGCTCTTCGTGTCTTCGTGGTGAATCCGAAACTTTAAGTTTTACAACGTACTAGCTCTGGTCTTCACCGCGCAGCCACTGGGCGAGGGTTTCGCTGATGGCCTGGATCTCGCGCAGGGTGGCGGTGCTGCCGTCGGGCAGGGTGAGGGTGGCACCGGGTTTCTTGCCGAGGAGCGCCTCGCCAAAGGGTGACTTGAAGGAGACGAAGCGCTTGTCCGGGTCGCCGTCCCACAGGCCGAGGACGGTATGGTTTTCCTGGTGGCCGTCGGCGTATTCGAGCACGGCCACGCATCCCGGAATGACGGTGTCGCTGACTTCGACCGCACTGAAGTCGTAGGCCCTGATCTCGTGCAGGTCCCGTTCCAGCTGGAGGCGGCGGGAGGCGAGGAAGCGCTGCATTTCCTTGGCGTATTTGAACTCGGCGTTTTCGCGCAAGTCGCCGTAGCTGCGGGCGTGCCCGATGGCGCGGCTGTTTTCGGGGATCTTGACGTTGATGATCTCGTTCAATTCCTGATGGCGCTGACGCAGGCTGCGGGGCGACGTCACCTGGCCGAGAGCGCGGACGGCGGGGGCGCCGGTGCGCTGTTCGACCAGGTGCTTGACATCGGGATAGTGGCGGACGATGCGGATCAGCAGGCTCTGGCGCTCGCCGACATCCAGAATGGGGGAGTGGCGGACAATATGGACGAGGGGGCGCACGGCGTCGGGGTCGCCGTCATGGAGAATGAAGCGCTGGAATTTGTCGTCTTCGAGCAGCAGCTTGCGCAACTCCTTGTGCGCCTTGAGATGGCTGCCGCGGACCGTCAGGGCCAGGGTTTTGAACAGCAGGGTGGGGTTGGCAATGCGCTCGCGTTCGGGCAGTTTGCTCTTGTAGAGCCAGAGCGCGGCATCGGCGGTGAGTTGCTGGCGCGACATGTCATACCGCAATTTTTCTTGGAGCAGTTCCAGGCCCTTGGGATCGGCCTCCAGGGCTTTGACGCCCGTATTCCACAGGCGGAGGGGCAGGCCGGGCATGGCTTGGGCGAGCCAGCCGGCGCCGGGGACGGCGACGGTGGTGGCGAACCAGTGGGGCAGCAGCTTGGCATTGAGTTCGTCGGTGACCGTGGTGAAGACCGCGGGGTCATTCCAGGCGCAACTGGCGCGCACGCCGGCGCTGTCGAGGAAGTGACGGATGGCTGGGGTGTCGCCGGCCAGCCGCCAAAGATGGGCGACGGTCTGGGCGAAGAAATGGGCCAGGTCGCGGCGGGGGGCGCCCTTGATGAACAGGTCGGCGATGGCCGCGAGATGCTGGTCGTCGGCGTCAATCGTGCCGGCCTGGGCCAGCAGGTCGGCGAGTTCTTCCAAATTGCGGGCTTCGTGCCAGGCGCGGACGCCGCGGCGGCCGGCGGCCTGGACGGCGGGCACACTTTGGCCCTGGCGCAGGGCGGCAAACTGTTGGGCGGTGAGGAGCGCCGGCACCAGCAGCGACTCCATGAGCGCGTCCGAGAATTTGGCGGCGGGCACGACGGCTTCGGCGAAGGCTTCCTGCAAGCCGTCCCAACCGCGGGCGGGCGTCCAGGCCTCGCGCTTGCGCAGTAGCCGTTCCGCGTAGCCGCCGGCCCGCACCAGGACCAGATTGTCGAGGGCGGCGTCCAAGGGCAGGGTGCGGGCGGTGGGGGTGAGGATGGTGACGGTGCTGGCGAAGCCGTCGACCTCCTTGATCGTGCCGCGGCCGTGGACGGGATGCAGGCAATACAGGCCGGCCTTGAGTTCAAGCATCAATTCCCAGCGTTGCCGGACCTGTTCGGTGGGCACGCCGGTCTGGGTGAGGCCGAGGCCGCGGAGCAGGCCGGCGGGGTCGGGGTAGTCGGTGAAGGCGCGCCGGGCGGCGGCGGCGGCGAGGTCGCGCAGGCGGGGCGACTCATGGCCGATGGCGAGCAGTTCCTGGATCAGGGCCAGCTCAGCCACCCCCACGTCGGCGGCGTTCAAGCCGTCAAGCACCAGATCAAGGCCGTGGCGCCATGGCTCGCGCCGGTCGGCCGGCCACAGTTTGAGCAGACGTGGCCGGGCGGAGCGGAGATGGCCGGTCAGGGCGTGGAGGGCGGCGGCATCGCGGTTGGCGGCCGCCAGGAAGAGGTCGTCGGCGACCGCGGGGGGAACTCCGGCGGTGGCGGAATCGGTGGACGTCATGGTGGATGCGGGTGCTTTCGGGTTCGTTCCAGTCATTTCACTCATTTTACGGGAAATGGATCGCTTAGAATTTATGCAGCAATTCGTAGTTGATGGGCGCCTGGCGCACGATTTCGCGCAGATCCTTGGCGTTCCAGGGGCCGGGCAGATAGATCAGGTCCGGATTTTCCCCGGGCACGGGCGGGGCGACTTGGACAATGCCGCGGCACCAGCCGTCCACGACCACGGCCAACTCCTCGCCAGCCAGATCGCGGCGGAGTTCCATCCACAGTCGGGATCCGCTGAGGTCAAGCAACAGTTCCACTTCCTCGCGGCCTTTGAACAGGACGACCTTGGCGTCTTTGATGTTGATGGATGACAGGAGCACGCGGGTGTAGATCAAGACCGGGCGGCCAGTGGCGGTCGAGATTTCCTGGACATCGCTCCGCTGGGCGTCGCCGGTGGGCGCGAGCCGGTAAAATTGGATCATCTGGTGCCGCTGCTTGCCTCCGCCCAGCAAGTCCAAGCCGGACAGGGTGTCGCAACCTACGGCGACCAGGCAGGTCAACCCGGCCAGGGCGGCGGCGGTGATGAGGCGGCGGAGGGTCGGCATGGTCAGGTGTCGCCAAGCTTGCGGTAGAAGGTGGCCAGGCTGATGCCGAGAAGTTCCGCGGCCTTTTCCTTGCTGTCGCCGCACTGTTTGAGCACCATCTGAATGTAATCCCGTTCTTTGGCGCGCAGGAACGACTTGAGCGACGAACCGCGGAACTGGGCGGGCGCGGCGTCGGCCGGGTTTGCCGGCCGGGTTTCGGCCGCCGCCGCCTGAATGGTCACGGGCAAGTCGAGCAGGGTGGTTTGATTGTTCTCGCACAGGGCGCCGGCGCGCATGATGACATTTTCCAGTTCGCGCACATTGCCCGGCCAGGCGTATCCCTGCAGGGCGCTCATGGCCGTCTTGTCGATGGTCACGGTTTTCTTTTCGCGTTCATTGAGCAGGCCCAGGAAATACGCGGCCAGCAGAGGCACGTCGCCGACGCGCTCGCGCAGCGGCGGCAGTTCAATGGGAATGACACTGAGCCGGTAGAACAGGTCCTCGCGGAACGAGCCGTCCTTGATTTTGTTCTCCAGCCGCTCATTGGTGGCGGCGACGATGCGCGCGTCCACCGGCACCGCCCGGGTGGCACCCACGGCCATGACCTCCCGTTCCTGCAGGACCCGCAAGAGTTTGGACTGGGTGCTGGCGGGGATGGAACCGATTTCATCCAGGAGCAGGGTGCCGCCCTCGGCCGATTCGAACAGGCCTTTCTTGTCCCGGTTGGCGCCGGTGAACGCACCCTTGACATAACCGAATAATTCAGACTCCAGCAGGGGCTCGGGAATGGCGGCGCAGTTGATGGCCACGAACGGCTTGTCGGCGCGCCGGCTGTTGGCATGGAGGGCGCGGGCGACCAGTTCTTTGCCGGTGCCGCTCTCGCCGAGGATCAGCACGGTGCTCTCGGTGCGGGCAACCTTCTCGATCATCTCGTAGACCTTGAGCATTTTTGGGCTGTCGCCCACCATGTTGTAATGGAAGGTGGTGCAGCGCAGGGTTTCCTTGAGCGCCTCGTTCTCGGCCAAGGTCTGCTCGTAGGTGAGGGCGTGCTGCACGGTCAGCAACAGTTCGTCGATCTTGAACGGCTTGCAGATGTAATCGAAGGCACCGTTCTTCATCGCCTCGACCGCCGTTTCGACGGTGGCATAAGCGGTCATCATGATCACCGCCAGATGGGACTGGGCCTGCCGGGCCTGGAGCAGCAGCGAAATGCCGTCCATCGGCCGCATCCGGATGTCCGAGATCATGAGGTCAAATTTTTCGGCCGCCAACAATGCCAGGGCCGTGGAACCGTCCTCGGCCGTTTGGACGCTGTAGCCGTCCCGCCGGAGCAACGCCTTGAGCACTTCGACAATGCTCAATTCATCGTCCACCACCAGGATTCGTGCTTTGTCAGCCATTGGCGTTCGCCACCCCCGGAACAATCTAAATCGTAAACGTATACCGTAAGGGAATCTCGTGATTTTGCAAATTTGCGACAAAATTGGCATGTCAGGCGAGGCGGTGTACATTTCAGGTCATTTTGGTGTGGAAAAACAAGGAACGACATCATGCACGCTTTTCTAAATACATTGGTGTTGGCGATGGCGTCTCCGACCGCCGGGACCGGTGCCCAAGGGCAGTCGGCCGGTTGGCAGGGGATGATGGTCAGCCTAATGCCGATGGTCTTGATTTTTGTGATCATGTATTTCCTGCTGATCCGGCCGCAGCAGAAAAAGGCCCGTGAGCATCAGGAACTGTTGAACCAGCTCAAGGCGGGGGATCGGGTCGTCACCACCGGTGGCTTGTATGGCACCATCACCGCCGTGCATGAGCGCACGTTCCTGGTCAAGGTGGCGGACAATGTGGTGGTGGAAGTCTCGCGTGCGGCTGTGACGACCGTTCTCGGCAAAGACGCGGCGTGATGTTTTTTCAAGAAGCTTGCTCGGTTTTAAGGAACACGAACTGATGAACAAGTCGTCGTTATGGTGGCGGGTGGCTCTGATCGTGGCGGTGCTGGTCGGCTGGGCGTATGCCCTGTTCCCGGTCAAGGACCGCGATTTCATGCAGACCTTTGCGCGCTTGGCCAAGCCCCGGATCGAGGCGCTGCACAAGGCGGGGGACAAGGAGGCGGTGGCGCAGTATGACCGGGTAATGGGCGAGGCCCGCACCCTGTTGACGGAAAAGGCGGCGGAAAAACGAGTGCGCGCCCCGTATCTGGCCGTCAAGCAGGCGGCCAAGGGCGCCCCCGGGCACCCCGGTGTCCGGCTCCGCGAGTTCATCCCCGTTCCCGGACAGAATCTCGCCTCCAATGAGCTGGTCCTGAGTTATGTTCGGCGCGAGGCCACCGGCCGCATTCGCCTGGGACTCGATATTCGTGGTGGCACCGAATTCGTCATCGGGTTCAATGAAGCCGATGTCCCCCATGACGCGTCGACCGCCGACATCCGCAAGGAAGTTCAGGAAATCTTGGAACGGCGCGTGAACGCCCTGGGCGTGGCGGAACCGGAGATCAAGCCGATCGGCCCGACCTCCATTTCGGTGCGCATGCCGAGTGTGACGGAAGACGACAAACTGGCGATCCGTGACTTGCTCCGGCAGGCGGGCAAGCTGGAGTTCCATATTGTTCATCCGGAAAACCAGCGGCTGGTGGCGGAATACCAGCGCGCCCCGGCCTCTTTCGTCGTTGAACCTGGCTACAGCGTGGTGGAGACCGAGCCGGAGGGCGATTCCGAGCAGGGCGAACTGCTCTTCATCAAAAAAGCCGCCGAACCCGTGCGCGGCGCCGATGTGGACCGGGCCCAGCCCTCCACCAGTCAGTTTGGCGGCTACGAAGTGCTGTTGCGCTTCAATAACCGCGGCGCCGCCGCCTTCGGTGCGGTCACCGCCGAGAATGTGGGCCGGCGCATGGCGATCATGCTGGACGGCAAGGTCTACAGCGCTCCGAACATCCGCGACGCCATTACCGGCGGCAGTGCCCAGATCTCCGGCAGTTTCACCGCCGAGGAAGTCCAGCGGCTGGCCTCCATTCTCAATGGCGGCCGCATGCGGGTGCAGACCCGGATCGACAGTGAGTTCGGCACCGACCCGACCCTGGGCGCCGACTCAGTCAAGGCGGGCATCATGGCCGCCTTGTGGGGCACCCTCGCGGTGGTTCTCTTCATGCTGATCTATTACCGGATGTCCGGGATGATCGCCATCTTCGCCATGGTCGCCAATATCCTGATTCAGATCGGCACCATGGCGATTTTGGGCGCCACTTTCACCCTGCCCGGCATTGCCGGCATCGTGCTGACCATTGGTATGGCCGTGGACGCCAACATCCTGATCTATGAACGCTTCCGCGAGGAAATCGCCGCCGGCAAGGCCATTGGCAATGCCATTGACGCCGGTTTCTCCCGCGCGTTCTGGACCATTTTCGACTCGCACGTCACCGCGCTGATCACCGGTCTGATCCTTTATTGGTACGGCACCGGCCCGATCAAGGGGTTCGCCGTCGCCTTGTCGATCGGCTTGGTCGCCAACCTGTTCACCTCGCTCGTCCTGAGCCGGGCGATCTACGACCTGATCCTGTGCTACTGCCCGCCCAAGAAGCTCACCATGCTCCATATCTTCAGCAAGGTGCCGCATATCGACTTCATGGGCATGCGCCGCAAGTTCTTCACCGTCTCCGGCATCTTGACCGTTGTGGCGGTGCTCATGATTGGCTACCGCTTCTACAATCATGAGGCGCTCAGCACCGACTTCACCGGTGGTGTCACCATGACCTATCAGTACAACAAGGACGTGGCGCCCCCGCCGGTCGACGCCTTGCGCGCCGCCGCCGCCGCCATTGGCCTGGACCGGGACGTGCGTATCGGCTACAAGTCGGCGGGCGTGATCACGGAGAACCTGCTGGAAATCACCGTTTCCGCCGCCCTGGAAGCGAGCAAAAAGGTGACGCCGGAGCAGGTTCTGGCCATGCTGAAGGAGAAATTCCCCCAGGCCCAGTTCAGCCAGAAGCAGACCTACCAGGTCGGCGGCCTGGTCGGCAAGCAGTTCAAGTGGTACGCCATTTGCGCGCTGGTACTGTCCTGGCTGGCGATTATCCTTTACCTCGCCTTCCGCTTTGAGTTCGCCTATGGCGTGGCCGCGGTCATCGCCATTGTCCACGACGTCATCGTGGCGGCCGGCGTGGCGGCGTTCTGTGACAAACAATTGTCCCTGACCGTCCTCGCCGCCCTGCTGACCATCATCGGTTATTCGGTCAATGACACCATCGTCGTTTTTGACCGGATCCGTGAAAACTTCTCCCTGGCCCGCCAGGGCAGTTACACCGACGTGGTGAACTTGAGCATCAACCAGACGTTGTCCCGGACGCTGCTGACCTCGGTGACGGTGTTCTTCTGCGTGCTCTCGCTCTACCTGTTCGGCGGCGGCGCCATCAACGACTTCGCCCTGATCATGCTGTCCGGCGTGGTGGTCGGCACCTATTCCTCGGTGTTCATCGCCTCGGCCATCATCGTTTCCTGGCACAAGCGCCGTCCCCTGACCCCGGTGGCCGCTCCCAAACCCACCTACGTCGAAGAGGGCTGAAGCGGTTTTTCCGCTCGTCCTTAGCCCGCCCGTTCTCTAGGGCCGCCCCGCCATCCCGGCGCGGTGGCCCTGATTTTTTTCACGTGACACAGGCAATCGTGCCTGTAAAGAACGTGCAGCAGGCAATCCTGCCTGCCATCCCGTACCCGCACGCTTGAATCGTGCGAGATGCGAGCGCGAGCCCCGCTACGCTGAGCGCGAAGGGCCTGTCAGAAGCTTGCCTTCTTGGAGTGCGGCCATTCCATTGCCGCTTTTTGATATCGGCGTTATGTCAAGACCGGGAGCCGCCCGTCCTCGGGCGGACCGCGATGGCGTCACATCAGTTCCGCCCTTTTTCTTGGGCTACTGTTCGCCAACCGAAACTCAGTGAGAGGTTGACCAGCAATAGATTGATGTCAAATATATGCTATTGTATTCTAGCGCAGTGGAATTGAGCAACAGGAGGCAAGCATGTCTAAAACCGTGACATTGCGACTAGACGATACCGTCTATCGGTTGTTTAGAGGCGTGGCTGAACGGGAGAATAGACCCATCTCGAATTTCATCGAGACGGCCGTGTTGCGTTTCGTGCAGGATCACGAAACGGTGGACGAGTTTGAGATGGCGGAGATCGGTGCGAACACTGGGCTCAATCAAAGCCTAAAGCGAGGGCATGAGGATGCCAAACACCGGCGTGGATCATTCGTCTGAATTCCGGGTCTTTGAGACCGCAGAGTTCAAGAAGGCGTTGGTGCGGCTGGGGCCGCCCAGGTTTCTGCCAAAGAAGCTGGAACGTTACATCTATCCTCAGTTGCGGCAGGGGCCGTATTTCGGTCCCAACATCCGCAAGTTACAGGGCTACACGCCACCAACCTGGCGATACCGAACCGGTTCGTACCGAATCTTCTACTCCGTGGACGAGGACGAGATGATTGTGTCCATGTTGACCATCGATGATCGAAAAGACGCATACCGATAATTTGGCCAACCACACCTCGCCTTTTACGGCTCGGTCACCGACGGGACGTCTACGGCGGATAACTCCCTGGGCGTCGCTCATTCCGCCAGGGTGATGCGCAGGCCGAACAGTTCGCGGAAGAGGTCGGCTTTTTTGCGCAGGCCGAAACGTTCGAGGGTGAGGTCATCGGCGTCGTCGGCGTGGAGTTCGACCTTGTCGTCCTTGAGCTCAACGCGCAGGGCGTTGACCTTGTTCCGGTGCGAGCGGTCGAGGGCGTCGGCCACCCGGAGCAGGGCGGCCAGCTTGCTCACCCGCACCCGGCTGGCGGGCGCCAGGGCGGCGAACTCGGGGTGGGCCAGCCGCGGGGTGGCCCGGCGGTGATAGCGCGCCACGGCGGCGAGGATCTGCTGTTCCCCGGGCGCGATGCCCGGAATTTCGGAATTGCTCAGCAGGTACCAGGAGTGCTTGTGGTGCTGGCGGCTGCTGACGAAGAAGCCGATGTCGTGCAGCAGGGCAGCCAGTTCCAGCAGCAGGCGGTCGCGATCCCCCAGGCCGTGGACCTCTGGCAGGGCGTCAAACAGGGTGAGCGCCAGTTTGGCGACGGTGTCGGCGTGGCGCTGGTCAAACTGGTATTTGCCGCCCAGGTGGCGGGCGGCGGAGAGGATTTCCGGGATGAAGTCGTCGGCGCCGCCGGTGGCTTCGCGAAGCAGGTCGCGGAGCAGGGCGTCGCGGGTGCTGATCATGGGCACGACCAGGCGGTCGGCGGCGGTGATGTCGAAGAAATGGTCGAGCATGTTGGCGCACGGTTCCAGGCTCTCCGCGACCGCATCGCCCAGGCGGGTGCGCGCCGCCAGGGTGGTCAACGGCTTGCCGGCGACGGCGCGGAAGCGCTGGGCGAACCCCTGCCGGGAAATGCTGATCACCGGCTGTCGCGGCGCCGTGCTGCCCAGTTCCACCAGAGCGCGCACCGCCGAGCCGACGGCGATGAACAGTTCCGGCTTCTCGCCGGCGGTCATGCGGGCCAGGCCGTTGATCACCGCGCCGACGAACGGGTCGGTCAGCTCGCGCAGGCGCTGGGGGCTCACCGGTCCGCCCAGTTCGGCGCGCAGGCGCAGCGTCCCCAGGCGCACCGTTTCGGCGCTGTGGATGTGGCCGTGCCGCAGGAACAGCACCTGGCTGACGTCCGGGCCGATTACGCAGACCACCGCGTTGCAGCGGCTGAAGCCGTAGCGCTCGCCCAGTTCCGCCCGGATGGCACGGAAGAGCAGGCGGATCTCCTCGGTTTCCTCCAGCACCTCCAAGGTGACCCCGCTGAGCTGGCGGACGCGGTCCTGAAACATTTCCAGATTGGCGGCTTCCCGCAGGGCGCCGGTGACCACCGCCTTGCAGGTGGTCACCCGGTAATCACGCAGCAGGCGGTTGAAGTCGTTCACCGTCTCGCCGACCAGCCGGGTGTTGGCGGCGGAAATCTGCGGGCTCTGCCCGTAGAGGTCGGGACCCAGCGGCAGCGGCTGTGCGACATTCTCCAAGGTTTCCAGGCCGCCGTCCTCGGTCATTTGGGCGATTTGCAACCGGGCCAGGTGCGCGCCGATGTCCATCACCGCCAGGACCGGATGCCCGGACTTGTCTTTGTGCGATTTTTTCACTGGATTACCTTGGAAAATAGCGGTTTTGACGATCTCACACGAAGGCACGAAGGATGAACGGGGCGCCGCGGGCATCAGAGCCCGGAACGTCAGTGATGGGTCACAAAGATTGCACTATTCCCAATTCCCAACAAAAGCGGACTCCTTTGACCGGTCACTCTCGCGCCCAGGAGTGGCGCTTCGTTCCCGGCTCTGAAAAACCACTCTTCGATCAGGCTTCGTGTCCTTCGTGCCTTCGTGGTGAAGATTTCGTTTTGGCGGGGAAAAAACCTCCGCGAACTCCGCGCCTCCGCGTGAACCAGTCGTCAGCCCCTGCCGCCGCCGGTACCCGCCGCTTCCGCGGGCAGCAGGGCGGCGCCCAGCGGTACGGCGTCGTCGCCCAGTTCCGACAGGCGCAGGTCCAGGTCGGCCGGGCCGAGGCCGAACAGGTGCTGCTCGGCGCTGGCGCGCACCTTGGGCAGCAGTTCGGCGCCGAACGCCTCCATGACTCCGCCGCCGAGCACGATGCGGTCGGGCGCCAGGACGGCCATCAGGTTGGCGACCGCCACCCCGAGCATGGCGGCGCCCTTGTCCACCACCCGGCAGACCACCGGGTCGCCGGCGCGGTACGCCTTGGCCAGCGCCTTGCTCTTGACCGTGTTGTCCTTGCCCAAGGAATCCGCGATCATGCTTCTCATGCCGAGCTTGCCGACCAGCTTGTTCAAGCGGCGCGCGAAGGCGGTCTTGCTGCAGTACGCCTCCAGGCAGCCGCGCTTGCCGCAACCGCAGCGCCGGCCGTGGTGCTGGACGATCTCATGCCCCAGTTCGCCGGCGCAACCGCGGCGGCCTCGGTGCAGCCGTCCGTTGATGACGATGCCGCCGCCGGTGCCGGTGCCGACAAAATAACCCGCCAGACAGGAGACGCCGCGCCCGGCGCCCAGCCGCGCCTCGGCCAGCACGCCGCAATTGACGTCGTTGTCCAGGAACACCTTGCGGCCGAACGCCTTCTCGAAGGCCGGCCGCGCCGCCTGGTTGCGCCAGTTCAGCGCCGGGGAATGCAACACCACGCCGGTGGCGGGGTCCACCGCGGAGGGCACCGCGCAGCCCACATCGCCCACGCTCTCCCAGCCGATGGCCGCCATCTTCAGCGCCTCATCCGCCAATTCCCTCATTCGCCGGGCGATTGCCTCCAGGCCGTCCGCCGCCGGCGTGTCCGCCTTGGCCCGCGCCAAAATCCGGCCGGCGGGATCCACCACGGCCGCCAGAATCTTGGTTCCCCCCAAATCCACCCCGATCATGCATTTGCCGGCTGCCATGGTGCCGTCCTCCCGGTTGTCCCGTGGGTCACGTCAAGCTCAATATATTTGGGTAAGTGTAGCCCACGAGTGACCTGGCCGCAACCCCGGTCCGCCACTCGAGTGGGATGATCGGGCGCGAGCGCGAAAAAAACTCACCACGGAGGCACAGAGGCACGGAGATTTGGCGGCTTTGCCTCGCCGTGCAACCGGC
>CAITYL010000190.1 GCA_903896595.1 uncultured Lentisphaerota bacterium
CCGTTCTTCGCAACCTGCACAAAACAACCGGCAAAAACCGCGCCAGTCCACGCCACAGGCGGAGCTTGCCCGAAAACCCGCCGCAAACCAAGGCAACCGCCGACCCCGGCCCGCCGGGCAGGGGGATTCTTCATTCCTGCCGTTGCCCCGTCAAACGCTTGCCTTTCGCCCTGCTGTAAGGTAAAGTTATACCGATAACAGAGGAGATGACATGACATGGGCGAGACGGAAATCTTCTGGAGCGACTACATGCGCTATCGCCTCCGCTTGCGCAACTTCAACCTTGTGAAGGTGGAACACATTGTGCGACACGCAAGTGAAAGATACCGGGACACCACCACCGACCGGCTCGTCGCCGTCGGCCGCCACGATGACCGTCTGATTATGATACCGTATGAAAGCAATGGAAAGATGCTAACGCCCGTGACCGTCCACGTTACAAGCCGTCAGCAAATCAACTTCCGAGTAAAGTCAGGGAGGTTTGAAAATGAATAAAGGGCACATGGCGTATTTTGAGCAGGACGACGTGTTGCACTTCGCCATTTCGGATGAGCCGGAAGCCAACAGCGTCGAGGTCGGCCACGACATCACGGCGGAGCTAAATGCGCGGGGTGAGTTGATTGGAATTGAAATCCTCAACGCCAGCCGATTCTTGCGCGACACCGTGCTGGATTCAGTCCAGGCCAAAATGCTGAAACTGACCGAAGCCACAGCGCCATAGGCTGACATCCCATGGATTTCGACATGAAGATCATGACGAAGGCAGGCTTAAAATCACGGTTTTTAGGTTGACGTCATGCGCGCCCCCCCAAAAAACCTTCATGAGTTTCATGGTGAATAAACCGTGCTGACTTCTGAATGCCAGGCAGCCGTGGGTTTTGCAAGAGCCTTACGATCTACGCGATCTGAGGAACCATTATGATCTGCGATTGCTGCGGCAAAAATGGTGTGGTTACAAAGCATGTGACTCGTTCCCTGGGTGAAGGGGCCGGGATCTTGGTCGTGGACAAGGTTCCGATCATGCTCTGTCCGCACTGTGGCGAGAGTTACTTCACGGCCGAAACGCTTCATGAACTGGAGCGCCTCAAGCTCCATAAGGCCAGCATGGAATCGCGCCGGCTGGCGCCAGTCATTGAATACGCGTAATCCTAAAACGCCATCCGATATTATTTTCTCTCGCGAAGATCGCAAAGAACGCCAAGAAATTCAATTTTTGCTTAATTAAAAATAGACAGGATTCTCTTTGCGCTCTTGGCGGGCTTGGCGAGAGAAAATGGATTTGACGCCAGACGCATATCGCATCACGGCAGTTCGTAGGCCTGCTGTTTTTCATACAGGCGGAGGCGCTTGAGAATGTCGGTCGCGAGACCAGGAATACGGGCCTTTTGGGCCGCCTTGATCGCCTCGCGCGCCGTGGCCTGGGCCTGGGCAAACTGGCCATTGACCGCCTGGGCGGCCGCCAGGGTGTCCAAGACCATTGGATTGTTGCCGCCGGCACCCTCCCGCTGCAACCCTTCCGCCAGCGCCAGCGCCTCCTGATGATCCGCCGGCGTGCTGCCGGGTGACACCGCCAGGAACCAGGCCAGATTGTTGCGGACTTCCACGAGGCTCGGATTGATCTGGAGCGTATCCCGCATCAGGCGCACCGCCTCCGCCATCTGCTTACGCTCACCTAGCATCTGTGACAACGCGATGCGCGCCTTGACGTGGAACGGATCCAAATCAACGGCTTTGCGATATTCCGATTCCGACTCCTCAATGCGCCCCAGGGTCTGCAAGACCATCCCCAAGTTGTAGTGGGCATTGGCAAACCCTGGGTTAAGGGTGGCCGCCTCGCGAAAATGGGCGGCGGCCAGTTCGTTTTGGCCGCGCATCCCCAAAATCACCCCGAGATTGCTGTGGGCATCGGCGTATTTTGGGTTGAGGCGGAGTGCTTCCTCAAAGTGCTTGCCGCCTTCCTCATAACGGCCGGCCGTGGTCAGCGCCACTCCCAGGTTGTTGTGGGCCAGGGCATTGTTGTCGGTCACGGCCAGGGCGCGGGAAAACACCGCAATGCTGTCCTTCCAAAATCCGATCTGGCGCCACGTCAGGGGCACGCAGGCGAGCAGCACCGCCACCGCCAGCGCCGGCAGCACGGTGCGATTGACCAGGTCCGCCTGCGCGCCGGCCATTTTTTTGACCAGATCCGGCAGCCCCCATGCCACCATCACAAAAATGCCGACCAGCGGAATGTAGGTGTAACGGTCGGCCATGGACTGGCCGCCCACCTGGACCAGGCCGATCACCGGCCCCAGCGAAATCCCGTACCACAGCCACCCAAACGGCAGGTAGGGCTGCTGCCGCCAGCGGATCGCCACCCAAAGAGTCACCGCCACCAGGCCAACCGCGGAAAGGATGACCTCCAGCGGCGGCAACACCAGCAAATACGGATAGAAGCAGTTCAACCCCGTCGGCCACACCATGTGCGTGAGATACCCGGCATAGGCGCACAGGGAATTGCCGATCCGCGTGCCCATGTCCACTTCTTCAAACGTGCGCACCGAACCGCCGTGGTTCTGCACCCAGTAGGTGACCCAGCAGGAGGCGCCGGCCAGCAGCCACAGCGGCCATTTTTCCAGCACCAGGGCGACCGCCGACCGCTTGGGATAAACGGTCTCGACCAATACGCTGTCGGCACCTGGGTCAGACGGCGGCTCCGCCGCCGGACGCCGGTTTTTTTTGCCGTTCTTGACCGGCGTCAAACCATTCACCGGCAACCGCCGCAACGGCCACACATCCAGAAGCAGCATGAGCAGCGGCCAGCTCACCAGCATCGGTTTGGCGGTCAGCCCCACGGCGAACACCACAGCCACCAGGGCCATGCGTGCTCCGCCAGGCTTCTCGCAATAGCGCCGGTAGAGCAAAAACACGATCAGTCCCAGGCAGGTGCTGAGCACATCCTTGCGTTCCGACACCCAGGCCACCGATTCCACATGCAGCGGATGCACCGCGAACAGCGCCGCCACCAACGCGCAGCGCCAGGTGAACCCGGTCAGCCGCCACAACAGCCAGAACAACAGGGCGGCATTGGCGGCATGGAACAACACATTGGTCAGGTGATGCCCCCACGCTTGGCTGCCATAAATCTCGGAGTCCGCCATGTGCGACAGCCAGGTCAGTGGATGCCAATTTGAGGCGCGGGTGGCCTGAAACGCCCACTGCACCCCTTCCAAGGTCAGCCCGTGCTGCACCGGCGGATTATTGGTCACATACAGGTCGTCGTCCAGCCCGACAAAGTCATTCTGCAGCGCCGGCCAGTAGGCCAGCAGCGTCAGCAGCACCAGCCCCGCCGCCACCCCGGCAGCCAGCCACGTCCAGCGCCGGCCGGCGGCCACCCTGCCCATCCCCGGTATCGTCTCTGTCATCGCCAGCTCCATTCCTGTTTTGAACCGTTAACCCAAAGCTGCCTAGCCGGAACCCAAAAATCTCACACGAAGACACGAAATCACGAAGAAATCAAAAAAAGGGGCACTTCAGGCAACCGCACCTCTGTGCCACATCTTCTCAACGACCGTCAATCCTTCGTGGCTTCGTGCCTTCGTGTGAGATATGTGAAAATCATGCACTTCTTGCAACAGCGTCTACTCGGAAAACGTTAGCATGCCACGGGCAAGTAACATAATCCCGTCTCGCGGTTACGTTATGACAACTTGTCCACACACGCTTCAGGAGTTTTTTGCGATGAGCAAGTGGCGTTCTTTCGGTTTGGCATGCCTTGGCGTTTTGGGAATCGGCATCATCGTTCTACTCGCCTGGGACAACCGGCAGTTGCGCGACGAGAACCGGCGTCTGCTGGCCGCCACGCAACAACTGAAAAAACAGCAGGCCGCCGCCACCGCGAGCAACACCGTCCTGGCCAACGACATCAAAACCCTGAAAACACGCCTGGCAAAGAAGGCCGCCGCCGGTAATGACCCGGCCTCGGCGGATGCAAAAGCGGATAAAAAAGACACCGGCGTCCTGGAAAAAATGGCGGGCTTGATGCAGGACCCGAAAATGCGGGACGCCATGCGCGCCCAACAGAAGTTCATGCTCGGCCAGTTGTATGGCCCTTTGTTCAAAAAGCTCCAACTCACCCCCGAAGAATTGGACCAACTCAAGGAGATTTTGGCGGACAAGCAAATGGCCGGCCTGGCCATGCTGGGCCCCAATGACGCCAAAACCAAGCTCGCGACGCTGTTGGACGCGCGGAAACAAACGGAACTGGCAATGAAGGAACTGCTTGACGAGGATCAATACAAGCTCTGCCAGGATTATGAAGCCACCATCGGCGAACGCGCGGCGCTTAACCAGATCAACCAAGCGTTTACGGAACAGGCCATGACGCTTGACGACGCGCAGCAAGAGGAACTGATCACGCTGATGGTGGAAGAACGGGAGAAATTGAAGATCCCGACCCCCAATAAACAACAAGAGGCGTGGGCCAACGGAATGCCGTCAGACGCGGCCCTGGAGAAATTATTTCAGCAGCAGGAAATCCTGAACAACCAGGTTTACGAACGGTCTACAGGTATCCTGTCCGATGCCCAGCGCAACGCGCTGAAGGCACAACAGGACAATCAGTTGCAGATGCAAAAGGTCGGCATGCAGATGTTCAAGCGCATGATGGGCGGCGACAAAAAAGAGTGACCGCGCCGGGGAACTCAGCCGAATTGCGCCTTGAACTGGGCGAGTTCGGCGCGCAGGGCCGCCAATTCCTCGCGCAGGCCGGCCACCTGCGCCTCCAGCGCGGCCAGCCGGGCGTCCTCCGCCTCCACCGCCACCCGCGCCGGTTCGGACGGTGGCGCCAGCAGGGGCGCCACATCAGGGGCACCGCAGAACAGATGGGTAAAGCGGTTTTCCTTGTGCCCCGGCAACCGCGGCAGCCGCACCACCAGAGGTTCATCCCGATGGATCAGGTGCTGCATGATTTCTTCCGCCGCCTCCAGAGTCGGAAACAGATGCATCCGTTCCGTGCGCGTCCGTAGCTCACCCAACGTCTGGGCGCCGCGTAACAGCAGGACGGACAACAGCGCCAACTCCGGCTGACCGATGCCGGGACGGCTTTCGTGCAGGCGGTGCTCATACTTGGCCACCCGTGCTCCGGCGGGGGAAACCAGCCACGCCAGCTTTTTGGCGCGCAACCCGTCCAGGGCACGGATCACGGTTTTCTCGTCGTACTCGACCACCGGATCGCGGTTGTTTTTCTGGTTGCAGGCGGCGACCAGGGCGTTGAGCGTCAGCGGGTAATAATCCGGCGTGGTCAGATGCTTTTCCACCAGACTGCCCAGCACCCGCGCCTCCGCCGGCGTCAGCAGGGCTGTGGTGGCCACCGGGGACACGGCGACGGCCGCGACGGCTGCGGCTGCACCATCCGCCACACCCTCCATGGGAGCAGACTGAACCATCCCATTATTATCATCCAGCATACCGTTCACCCTCCAAAAAACTGCCTGTGCCATCCCTGGCCATAGCATACCCGCCCGCTCCGCCAGCGCAACACCACAACTGGGCGCATGCCAGTTCCACCGCGTCAGCCGGGAACCGGGCTGGCGCTTTAGAGTGTCGCCGGTTTGACGGCGCTTTCATACTGTATTTACATACGTATTATGTCAAAAATACAGTATAAAAGCGCCGTCAAGCCACCGCCACTCAAAAGGTTCCGGCGGCGGCCGGAACCGGCAACGTGAGGCCAATGCAACCACGCTGTTCGCGCCGAAGTGCCAGTGCAACGGCCCTACGGAACTGACAAGCGCCCCCCTCAACCCCTCAACCCCAACGCGGCAAGGTACGCTTCCTGTGCGGCGGGGAACGGGCCGAGGGCGCGCTTGGCAATCCCCATGGAATGGGCGATGGCGACCCCGTAATTGGTCATGGGAACCCCGGCACGCTGGCAGCGCTGAACCCGGTAGAGCACCTGCCGGCGGTTCCAGGTGCAGGCGCCGCAGTGGATGACCAGGCGGTAGGGACTCAAGTCCTCGGGAAACTCACGGCCGGCGCGCACGTCGACGGCCAACGCGCCGCCCACGTATTGTTCCAGCCAGCGCGGGATCTTCACCCGGCCGATGTCATCGCCAATCGGGTGGTGGGCACAGGCTTCGGCGATGAGCACACGGTCGCCCGGCCGAAGCCGGTCGATGGCGGCGGCGCCGGCGGCCATGACGGGCAGATCGCCCTTGAGCCGCGCGAAGAGGACGGAAAACGAGGTCAGTGGCACGGCAGGCGGGGTGTCGGCGGCGACCTTGAGAAACGCCTGGCTGTCGGTGATCACCAAATCGGGCGGCTGGCGCAGCCGGTCCAGGGCGGCGCGAAGTTCGCGCTCCTTGACCACCAGGGAGAGGCAATCGGCGTCGAGCAGGTCGCGCAGGACCTGGACCTGCGGCGGAATAAGCCGGCCCTGGGGCGCCTCCTTGTCGATCGGAATCACCAGCACGGCCAGGCCACCGGGCGGCAGCAGGTCCGAGGCGATGGCGGGCGGAGCGCCACTGCCGGCGGGCAGAACCTCTTTGAGCCGCCAGCGCAACGCC
This sequence comes from uncultured Lentisphaerota bacterium, assembly GCA_903896595.1. Classification (GTDB taxonomy): domain Bacteria; phylum Verrucomicrobiota; class Lentisphaeria; order Oligosphaerales; family CAITYL01; genus CAITYL01. The sequence continues at coordinate 6,546 of CAITYL010000190.1, forward strand.
TCAACGCCGTCGCCGGTGAGGGCGGACAGCGTCATCACGGCGGCGGCCCGGCGTTCCAGGCGGGCCAGCAGGTCGGCGGCGGCCGCGGACACGCCGGGCGGCAGGCGGTCGGCCTGATTGAACACCACCACCGTGGGAATCTCGTTCCCGGCCAGTTCAGCCAGCAGCTCATCCTCGAAGGCCGACCACTGGCCGGCGACGGCGACCAGGATCGCCACGTCCAGACGTTCCAACACCTTGCGGGTGGCGGCGATGCGCTGGGCGCCGAGCGCGCCCACGTCATCCAAGCCCGCCGTGTCCACGAACAGCACGGGGCCGACGGGCGTCAGCTCCATGGCTTTTTCCACCGGGTCGGTGGTGGTGCCGGCCACCTCCGAAACAATGGCCACCCGCTGACCGGCCAGGGCGTTGAGCAGGGATGACTTGCCCACATTGCGGCGCCCCAGCAAGCCGAGGTGCGGGCGAAAGGCGCGAGGGGTGGATTCGGGTCGTGACATGGCGCCAATGTAGCCTGAAAACCTGACGCGTGCTCCAGTTTGACGAGAACGACCGCCTACGTTAAGTTATGATTTGTTGCCGGAAACGGGCAACAGGAGGATCCACCGGTACCGGTTATGGAGATCTACGTCAGCAATCTGTCGTATCAGACAGACGATGCCGCCCTGCGCGAGCTCTTCGCACCCTTTGGCGAGGTTCGCAAGGCCATGGTCATCAAGGACCGGGAAACCGGTCAATCACGCGGGTTCGGCTTTGTTGAAATGCCCGACCCCGAAGCAGCCAAGCGGGCCGTCACCGAGCTTGCCGGCAAGTCGTTTCAGGGACGCACCATGAATGCCTCCGAAGCGCGCGCCCGCATTCCGGGCTCCGGGCCTGGCGGCGGTAGCAGCAGCGGCGGGTATGCGCCCCGGACCGGCCCCAGTGGACCGTCCGCCCCACGCGCCCCCTATATCGGTCAACGGCAGCAACCGCCCGGCGGTGCGCTTCTGCATCCCCTTGGCGCCCCGGCGGCGCGCGATGACTCTGCCGGCGCCCCCGGTTCCCGGGCCAATAATTTCGGCGAGGACGCGGAACGCTCGCGCCGGTTCAGCCGCCCACCGGCCAGCAAGGACCGCAACAAACGTCCCGGTCACGTTGAAGACACGCGCCTGGCCAAGGCCCTCAAGGGCACGGAAAAGGGCCGGCGGCAGAATCCCAAGGAAGGTGGGGACGACGACGAGGACTTTGTCCCACCCGTCCGCATCCGCTAGCATTGCATGAAAGGGTTGTTCTCATGACCGTCACGGAAAACCGACAGGGCACCGCCACCGTGGTGGGCGTCCAGGGCCGCCTGGATGCGGTCACGTCATCCGAGTTCGAGAAAAAACTGCTCGGCATCATGGATGGCGGTTGCCGCAAGCTGGTGATTGACTGCTCGGCGCTGGACTACATCAGCAGCGCCGGCCTGCGCGTCTTCCTGGCCGCCGCCAAACATCTGAAGAACCTGCAGGGCAGCATTGTGGTGGCGGCGCCCCTGGCCCAGGTCCGGGAGATTTTTGACATCGCCGGCTTCTCGGCCATCCTGCCGATCCTCCCCACCGTCGCGGAAGCGACCAAGGAGTGATGACGTCCCGCCCCCCAGTCACCTCCTGGTGGCTTTTCGGTCAGCCGTAGTTCCAGCCCCCATGAGTTGCCCTGTCCAGCGCGTCCGGAGGACTGCCCCATGCTCACCTTTGCCGAGGAAATCTTCCTGCTGGCCCTGGACGATCGTCAGGGCGCCATGCGGCCCATGCCGGTGTTGGCCTTGGATTACGCGCTGGCCGGCGCCGTGATTACTGAACTGGCCTTGCAAAACCGGGTGGACACCGACGTCACCACCCTGACCGTGGTCAATCCGGCGCCCACCGGCGATCCCCTGCTGGACGACGCCCTGGCCGAACTGACCGCCGCCGGAAACCGGCAGAAGCTGCATTACTGGCTCGAACATCTCAGCGGCGAAGCGCGCCAAATCCAGGCCGTGGTGCTGAAACAACTGGTGGACCGCGGCATCCTCAAGTGCGAAGACCGGCGCATTCTGTGGGTCTTCCACAGCCGCCGTTACCCGTTGCTGGACAACCGCGAAATCAAGGAAGTCCGCCTGCGCCTGCGTGAACTGATCCTGAGCCAGGACATTCCCGACCCGCGCGATGCCGTCCTGATCAGCCTGGCCGACGCCTGTTGTCTGCTCGGCCCCCTGTTCACCCGCGAGGAACGCGACCTGTGCCAGCCGCGCATTGCCGCCCTGGCCAAGCTCGACCTGGTCGGCCAGGAAGTGGCCAAGGCCGTCCGCAACATCAGCCAGGCCATTGCCCTCGCCACCGCCGGCGCGCCCTAACCGGCACGGGTGGAGTTTCTGGCCAATGCCATTGTACCTGCACGTTGCGCATCAACGTGTGTATTTGTGCCGGTCAGGTTATCAGGCGGTGCGGAAGAACATCGCGCACGTTACGGTACGTCCCAGGCAGGCAAGATTGCCTGCCCCACGCTGGGAACTGTCCGTCCTTGGCATTTAACGTGGCGCAGGCACTCTTGCCTGCGATGAACGTCGGCCAGACAATCCTGCCTGGCCCTGGAGTTTGGCACAAGTTGCGGAAGTATTTGGGCGGATTTCGTCCCGTAGGGACTGAACAGTAATAGGCAGGGGCTTCAGCCCCTGTTCCAGAACATCGAAAAAAGGCGTGCCGTAGGTACGCCGCGAACCGCATGGCCACTCTGGTCGTGAAAGCCTAGGGACGTGTTAAATTATCGCAGCAACC
>CAITYL010000191.1 GCA_903896595.1 uncultured Lentisphaerota bacterium
AAACCACCGCGTCGGAGACCGATAGACTTGTGGCGAAAGCGCCCTCCGGTATTAAGGAACAAAAGTTTTAGGAAGGGGGATGCAGAGTGAACATGTGAACGACCCGGCGGGGCCGGGACTGCGAAGCGCGGAGCGCGGGGGGATCACCCTTTTTCAAAAGGGTGGCCCCAATATTATGCGTCTTGCAATAAACGTATCGGAGTGTTCGCATGAAGATGGAAGTGATCGAAAATTGGGGTACCCGGTTGCTGGTGGGGTTTGTGCTGGTCAGCCTCGGGTTTGCGTTGGGCCGGGACGTCACCCAGCGCCGGTTGCGGAGTCCGCAAACCAGCACCCCGCCGGTCGCCGCCGTCACCGCCACACCCGCGGTGCCGGCTGACCGGATTCAGGCGTATTACCTGCACGGCACCATCCGCTGCGTCACCTGCAACGCCATTGAACGCACCGCCAAGCAGTTGCTGGACAGCGAGTTTGCCAAGGACCTGGTTGATGGCCGCCTCACTTGGCGCGAGGTTAATTTTGAGCGGGAACCGGGACTGGCCAAGCGTTACAATGTCGCCGCCAGCACCCTGGTATTGGTCAAGGAGGTCAACGGCAAGGAAGTGGCTTTCCGCCGGCTGGACGACGTCTGGACGCTGGCGGAAAAACCGGCGGCGCTCCAGGCATATATCCGCCAAAACCTCCAGGAGCTGCGGCCATGACCTTCACCGTTGCCCTGTTGAGCGCGCTGTGGCTGGGACTGCTGACCTCGGTCAGTCCGTGTCCGTTGGCCAGCAATATCGCGGCCATTTCCTTTATCGGTCGCAAAGCGCATAATCCGCGGCAGGTACTGCTTTCGGGGGTGCTCTATGCCGCCGGTCGCACAGCGGCCTATGTGGCGCTCGGAGCGCTGGTCATGACCGGGCTGCTGGCCAGCGGCACCCTGTCACGCTTTTTGCAGCAATATTTGAACCAGATTCTGGGGCCGGTGTTGATTTTGACCGGGTTGCTTTTACTGGGATGGTTGGGCGGTGGCGGGCTTGACTTCAAGCTGGCGGGCGAGCGACTGCAGGCGCGGGCCGCGCGGGGCGGGCCGGGCTGGGCATTTGTTTTGGGTGTGCTGTTCGCGCTGTCGCTCTGTCCGGTGTCGGCGGGATTGTTCTTCGGCGGACTGGTCCCGCTGGCGGTGGCGCAGCAGTCGCGGCTCACCCTGCCGGCGCTGTTTGGCGTGGGCACGGCGGTGCCGGTGATCGGCTTTGCCATGCTGATCGCTTTCGCCGCACGGCAGGTCGGCACCTGGTTCAACCGCCTGGCCGGCGTGGAGAAATGGGTGCGGTTCAGCACCGGCACGGTGTTCATTCTGGCCGGAATCTATTATTGCTTGATTCATATTTATGGCATTCAATCCTAATTCGGCAGCCAAGATCTAGCCTGAACTATTCATGAATTTGAACAGGAGAAATCCGGAGAGAACGCCAAGAAATCCCCATTTTAATGCAAAAAAGTTAAGATTTCCTTTGCGATCTTGGCGGGCTTGGCGAGAGAAAATGTTTTTGACATCAACCGGTTAGAGCGGAGAAAATCATGACCATCAAGATTCAAATCCTGGGCACCGGCTGCCCCAAGTGCAAGAAACTGGCGGAGAACGCCGCGGCCGCCGCCCAAGCCGCCGGGATCGCCTATGAGCTGGAAAAGGTGACCGACATCAACCGGATCCTGGAGTTTGATGTCATGCTGACCCCGGCCCTGGTCGTCAACGGCGTGGTCAAAACCGCCGGCAAGATACCGTCGATAGACGAAATCAAGGCGCTGCTGGCCTGAACACGCCCCCCGTTCGTTGTCCCGGCTTCAGCCGGCAGGATCGCGACGGGAAGAAACAGCCCCGACTCAAGTCGGTACAACAAACAATAACAGATTGAGGACAAACCAGATGAATGAGCAAAAATGCGCCTGCGGGTGCGCCAGGGAAACCCGGATCGTGCTGGCCTGCGCCGGCGCCTCGAATGTCGGCCAGATCAGCAATGAAGCCGCCAAACGCCTGGATGCCGCCGGCGAGGCGACGTTCGCCTGCCTGGCCGGGGTCAGCGGCGGCATTGCCGGCATTCTCGCCTCGGTCAAGGGCGCGGACAAACTACTGGTGATCGACGGCTGCCCGGTAGCCTGCGCCAAGAAGACCGTGGACGCCGCCGGCCTGGCCGGTTACCGGTATCAGGTGGTCACCGACGCCGGCGTCAAAAAGGTCCACGCCTTCCAGTTGGACGAGACCGATATTCAAAAAAACGTGGATGCCGGCCGTGCCAAATTGAACAGCTAGCCTGAATTATTGATGAATTTGAACAGGAGAAATCAGGAGAGAACGGAGAAAAACTTCTCGGTGACCTTTGCGGCCTCCTGTTCAAAATCCAAAAGTAGAAATCAAACGTGTAATTATGAACACCGTCAAGCAATCGGCCGACGGCCCTCAGGCTCAGACGAAACCATCCGGGGATACAGCCGCCGCGTCCGACTGGCGCCGGTACGTCCCCTGGGGCATCGCGGGGCTGGTAGTCTGGTGGCTGCTGTACCGCAGCCTCGCGCCGTTCGCGGCGTGGGTCACCTACACCTTGCTACCCCTGCCCCGCGGCTCGCGCCTGGGCGCCGCCGTGGAGTTCTTTGTCTATGATTCCCCCAAGGTGCTGATGCTGCTCACGTTGGTGGTCTTCGGCGTCGGCATTATCCGCTCGTTTTTCACCCCGGCACGGACGCGCCAGATTCTCTCCGGCAAAAGCGAGTCGGTCGGGAATGTCCTGGCGGCGTTATTGGGGACGGTGACGCCGTTTTGCTCCTGTTCGGCTGTGCCACTGTTCATCGGTTTCGTCACCGCGGGCGTGCCACTGGGGGTCACCTTCTCCTTTCTGGTTTCCGCGCCGATGGTGAATGAAGTGGCGCTGGTCCTGCTTTTCGGACTGTTCGGCTGGAAAGTGGCGGGGCTCTACCTCGTCACCGGCCTGCTCATCGCCATGGTTTCCGGCTGGGTGATCGGGCGGTTGCACATGGAAAAACATATTGAGGATTGGGTGTTCCAGCCGCGGCGCGGCGGCGGGACCGGCGGCGAGGAGGAAACGCTCGCCTGGCCGGCCCGCCTCCGCTACGGCGTGGACGCGGTGAAAGACATTGTGGGACGGGTATGGCTTTATGTGCTGCTCGGCATTGCCGTCGGCGCGGGCATCCATGGCTATGTGCCGGAGAACTTCATGGCGGCCATCATGGGCAAAGACGCGTGGTGGTCGGTGCCGCTGGCGGTGCTTCTCGGGGTGCCGATGTATTCCAACGCCGCCGGCATCATTCCCATCGTGCAGGCGCTGCTCGGCAAAGGCGCCGCGCTGGGCACGGTGCTGGCGTTCATGATGGCGGTAATCGGGCTGTCCCTGCCGGAGGCGATCATCCTCCGCAAGGTGCTCAAGCCCCGCCTGCTGGTCGTGTTTTTTGGCATTGTCGCCGCCGGCATCATGACCGTGGGTTATCTCTTTAATTGGATTTTTTAAAATACCACCTCCCGCCGGCGCAACGCGTAACGCGTCGAAACGTTATAAAAGGAGACCCTGAGCGATGCAAGCAAAAGTGGAAATTGAAGCGGGCGTTTGCGGATTCCGCACGGTGGCCTGCGTCATCAGCGACGACAGCCAGAATGTCGCCTTCGTGATCGACAGCGGTTGCGAGAAAATTCGCGCCCTGGCCGCACGGTTACAGGCGCACGGGCTGATCGATGCCTATCAGGAGATCAGTCCGGCCACGGAAAGCGTCGTACTGACGACGGTGCGGGAGACACTGAAGGGGTGTTGCGCCGGTTGCGCCGTGCCGGCCGGCCTGTTCAAGGCTATGCAGGTCGCCGCCGGACTGGCGCTGCCGCAAGACATTACGATCCGTTTGTCAGCAGGATAACCCATGAAACGCGCCTTGCTCGACCCCAAATCATGCCAGAATTGCGACCCTTGCCAGGTCCAGACCCGGTGCCCCATGCAGGCGGTGTTCCGGGAAAGCACCGGCGAAAAACCGTGGGTGGATTTTTACCGCTGTTCCGGGTGCTTGAAATGCAAGGGGTTCTGTCCAAACCAGGCGGTCACAGAGATTTCCCATCCCTGTGACGGCAAGCGGCGCATGGGCTGGTAACCGGGAGATCAGCACGGGCACTTGCGGATTCCGCAGCCCGTTCGTTGTCCCGGCTTCAGCCGGCGATGCGGTGACGGGGAGAGGAAATCCCGACTAAAGTCGGTACAACAAACTAAACCACAGGAGAATGCAACATGATCATCAAGGCAAAGAAGTCGTCCAAGAAACTCATCGTAACCGCGGCGCTGACGGGCGGACTGCTGGCCGGCCTGAGCGGCCAGGGACTGGCCCAGGGCTGTTGCGGCGGAACCAGCACCTGCAAAACACCGGCGGTGGCGGCGGCCGCACTGGCACCAGTCCCCGTGACCGCCGCCGCGGAGTCCGCAAAGGTGCTACCGCGACTACTGGACCTGGGTGCCAGCAAATGCATTCCCTGCAAAAAAATGGCGCCCATTCTGGAAGAGCTCAAAACCGGCTATGCCGGCCGGTTGAAGGTGGAGTTCATTGACGTCTGGCAAAACCCGGCCGAAGCAAGAACTTACGGCATCGAGATGATTCCCACCCAGATCTTCTTCGGCGCCGACGGCCAGGAACTGTTCCGGCACCAGGGCTTTTTCGGCAAGGACGAGATGCTGGCGAAATGGCAGGAACTGGGGGTGGAGCTCGGCGCCGCAACGCCGGCCGCCCCTATCGTCAAGCCATAAACGCGAACGGTTGCATGACATTATTATCAGTTGGGGCCACCCTTTTGAAAAAGGGTGCTCCCTTTGCGGATTCCGCAGGCCGCTTCAGTGCGACAACCCACGATTGGGACAACAGGGGCGGCCTGCGAAATCCGCAAAAAGGCACAAACAGGTTTGACGGAGGGTTTGGGAACC
>CAITYL010000192.1 GCA_903896595.1 uncultured Lentisphaerota bacterium
GCCGCCAAATCTCCGTGCCTCTGTGCCTCCGTGGTGAGTCTTTTCCCTTTTTGCGCTGATCCGTGCATTTCCATGGGATGGCGGTGCATTCAAAACGCAAACCGATTCGAGTGCGAGAGGCGAGCGCGAGCGCCGCTACGCTGAGCGCGAAAGGCCGGAGGGAATCCGCAAAGCGGCAAACCGATGGCCATGGGCTATCTTTCCTGCCGGCAACCATGAATTCCAACACGCCCCAAAACCGCCTGCTCGCCGGCACGGCCGCCATCCTGCGGGGACACTTCACCCCGCGGGGATTGGCGTGCTATTTCCTGGCCGGCTACACGCTGATCGCGGGGCTTTGCCTGACCGCCTATGGGTTCTACCAGGCCCATTATCATGCCGGCCATCATCCAGACGCGGCCCCGTATTCGGTCTTCACCTCAACCTTTTCGTTTCTCGGGTCGTTCGACGCCAGGAAAAACCCCGAGGGCTGGCTCTTTTTCTCCCTGGCGCTGTGGACGGTGGCGCTGTTTCTGGTGCCCCTGACCCGGTACATCGGCCGGCGCATGGCCGTGATCCACCCGGCGGGCGCCACGGCGGGCATGGGACTGCTCCTGCTGGGCGCGGGTGCCATCGCCCTGGTGGGCGTCTTTCCGGATTCCGGCCAGGATTTCGTGGCCGACCTTCATTACGGCAAGATTCACAACCTGGTCGCCCTGCTGGCCTTTGCCGGGCTGAGTTTCGGCCCCCTGTGGTTCGGCCTGATGCTGGCCCGGTTCAACCCCTTCCGCCCCGGTCACCGTCCCCCGGACCGCGACGATGCGCGGGCGGCGTTTCACCGTCCGGCGCTGCACCTCCCTTTTTTCCTGCTCGCGGGGGTACTGACGACGGCCATGTGCTTCCTGATCCGCTGGGAATGCATTTACCGGCGCCTGGGACAGCCCCATTGGCCAGGCGTGGGCGTGTATGCCTTTCCCCTGTGGGAATGGTTGTACATCCTGACCCTGTTTCTCGCCCTGGCCTGGTTCAGCCTCGCCCTGCCGAACCAGATTCCCGCCCCCACCCCGACCTCTCGCGTCCCCTGATGTGCGGTCAGTGGCCGGCGCGGATCGGACCGGCGGCGGCACTCTCGATCGGTTCGGAGCCGCTCAGCAGCGGCGGCGTATAATGGTCGTCGCCGCCAAGTGATTTCCAGCTCTTGAACAGTTTGTACATGAAGAACGTCGCCAGCCCCGAACACCCCCAGCTCCACAGCGGCGTCAACCGATAGGCGACATCTTCGCCGGTGCACCCCTGGCCGGCATACATGACCTTCAGCGCGCCGTTCTGAATCTCCGGCCGGCTGAAGAACGTCTTCAGCAGATCGAGATAAGCCCCGGCACCGAGGCCGCCGATGATCGCGGCGATCGATCGCAGCATCGCATTCGCGGAGCAATACTGGCCGTAACGGCTCCGCGGGAACGTGCGCATGAACAGCGGCGGATCGTAGATGCCGATCAGCGCCCCGATCGGCACGCCGAGCAGCAGGCTGTTGACCAGGGAGAACCAGAAGACGACCGTCGGCGTCGGATGCCAGAACACCCAGAGGAGTCCGATGGGCGCCGTGAGGGTCTGCAACACGAACCCCACCAGCACGACGCGGATCGGATGAAAACGGTCCGCCAGCCAGCCTGAGCCTATAATGGCGAAGGACATCACCAGCGAAGTGATGCCGCTGAGCTGGCCGATCTGTTTCAGGTCGAGGCCGATCGATTTTGAGCCGAAAACGCCAAACGTGCCGATGCCCCAGCTGGCGCCGATGGCCATGCTGGTCAGGAAAACCCACCAGTAATGTTCGATCGAAAAACACTCTTTCCCGTAGGTTTTAAACGCCGCCACCATGCCGCCCTGGCCATCGGTGTATTCCGGGGGCGGGGGATATTTTCCCTCCTTGACCATCAGGCACATCATGCCGAAGCCGACCGTGTAGAGGATCGCGCCGCCGATATAAATCTCATGCATGTGTGATTCGGCGTATTGGAACACGAAGTAGCTGTACAGCGCGCACGCCATCACCGACACCAGCCGGAACCACGACATGAACCGCGCGAGCAGGTGGTCCGGCACCACGTCGTTGAAGAGATACCAAAACACCGAGTTCGCGAAGGTGTTGAAAAAGCTGAAGATCACCATCATGACGCCGATGGTGAGAATCATCACCTGGTTTTCCGTCGTCCCGCCCAAGAGCCGGTTCCACAAACCACCCCATTGGGCCATGCTCAACACCAGTGGATGAATCACCTTCGATCCAATCACGTCACCAAAGCCGACGCACAGCATGGTGACCACCAGCATCGGCAGCGTGAACAGCAGGAAGGGAATACGCCGGCCCCAGCGGCTGCGGAACCGGTCGCTCTGAAAACTGATGATCGGATTGAAGACCGTATTGAGGATCATCGGCAGCGTCGTGATGAACAGCGCCATCGTCATATTCGACGCGCCGAGCGCTTTGAACTTCAGCGGGAGGATGCTCGGAACCACCGACTCCATCAGCATGTAACAGAAATCGCCCCACAACAACCAGAACAGCACCATGGCCAATTGGGGACGGGTATAAGTCAGGGTGCCGACATGATACGTCTTGGGGTGTTCTGGCACGTTTGCGGTTCCTAATATTGAGGACACCTCGCGCCAGCCCGCCACACGTCTTTTGGAACCGGCACAAAGCCGCTATTATACTGCCATTTTTACAACTCGCTCAATGCCCCGCGTTAAGGGGGTGCATGACAAGTGTGTCGGTTGGGAACCCCCTTTTGAGGAAAGGCGGTTCCCAAACCCTCCGTCAAACCTGTTTGTGCCTTTTTGCGGATTTCGCAGGCCGCCCCTGCTGTTCAATCGTGGTTTGTCGCGCAACGGCGGCCTGCGGAATCCGCAACGGGAGCACCCTTTTCCAAAAGGGTGGCCCCAACATCATCCAACGAAACGCTCTGCCGCCGCGCCGCGGGCATTGCGGGGTGACGACGGTATATTGACTGCTTTTGCCGCGCGCCCGGGTTCCATTTTTAAGCATCCCCCCCCCAGGAGACGCCATGTCCGAACAGCCTGTCATCTATCGCGTGGGCTCCCTCTCCTACACCAAGCCCAAGCTGGCCGTGCTGTTCTGCTGGCTGCTGTGGGGCGATTTCTGCTACATGCTGATGGAGACGGTGGTCCCCAGCATCCTGCCGCTGAAGTTCCGGCATTTGGGCGCCGACAACATGTCCATCGGGCTGATCATGACCACGCTCCCGATGATCATCAACACCGTCCTCAACCCGATCATCAGTTTCAAGAGCGACCGCTACCGCAGCCGCTGGGGCCGGCGCATTCCCTTCATTCTGTTCACCATGCCCATTCTGGTTGTGCTCCTGCTGGGGGTCGGTTTCGCCGATAAAATCGGCGTCAACATCTACAGTTGGATGGCCGGCGTCACCGGCGCCCCGGAAGGGCACAATTTCGCCCTGGACTGGGTGGCGATGAAGGTCAATGCGTTGACCCCGAAAGAGTTCGCCATCATCATGATCGGCGTCATGATGGTCCTGTTCAGCATTGTCAACACCTTCGTTAATTCCGTCTTTTGGTATCTGTTCAACGACGTGGTGCCGGAGCATCTGCTCGCCCGCTTCATGTCCTGGTTCCGCCTGGTCATTACCCTCTCCGCGTCGTTCTATAACTTCTTCATTTTCCAATATGCGGAAAGCCACGCCACGGAAATTTTCATCGGCGGCGCCATCCTTTACTTTGTCGGTTTCGGCCTGATGTGCCTCAATGTCAAGGAAGGCACCTATCCGCCGTCGCCGCCGCTGGTGCCGGGCAGCTCCCCCTTGGTGGCCGCGTTTAAAACCTTCGGCAAGGAATGCCATTCCGTGCCGCATTACTGGTATGTGTTCCTGGTCGGCATGTGCTTTGCCGCCGCCAATGCCATCGGCCCCTTCGGCCTGCTTTTCTCGCTGTCGCTCGGCCTGGACCTGAAAATGATCGGCATCCTCGGCGGTGTCGGCAGCATTGCCGGCTCCGTCACCATCCTGATCTCGGGCTGGCTGGCGGACCGTTATCACCCCATCCGCATTGTCCTGTGGGGCGTGGTCGCGCAGATCGTGCTGGCGCTGCCGGTGGCCAGCATCTGGATTTTCTGGAAGCCGGAACCCAACGTCGTTTTCTGGATCTCCATTGCCACCTCCATCGCCCTGGGCGCGCCCATCGGCGCCATGATCGGCGTCCTGGACCCGCCGATGTTCATGCGCATCTTCCCGCGGGAACGCTACGGCCAGTTCTGTTCCGCCAACGCCATGTGGCGCTCGATTTCCCTGATCGTCTCCGGCTCGCTGGCCGGCGTGTTTTTGGACGTGCTGGGGAAAAAGGTCGGCAAGGAGCAGGCCTATTGCTTCCTGCCGATCTGGCAGCTGGTTTTCATGATCCTGATGCTCTACTTCATGATCAAGCTGTACAAGAGCTGGAAAGAGTACGGCGGTGACGACCATTACGTGGCGGTCGTCCCCGACTTCGTCAAGGACAAGGCCGAAGAGGTTTCCGTCCGCACCCTGGCGCAATTCCCCGACGACCGCACCCGGCCGATCTTGTAACTTATTTCCATCGTTACGGTAGAAGTTATTACATCCGTGTGGCACCTGTTACACGGGGTTGACTTCAAATCCATGTTCTCTCGCCAAGCACGCCAAGGTCGCAAAGAAAATCATAAGTCTTTGCATTTGAACAAAAATTGAGTTTCTTGGCGCTCTTTGCGTCTTTGCGAGAGAAAACAATGCTCGATGAGGCAAGGCGATGCCGGTTTTCTTGGCCCCCATCTATTTATTGGCCGCCGCCGCCGCCGTGCTGCCGCTGGCACTGCACCTGTGGTGGCGGCGCAAGCCGCGTCCGGTGCCGTTCAGCACCCTGCGCTTTCTTGACGACGCGGTGGCGCGCACCCGGCGCTCCAGCCGCCTGACCCATCTGCTGGTGCTGCTGCTGCGAATGCTGGCGGTGCTGCTGGTGGCTGCGGCCTTCGCCCGGCCCAAACTCCCGGCCCGCGCCGGCGCCGCCGCCCCGGGCCACCGCCAAGTCTGGCTGGTGGTGGATGGCAGCGCCAGCATGCAGCTCCACGTCCCGGGCGGCACCGGCTTCTCGGTGGCTCGCGACTGGGCGCTGGAGCTCGTCCGCGGCCTGCGCCCCGGCGACAAGGCCGCCCTGTTGCTGCCCGGCCTGCCCGAACCGCGGGCCGTCTTCCCGCCGGTCACCGCCCATGACCGCCTCGCCGACGCCCTCGCCCAAAGCCAGGCCGGCTTTACCGGTGTGGACCTCGTCCGCTTTCTCTCCGAAACCTTGGAACACCATCCCGACGCCACGGGCCTGGGCGGCCTCGAAATCCACGTCTTCTCCGACTTCCAATCCGTCGCCTGGCCCAACCGCGGTCCGGCGGCCGACACCCTGGCGCAGTGGCTCAAAACCCGGGACGCCCGGCTGTTCCTCAACCGCGTCCAACCCGCTGCCGTGCCCAACGCCGGCATCATCCAGGGCACCACCGCCTGGACCGCCAACGGCGACCTGGAGGCCGCCACCACCCTGCGCGCCACCCCCGACTTCGCCGGGCCCGCCGCCATCACCCTGCTCCTGGACGGCCGTGAACAGGAACGCCGCGCCGTGACGCTGACGCCCGGACGGACCACCCCGACCACTTTGCGTGGCCGCCCGGACGGCGGGACCGGCGCCGCCACCCCCGGCCGCCTGGAATTGACGGACGATGTCTTTCCCCTGGATAACGTCTGGTATCTGGCCGCGCCCCGCCCGGAAGGCGTCAAGGTGCGGGTGGTTGGCGATGACGATGCGGAACGCTCGGGCGCCCTGTTTGTCCGCGCCGCCCTCGCCGTCGGCGGCCGCCGCGGCCCCGGCTTCACCGTCGAGCGCCAGAACTGGGAGCGTTTCGCCGCCGGCGCGCCCGACGACGTGCGCCTGATCGTGGTCTGCGCCCCGCCGCCGCTGGCCCCCGGCAGCCCGGCCGTCCGCCGCCTCACCGGCATCCTGGCCGCCGGCGGCACCGTGGTCCTCTTCCCCGGTGCGGACTCCGCGTGGACGGAACGGCCGCCGCCCCTGCCCGGCCTGGACGGACTCCGCGTCACGGCCTGGCTGGCCGATGACGCCCATCCCGCCGTGCCCCTGACCCTGCTGCCCGCCGAGGGCGCCACCGTCGCGGCCCTGGAAAAACGCGTGGGCTCCACCCTCGCCACCGCGCCAGTGGTAACCCCCCGCCGGCGCCTGCTCTTTTCCGCCCTCCCCGCCGGTGCCGCGCCCGCCTTTGCCTGGCCGGACGGCACGCCGTTCCTGCTCGAGATTCCCGTGGGCCCGGGCCGGCTCTGGCTCGGCTCACTGCCGGCGGACCGCGACAGTTCGGACTGGCCCTTGACCCCGTTCTTCGTCATCCTGCAGCAGGAACTCGCCCGCAGCGGCGCCGGCCGCCTGGCCAAGCCCCTGGCCGCACTGGTGGGTGGCGGCGCCGCCGTGGAATGGCCCGGAGCCGCCGGCACCACCGCCGAGTTCACCCTCCGCGACCCGGCCGGCGCCACCCGGCGGGTAACCCTGAAACGGCCGGCCGGCACCGATCCGTTTTGGGCCACCGGCTTCAATCAGCCCGGCATCTGGCGGCTCAGCCAGGGCGCCAACGAACGGCTGATTGCGGTCAATGTGGACCCGGCGGAAACCGACCTGGCGTACGTGCCCGCCGAACGCCTCGCCGTCCTGCCGGGCGACGTCAGTGTCGCCACCGCCGGCACCCCCCAGGAATTACAGGACCAACTGGCCCGCTCCAGCACCGGCCGCCCGCTGTGGCCCGTTCTCCTCGCCGCCGCCCTGATCGTCGCCGTCCTCGAATCCATCCTCGCCAACGCCTGGCTCTGGCGCCTGGAACGCGCCCGACCGTGACGCTTGAACAGAAGATCGCGAAGATCGCAAAGAACGCCTTGCACGGTCACAACATCCAATCCAGCCTTCGCGCCCTTTGCGTCCTTCTGTTAAAAAGCTGACTTCTAATTCTACTTTGTTAGATTCCCGACTCGTGTGCTCGTCGTCGTTCTCGTTATCGCCCTTCGTACTCGATTCGATGACGACGACAAGCACGAGAACGACGACGATTTTCAATCTAACAAAGTAGAATTAAGCACCCCAGGTATTTTGAGTCCAGGTACTGGGTCGCGCGGGTGGGAAAAAAACTTCATTCCGGCCAAGTTGCAAATATGACAGATGTGTCATAGATTATCGCCATGAGTCTGAAGCACAAGCCTCTTGCCTGGCTTCATGGAGCGATCCAGTCGCCGCCCTTCTCGGTGGCGGCACGGATTGAGGCAGGATTTTTGTTGCGTCAACTTCAGGCGGGACACAAGCTAGGCCTGCCACATTCACGGTCGATGCCTGCCATCGGCAAAAACTGCCACGAATTACGGATCAACGACGCAACGACTACATGGCGGGTGTTCTACGCGATCGAACCGGTCGCCATTGTCATTCTCGATGTGGTTACGAAAAAGACGGAAAAGACGCCCTCGGCGGTTCTGGACCGGTGTAGCAATCGAATCGCTGAGTTTAGGAGGTTGGGTCATGAATAAAAAACTGAAGACCACGCTCGAAGAGGCCGGCTGGAAGGTCGGGTCGGTGGCCGAATTTCTGAACCTGTCCCCGCAGGAGGAAGTCTATGTGGAGATCAAGCTCGCGCTTTCCAAGGCGCTTCAGGAGAGACGCAAGGGATTGCGTCTCACCCAGGATCAGGTGGCCAATCTTCTCGGGTCGGGACAGTCGCGGGTCGCGAAGATGGAGAAAGCCGAGCCGTCAGTTTCCCTCGATCTCATGGTCCGCAGCCTGTGCGCGCTCGGCGCCTCAAGGAGCGAGGTCGCCAAGGCAATCCACTGAAACGGCGTTAGTTAAAGACCGGGCGGCTCCCAGTTATGGGAAAACCTCGTTACTTTGGGAAGCCCTAAAAAGACAGGTTTGAGGCCAATGCTTTCAGGCGAGTTAAGACGACGGGAAGCCGACGTTGACTGGCTGGGTCGGGTGGCAGGTGACCGGGCATGGCGTCCAGAAAGCCTGGTGTAGTCAAAAGCTGCGAAACTTCGGCGGCCAAATAGCATCGGAGACCTTGCGGTGCGGATTCGATCTCCGCAACCAATTCAGGACGGCCATCGACCAACGTAATAATGTCTTCCAAATCCTGACTGCCATACCAATCGGAGTTGCCACGTCCGTTGAACGCCTCCAGTTTGGTCGCCAACAAAAATGGCGCTGTGACCACACGAACTGACACGCCATCGGCGGTCTCCACGTTTTGCGCATGTTGCAAGGCTTCGGCAAACCATGAGGAGTTCCCGATTCATTGTAGATGCTCCTTCAGCAGGCGGTGGAGTTCGACCTCCGCATAACGGCGTTCACGGGCACGGCCACCCCGAAGGGCGTCGGTCAAGGCAAGCAGCCCGTACAGGCGCGGATCCTTCACGGCGGCGGCGGGGACATTCGCGCAAAGCGGCTCAAACGTAATCCCTCTGACCGCGCCATCCCCCGCATACGGCCAAACCGGCGGCGGTTCCCCGCTGTCCGCAAACACCGCGGCCATGACCGGGGCGGCGTAGCCGGTGGGAAGGCCGCGGGTGGGTTCCCCGCGAACGGCGGGGAAGACGTAGCGCAACCCATGCACCAAAAATTCCATGACCGGTCCCGCCAACGGCCGCCGGCTCACCGGATCCAACAGTCCGGCCGCCGCATTGCGCCGGACGGCGGCGTGGACTTCGGACGGGCTCATCGCCACCGCGGCGGCCAGGCCCGCATAGGTCAGGCCGCGCCGGTCCGGGAGGCCCAGCGCCAAGAGAACAACTACGTCCTGTGGTTTCATTGACATATAGATATGCTATTCGCGAATTGCGAATATGCAAGCCACTTCCGGCAAAAATACCATTTTACAACGGACTGCCATCGTTTACCTTATTCCCGACAGCAAACGCGGCAAGAAATTCAGTTTGCATAATGGCACCGTCGTCTTGAGATCATGTGCGGGGACACTGACATGGGCAGTTTGAAGGAAATTTGGAGCGGAGTATTGTCGGAATTCCGGCTGGGGGAAGGCACCTATGGACGTGGGCGGGGCGCGGAGTATGCGCGTTCCGGGAGGGTTCAGAAGATTGAAGTAGGCGAAACCGCCATCGACGCCAAGGTCGCCGGACAACGGCTCTATGCGACCCGGCTAGTCATCCGGAACGGACGCCTGTCGGGACGGTGTTCATGCCCGATGGGCGTTCAAGGAGACTTTTGCAAGCATTGCGTTGCCGTCGCCTTGGTCGCCAAACAACAGCTTTTAGCCGGCGAGAAAACGCCTTCCGCACAACCCACGGACGGCATGGCGTCCGCCCGTTCCGCGAAAAAGGAAAAAACGGCACAGGTTACCCAAGCGCAGCTGCGGGCGCATTTGATGAGTTGGGAAAAATCGGCGTTGGTGGACCTGTTGTTCAAGGTTGCCTGTACAGAGGGCAAGGAGTTAGAGGCGATCCGGTTCAAGCTGGTGGCGGAACGCGGCCCGGACATTTTGACCGCCCATCTACGCGAAAAACTTCTGAGTGCGGCAAAAACAGTTGCTGAAAGTAGTGAAAGCGGTGAGGATTGTGATTATGGCGGCAGGGGCCGGTACGGAGATGATGACGAGCTTGACAATGAGTCTGACGCCGCTTATACCGATGCCGATACGTGCCTGAAAAAACTGACCGGTGTGTTAACAACGCATCCAGCGCAGGCTTGCGCCATCCGCCTCTTGTGTGAGGAGGCGCTGCAGGTGATGGACAAACAGGTGGATGACGACTGCTGCTCCGAGAATGCCCATGCACTGGTGGAATCGTTGGCGACCTTGCATGTGGCGGCGGCACGACAGGAGAATCCGGAGCCATTAGCCTTCGCCGCCAAGCTGTTGGAGCTTGATTTGACGTCTCCGGCCACCGCTTTTGGCTCTTCCCGAAAAACCTATGGCCGTATTTTGGGTAAACCGGGCCTTGCGGAATACATCAGGCTTGCCCGGGCGAAATGGGCGGCGTTGTCGGACAAGCAGAAAAGGGAAGACTGGCGGCTGAAACGGCTGGTCTTGGAACTCGCCGAAGATGAACAGAATTTGGATGCGGTCATGGCCATCAAATCCGCCAAGCTTGAAAGCCTGTTCGATTATGAAGCATTGGCGAAGAGTTGTTGCGACATGCGGCGGGACGATCTGGCCATTGAATGGCTAGAGAAGGGGCTGCAAAAATTTACCGGGAAAGCGGGATCTCACCACCGAGGGACATTCAGTTCGGAACGGACATTCCTGGCCGGATTGTACATCAAGGCCAAACAGCATGAACGGGCGTTGGCCTTGCTTTGGAATAATTTCGAGGATCATCCATACCTTGAAACTTATCGGGCGGTGAAAGCGGTTGCCGATAAACTTGGCAGCTGGACGGAATGGCGGGAAAAGGCGCAAACCCACATGAAGGCCCACTTGGCAAAGGTGGAGCCACTCGCTTGGGGGGCTGCCCGGCGCGACTTTGCACCGTTGGTCGAGATTTTATTATGGGAAAAGCGTGACGGCGACGCATGGGCGGTGGCGCAGTCCAAGCCCTGCAATCTGGAAATGCTTCGCCGACTGGCAAAGCAGACGGCCGCCTCGCACCCCGAAGCCGCCTTGGCCGTCTTCCGCAAAATAGCATTGGACACGTTGCCCGGTTCAGGCCCGAATTATGACGAAACGGTCAGGCGCCTTGATGACTGGCGCCGCCAACTGGAGACGATGGGACGCCAAGCCGAGTTCGATGCCGAAATTGCCCGAATCGCCGTCCAATACAAGACGCGCCGCAACCTGACCGCCGCTTTGCGCAAGAAGCAGTGGATCGGTTAAACGGCAAGAAATCTTCGTCACGGCTTGTCGGACGATGTTGGGGCCACCCTTTTGAAAAAGGGTGATCCCCAAACCCCTTCCTAAAACTTTTGTTTCATTTTGCGGATTTCGCAGGCCGCTGCCGTGCAACAAACCACGATTGGGACAGCAGGGGCGGCCTGCGGAATCCGCAAAAAGGCACAAACAGGTTTGACGGAGGGTTTGGGAACCGCCTTTCCTCAAAAGGGGGTTCCCAACTGATCGCTAGGCGTGCGGCTCACACCGACAAAATGATTCCGCCCGCCACCATCAGGGCGACACCGACGGCTTTCTGCGCCAGTGTCAGGCCACGGATCTCTTCGGCAACGGCCTTTGGAAAGAAGCGGGTCAAGAGGAACGCGGCCACCAGGACGAACAGCGGTTGCGTACAGGAAATGGCCTGCACAAACGCCACCGGAAACACCAGCAGAAAGTAGCAGAGGCCAACGTCCCCCAGCAGGCAGGCGAGTTCCGAGACCGCCTGCACTTTGAGCCGCGTCCGCAGCCCAAGCACAAACCCGCGCCGCTCCTGTTTGCCGATCAGGATGAAGATCGTCCAAAACATTTTGGCCACCAGGGCGATGAAGATGGCCGCGGCCGGACTGAGGTCGCGTCCGAACTCCGCAAAGACCACGTCATACCCGGCCATCAACGCCGCCGACAGCAGCATCAACCCGACGAGCTTTTTCTTCACTTTGCCTTTGTGGAACGACAACAGGAAGCCGCCGCCAGCCAGCATGCCCACTGCCAGGAGCTGGAACGCCGTCATTTTTTCGTGCAACAGCAAAAACGCCCCGACCAGGCCGAACACCGGAATGGCTTGGAAATACGGCACCACCCGCGACGGTTCTTCCGTTTTCATCGCCGCCAGGTAAATCCACATGCTGGCCAGATACAGCAGCTCATTGAACAGCAGCGGGATGGCGTTCTCCAGGCCGCCCAGCGGCGTGCCCGTGGCGTAAATCCACATCCCCAGCGGCAGCGCCCCCACAATGGCAAAGAACCCGCCCAGCGCCATCAGCGCCCCCGGCCGCGAGTCCACGTCGTCCCCGCGCAACTGGAACTTGTCCACCAGGTTGGACACCATGTACAGGAACGGCACCACCAGGATGCAGAGCAGGGAAAGGCTGGTCATGGTGCGCCCACCCCGGCGAATGCCTGTTCCAAAGACGCCAACTGGCGGTCCAGCAGAAGGCAGGCCAGGTTGAGCAGCGACAGCGCCGCATTGGCCGCCAGTACGGCGGAGGGCAGGGGGCGGTCCGGTGGCGTTGCACGGACTGGCACGGACCTACACGGACCCGCACGGACTGGTGCGGGGGCATGCGCCGTGCATTCCGTCCGTGTGGGTCCGTGTAAGTCCGTGCTCGTCCGTGTGCGCATGCCGTTTTGCTCCTGCATGTTGCGCTCTTCAGCCACCCACTGCCGCACCTCGGCCAGCGTTTGGCAACGCCGCTCCTTGAAACGATCACAAAACTGCACCGTCACATCATAAAGCAGCTCCGCCACTTGGAAACTTTTCAGGTGACGGTAGCCGCCATGCGGCAGAATGATGGGGGCGTGGTCTGGCATGGTACGTACGTTCTGGGGAAATGCCAATCTATCTAATGCATATAAAAATAAGTGTTTTTTGGGAGAATGCAAACGGCGCCGGCACGGACGTACACGGACCAGCACGGACCTACACGGACGCAGTCGTGGCGCCAAAACCAGGTTAATCCACGGTGTCCGTGCCGGTCGGTGGTCGGTGCCAGTCCGTGTGCGTCCGTGTACGTCCGTGCGTGCATGCCGGTGTGCCTTTCCCGCACAGTTACGTCTCTCGCAACAACGCCGGGCGCATTGGCAGTTTATGGACCTTGGCATAGTTCACAAGATGCTCATTTATCTGCGGTGGATAGCTCCACCAGTAAAAATCCTCCTCCGGCGTCTGGTGCTCGGGATATAGCCGCACCACCAGCGGCTGCAATCCAAACTTCTCCTCGATCCTTTGCAACGCTGGCAACACAACATTATGCGTGAACGGTGCCTCTTTCGGATCGGCCGTCGTTTGGAAATTATCAAACAATACCCCGTGTGCCACCATGTGCAGCATCCATGGATAATAGTACTCTGTTGGTTTACCGATTTCGTGAAACCATTGGGTCATATCCTGTTGTTCAATCGGATAACCGGCCAGTCCCAATAGCCGGCCGTGAAACGCCACCAACGGTTCGCCCAGTCGCGTAACAACTTCGAGGAACGGTTTTCGATTGCTGCCCGACATAGAAATCACCTCAATCAGCAATTTCCGATCCACGTCCACTACTCGCAGTTCTCCCCATCCTCGTTTTTCGTCGTTGCACCGCGAAAAGAAATCGCCAAAAAATTCCCAAGCAAAAGGCTCTCCACCAACGTAGTTTGCGGCCTGGTGGAAAAACATAAAACCATTGTCTGGTGAAAGCAGTTGCCGTGTGATTACCGCTCGTGGCCGCGCACGAAACTTCGGCACAAACCGCGTTCCCAACTCCGCCTCGACTGCTGCCCGTAGCTTCGTGTCTAGCCAGCGCCGTGCCAATTCTGTCCGCGCTTCATCCAAGGAGAAATAAATTTGGTTGGAGCAATTCATTCCAATATCCGTATGGGAAATTTGTTTTCTTTAGCATATTTATCAATATAATCATTAACTGTTCGCGGATAACTCCACCAAAAAAAATCTTCATCAGGGGTTTGATTAGCAGGGTAAAGGCGCACGACAATTGGGGATAATCCATATTCTTTTTTGATGCTTAAAAAAATAGGAATTATCACATCCTGAGTGAAAACTTCCTGATAATCGTTTTCTACATCAAAGGCTTCAAATAACACTCCATGTGCCACAAAATGCATAAGAAATGGATAATAATATTCAGTTGGCTTTCCATTAGCCTGATACCAGTCTGTCATGTCCCTGCATTCCAGCCCCAATCCGCTGAGTTCCAGCAAGCGATGGTGAAATCCCGTCAAACTTTCCCCTGTGCGTGTCACCACTTTACCAATGGGTTTCTGATTTTCAGCAGTAAAAGAAACGGCTTCGACTAGCCCCCGAATCCCAGATGAAAGTGTCACCCGCAATCGCCCCAATCCTGCTTTTTCAATGTTGCTATGCGAGAATCGGTCTCCATGAAATTCCCACGCAAATGGTTTCGCCCCAACATAATTAGACAGCATGATAAACAAAGTCAATGCATTGTCAGGTGATACAAGTTGTCGCCCGATTACTGCACGTGGATAGTCTCGCAATTCAGGGACAAATTTATTTCCCAAATCAGTTTCAATTGCCCGGCGCAATTCAATATCTTCCCAGCGCTTTGCCAACTCTGCTCGCGCCTCATCTATGGAGAAGGTCGTGGCTTTTAAATCCTTCATAATTTTCCCATCCAGTGAACCATTTTAGCCAGCCTCACGCCCGTCCGCACCACCGCCGCGTCAACACGGGTTGAGGACACGCCCGAGCGAGCCTACCGGATGGACATTGTTTTCTTTCGGCGTTTCGCTTCGTTTAACTTGTCAATCTTTTCCTGGATGTACCATGAAAAATAGCCTTTATAGCGCTTCTGCAGTTCGGGAAGTTGCCAGTCATCTTCGGTGACTTTACTGCGGCATTTTTGGGAGCCGCATTTACAGGAAAACTCAGTAATTAAAATGGAAGATTTACTTGCAGCAAGAATCATTGCGTAATCAATGGTTATTTCTTCGTTAACAGCGATGTTTCTCATTGCAATATATATAATTTGTCCTTTTACGCCGACATTCGGATTGCAATTATGATTGATGTAAGATTGATGTGTTAATATAATATCAGTATCGGTTCGTGGACCAATATAAAATTCTTCATGAATTTCTGTTGGTTTATCTATCATATCTCCGGAAAACCATTTTTCGTCTTTTGTTGTCAAGATATAACCGCCAGCAATCAATACGACTTCACCTTTTCGTACCGACTTTATTGCAAAAATACCTCTTCCATACATCCTTGTATCCCTTACCTCTAACTTTGGATTTAACCAAGAAAAAGTCAACGGAGTCGTCAGCTTTTTTGCTAGCGATTTTTTGTTTGATTTTAACATGGTTTTATTTTTGCATTTTGTGTTTCAATTATCCCTGTTGGGACGCGGTTGCACCCCGTTTTGCGGTCACCGCATAGCCAAACCTCACGCCAGCACCAAAACCCACGCCTATCTGTACTGCCGCCGAGTAAGCACGGACGTACACGGACACTCACGGACTTGCACAGACGCGCCGCCGGAAACTCTGGCACACCCATCCGCCGGATACCATTGCGCGCGTGCCTCTGTCCGTGGCTGTCCGTGACCGTCCGTGCTAGTCCGTGTGTCCCGCGCGCTCACAACCACCCCCACTCTTGCAACTGTTGCTGGCTTTCGCTTGCGAACTTCGCACCGATGTCGCTGCGGTAGTACATGCGTGGAATGACGAGGTTGGCGAGGCGTTGATGGGTCGCTTCGCGGGCGTCGGCAACGGTGAGACCGTGGCCGGTGACGTGCAGGGCGTAGCCGGTGTCGCCGCAAATTTCCCAGGTGCCGTCTGGCAAACGTAGCGCCTCCTCAAAGTGGTAATGGCTGAGTTCCCCGGCGTCCGGTGGTGCGTGAAAACGGATGCGGAGTCCGCAAGGCGAGAGTGGTGAACGGGTGGCTGGCGCTGCTTCCGTCTGGTACGGGAACGGCGGCGTGGCGGCGAGCACGGCGAGGCCGTAACCGCTTCGCCATTTGAGGTCGTAGGACTGGCCGGTGGCGATGGCATGCAGAAAACCGGCCCAGGGCGATTGGTGCAGTTCAATCTGGATGGCGTTTGCGGGATAGCCGAAGCGCGGGGTGAGTTCCAGCGGCCAGGCACCGTGCTCGTTGATGATGCAATTGACATCCATGTCGCCGTGGAAGCCGATCTTGCGCAGGTGCGGCATGAGCGGGGCAAGGACTTCATCGAATAAGCGGTTGCCGTCATCGCCATCGTACCACAGTAGCGTACCCATTTCGCAGGTTTTCGGGCCGAGGTCGCCCGTGAAAAACTTTTTGTGCTCGACATTCAGTTCAATGGGGCCGATCCAGTCCGTGCCATTGAAGTAGCGGCCGACGCCGATCTCCACACCGTCCATGCGTTGTTGAAGAACAACATGGCTATCATTATCGGTGGCGTTCGCCTCCAATTGGCGGAGGACGTCGAGCACGTCCTCGCCAGACTCGAGTTGCCCAGCGTAGCAGAAGGTTTTTTCGGCATGCCCGTTCTGTTTGATGACCCAGCGGCCGCGTCGGGCTTCGATGAAGCGGATGGCGTCGCGCGCGGTGGGGAAATAATCGGTCGGCAGCGCACGGATACCGCAGTCCGCGAGCACGCGCTGGCAATACGGGCGGTCGTGTTCCAGACGGTCAGCGCCAGCGCAACCGCCAACCACGACATAGCCATCGCGGCGAAGATCATCCTGAAGCTGGCCGAAACCGGAATCGTCAAAGACAATGAGGCCCTCGCGGGTGACCCACGTGAGCGGCGTGGCAAGCGATGGCGGCACCACGGACGCGCACGGACTTTCACGGACTGGCACGGACGATGTACCGGGTGCCGCCCCATGCCTGCCTTCGTCCGTGTGTGTTCGTGCCAGTCCGTGTACGTCCGTGTAAACATGCTCCACCACGCCGCCCAAAATGCGGGCGTAGCGTTGGTCGGTGACAATGGCGCGCACCGCATTGCCTTCATCGACCAGGCGCCGACAGAGACTGGCACCGGAAAAGTCCCTGGAGATGAACAAGATGCGCATGATGCGGACGGGTGCTTCCGTTGCGGAGTCCGCTTTTTTCGTGCGGTGATCGCACAAAAAAAGGAGGGCGCGAACTCCAAGTTCGTGCCTCCTCTGAAGGGTTACGACGCCCCGTATCGGAAACAACAAACGAGGAGTCGCGCCCAGTGGGTGCGCTCCTCGCAGGTGCCGCTTCCGATACTCAGAAAAGTCGTAATTTTCAGAGGAAACGATGACTGCGATAAACGCAAATCTATGATTTCAAAAACGTCGCCGTTCTTGAAATATTTGTCACCCTTAATTTCCCTGTGGAAGGCGGGAATGCAAACGCCGCCGTCTCAATTATGGTGGAGTGGGTTGATGACGGCGGGCTGGAACTGATGTTGAGGGGTGGCGGTTGCTTGGAGCAGTGGTTGTGGAACCGGTTGACATACAGGTCGAACGCGTGAAGGCGGAGCTTGCCAGGCTTGAATGCCGGCGAAGTGAGTTGCAGGACGTCTTGAAACGGCTTGAGGCGTTGCCGAGACAACCGGCCTTGCGGTTTCAGGTGGCGTCCGCATTGTCGTCCGGCGAGGCACTCAACCAGCAGTCGCCAGAAAACGCGAAAATCGCGCTGTTCCGGAGTCTGTTCCGTGGGCGGATGGATGTTTTTCCTCGGCGTTTTGAGAGTGCCACCACGGGGCGTAGCGGGTACCAACCGTGCTGCCGTAATGAATGGAAGCGCGGTGTATGTGAAAAGCCGCGGGTGAAATGTGCGGAGTGTGCGCGTCGGGAGTTTGTTCCGGTTTCCGATGACGTGATCCGATGCCATCTGACGGGGCAGGCGCCGGAGACGTGGCGGCGCGAGAATTTTGTCGCGGGTGTGTACCCGTTGCTGGAGGATGAAACCTGCTGGTTTGTGGCGGCGGATTTCGATAAAAGTTCCTGGCAAGCTGATGTGGCGGCGTTCCGGGATACGTGCATGGAAATGGGCGTGCCCGTGGCGATTGAACGTTCGCGCTCGGGAAACGGCGCGCACGCATGGGTGTTTTTCGCCGAACCGGTACCGGCGGCGCTGGCACGCCGGATGGCCACTTTTGTCCTCACCCGGACGATGATGAACCGTCCGGAGTTGGGTATGGATTCCTATGATCGGCTATTCCCGAACCAGGACGTGATGCCCAAGGGCGGGTTTGGCAATTTGATTGCGCTGCCATTGCAGAAAGCGCCGCGCGCCGCCGGGAACAGCGTGTTTGTGGACGATGCTTTTGTGCCGCATGCCGACCAATGGGCGTATTTGTCTGAAGTTCCACGGATGTCACGCGCGGCAGTGGATTCCATTGCTGAGAGGGTTGCCACGCCGGGGCAGGCGCTGGGACTTGAAAAGGTGGAGCCTATCGCAGACGAAAAAGAGCCATGGCTGCGGTTGCCATCGGGGCGTGCCGTGGAACCGGTGTATGCCGGACCGAAGCCGGAACAGGTCACGGTTGTGCTGGGGAATCAGATTTACCTTGCAATAGATGGATTGCCGCCGCCGTTGCGGAACGAGTTGATCCGGCTGGCGGCGTTTCCCAATCCAGAGTTTTTCCAAGCGCAGGCCTTGCGCCTGCCGATATTCAACGTGCCACGGGTCATCTGTTGCCATGAGGCGTTGCCGCAACATATTGGACTTCCCCGTGGTGTGCTTCAGGCGGTGTTGGATGTTTTTTCACGCTGGGGTATTGATGCCGAAGTCCGGGATGAGCGGTTTCCCGGCGTCAGGATCAAGGTCAAATTCAAGGGAGAACTTCGCCCCGGGCAGCGGGTTGCGCTGAGGGCGCTGCATGCGCATGATACAGGCGTGCTCGCGGCTTCAACCGCCTTTGGAAAAACTGTCCTGGCAGCCAAAATGATTGCGGAGCGCAAGGTCAACACGCTGATCTTGGTTCACTCGCGGCAGTTGCTTGACCAGTGGCTGGAACGGCTGGCAGCGTTTTTGGAGATCGCGCCAAAGTCCGTCGGCCAAATCCGGGGCGGAAAAGACAAGCCGACGGGCGTTATTGACGTGGCGACGATACAAAGTCTCGTGCGCAAAGGCGTCGTGGACGACCGTGTCGCGGCGTACGGTCAGGTGATCGTGGACGAATGCCACCATATCTCCGCGCAGAGTTTTGAATCGGTGGCCAGGCAGTGCAAGGCGCGGTATGTGCTGGGATTGTCGGCAACGGTAAAACGCAAGGACGGCCATCATCCGATCATTTTCATGCAATGCGGTCCGGTCCGGTTCGAGATCACCGATCAGCAGGCGGCCGATGCCCGGCCGTTCGCGCATTTTGTGATTCCGCATTTCACCGAATTTCGCATGCCGTTCGGCGAGGGGGAAAAACCGCCCGCGTATTCGGTGCATCAGGTTTTTCAAACGGTGCTGCAAGACGCTGGGCGGAATGCACGGATTGTGGCCGATGTTCGGCAGTCGTTGCGGGAGGGGCGCAATCCATTGGTCCTGACCGAACGCCTGGAACACTTGGAGGCGCTGGCGCAGCTTCTTGCGGAACAGGGAGAACAGGTGTTTGTTCTGCGGGGCGGCATGGGGTTGAAAGAGAAACGGCGGCTGATGGCGGAGTACAATGCGGATCAAACCGGTACGTCCCGTGTTCTACTTTCGACCGGGCGTTTTCTCGGAGAAGGCTTTGATGATGCGCGGTTGGACACTCTGTTCCTGGCGTTTCCGGTTTCCTGGCGCGGCACGTTGACGCAATATGCCGGGCGCTTGCACCGGCTGTGCGAGGGCAAGAAACAAGTTGTCATCCACGATTACGCGGACACGAAAGATCCGCTGCTCGCCGCCATGTACCGCCGCCGTTGCACCGGTTACCGCGCCATCGGCTATGAGTTATTGGACGGCCGGGCATTGCCGTTGGGGCAAGGCGGTTTGGTCCGGTCACGGCACCTGTGACGGGGGGGCTTTGGGAGTGTGCCAAGTCATTGAGGACGGGTGGCGCGGTTCTGCGAACGCACCCGGTAAAGCCGTTCGGTGAAGCCGCCCTCCTGTGCGAACGCCTGTTCCAAAGCTGCCAACTGGCGATCCAAAAGCAGGCAGGCCAGGTTGAGCAACGACAGCGCCGCATTGGCCGCCAGCACGGCGGAGGGCAGGGGGCGGTCTGGTGGTGTTGCACGGACACCCACGGACTGGCACGAACCAGCACGGACTGGTATGGGTGCAGGCGCCGTGTACCCCGTCCGTGCCTGTCCGTGTAGGTCCGTGCTCGTCCGTGGGCGCATGCCGGTTTGCTCCTGTATTTTGCGCTCTTCGGCCACCCACTGCCGCACCTCGGCCAGTGTGTTACAGCGCCGCTCCTTGAAACGCATCAGCGCCGGATGCTTGGGCGGCAGCGGTTCCCAGCCGTGGTCCCGCAGAAATTTCGTGTAATCGAGCAACAATTCTTCCAGGCTCGCCCGTGCCACGTCCGTCAGGCGGATTTCGCTTTTCTTGGACGTGCCGGAGGTCTGGCTGCCCTCGGCGATGTTCCGCGTTCCCGAGCGCGCGGCCTGCACCATTTGGTCGTGTGTGCGGCTGCGCTTGTCGATGTAACAGTCGCAAAACTGCACCGTCACATCATAGAGCAACTCCGCTACTTGGAAACTTTTCAGGTGACGGTAGCCGCCGTGCGGCAGAATGATGGGGGCGTGGGGTGGCATGGTGTGCATGTTTTGGGGGAAGGCTAAATCTGTTTATGGTTATAAAAATAAGTGTTTTTGTGGAGAATGCAAGTGGCGCTGGCACGGACGTACACGGACTAGCACGGACCTACACGGACGCAGTCGTGGCGCCAAAACCGGGGCACGCCACGGTGTCCGTGCTGGTCCGTGCTGGTCCGTGCTGGTCCGTGCTGGTCCGTGCGCGTCCGTGTAGGTCCGTGTAGGTCCGTGTAGGTCCGTGTAGGTCCGTGCGCGTCCGTGTAGGTCCGTGCGCGCAAGCCAGCGTACCTCAAAAGAGGCTTCCCAACTTATATTGACCGTCATGCCACTGGCCGCCATCACGTTTGATCCTGCCCTGCCCGTCTGGCTCATGGCTGTGCTGGTGCTGGCGGCCTTGGCGGTGACCTGGGCGGGGTTGCGCCGGGCCGCGGTGCCGCCGCTGGCGCGCTGGGCGCTGCTGGCGCTGCGCACCGCGGCGCTGCTGTTGCTGGCCTGGCTGGCCCTGCTGCCCGAGTGGCGCGATCACCACACCGAAACCGATCTCCCGGTGCTGGCCCTGGCCGTGGATCTCTCGGCCAGCATGACCGACCGCCCCAAGACCCTGGCCGGCACCCCCGCCCGCGCCGAACAGGCCCGGGCGTTTCTGGACGCCGCGGCCACCCGCCGGCGCCTGGAGCAGTTTCAACTGTGGCGCACCGGCCTGGGCGACAGCCTGGAAGAAGGGCTGCCCGCCGACCCCGCCCGCCTCACCTTCACCGCCGGCCGCAGCGCCCTCGGCGCGGGACTCAACACCCTGGCCACCCGCCTCCAAGGCCAAAACGCCGCCGGCATCCTGCTGCTCAGCGACGGCCTGGACAGTTCCGGCGAACCGCCCGGAGACCCCCTTCTTCGCACCCCGGTCTTTTGCCTGGAACTGGAGCCCCCGGTGGCGGCGGACGCCGCCATTCCCCCGGACGCCTGGATCGCCGACCTGGCCGCGCCCCGACGCGTGGTCGTCGGCTGGGACGCCCGCGTGGACCTCCTGGTCCGCCGCCGCGGCGGCGACACCGGCCCCGCCGTCATGACCCTCAAACTGCTGCGGGACGGCAAGGAGGAAAACCGCGAGAAAATCGAATTCGCCGCCGGTGAGACCTTCCGCCAGGCCGCCTTTACCGTCACCCCCAAGGAGCAGGGGCATCTTCTGTGGCGCGTGGAACTGGAAACGCCGCCCGGCGACAGCCTCCCCGACAATAATGCCCGCGAGTTCGTCATCGAAGTCACCGACCCCCAGAACCGCGTGCTCTATCTGGAGGGCGCGCCGCGCTGGGAGTTCAAATACCTCAAGCGCGCCCTGCAGGCGGACAAAAACCTGATGCTCGAAGCCTACGCCCTCTCCGGCGCCGGCGGCTTCGTCTCTTTCCAGGCCGGCCGCAACGGCCGCGCCAACACCCCCCCGGCCCTGACCCGCGAAGGGCTGGCCCCCTACAAGGTCGTCATCATCGGCAACCTGCCGGCCGGCGCGCCCAAGCCCGAGGAAATGAAGGCCCTGGCCGCCTTTGCCGAGGCCGGCGGCGGCCTGTTGCTGGCGGGTGGCCCGGACAGTTTCAGCGCCGGCGGCTGGGTCCAGGCGCCAGACTGGCGCGACCTGCTACCCGCCCACCCCGGCCCCGCCGGCGCCAAACTGCGCGACGGCCGCTTCACCGTCACCCTCACCCCCGCCGGCAAGACCCATCCCGCCACCCAGGGCCTGGCCCCTGACGGTACCGCGCTGCCCCCCCTGCTCTCACTGTGGAGTCCGGCCGCGCCTGCCGCCGGCGGCATGACCCTGCTGGCCACCGCCGCCGACGAACCCGCCCTGGCGGTCCGCCGCTACGGCCAGGGCCGCGTCGCCCTGCTGCTCAGCGATTCCTTCTGGCGCTGGCAGCTCGGCGATGCGGAGTCTGCCGGCGCCAAAAGCGCCTATGCCCGCCTGATGACCCAGCTCGTGGCCTGGCTCGCCCCCGCCGGCCGCGACAGCGCCGGTGACGGCATCCTCCAGCTTCTCACCTCCGCCGCCGAAGTGGAAACCCGCCAGCAAGTGACCGTCGGCGCCCTGATCCAGCGCGACGGCCAGCCGGTCGCCACCCCCCTGGTCTGCCAGATCACCGGCCCCAACGGCCAGCGACAAACGCTGGACATGGCGTCCGAAACCCTCGGCACCGAACTGGGCCTGCTCCGCCCCACCCCCGGCCGGGTCTGCGAATTCACCCCCGAGACGCCGGGCCGTTACGACCTGCAAGTGGTCAGCCGCGACGGCGTCTACAGCGTCCAAACCCTGGTCCTGGTGCAGCCGCCCCGGGGCGAGATCACCGGCGCCCCCGCCAACCGCGCTTGGCTCCAGGAACTGGCGCGCGCCACCGGCGGCCGCTACGCCACCTGGGACGACCGCGAGGCGCTCCTGGCCGCCATCCCCTGCCAGCCCCGCGAACGCCAGGTCAATCTCGAGGAACCGCTGTGGCCCAAGACCCCCTGGCTCCTCCTCGCCCTCGCCTGCCTCTGCACCGAATGGTGGTGGCGCCGCAAACTCCGCCTGACCTGACCCCGCCCCATAACCATCCCGCCGGCGGAGACCGCAACCAACGCCCCCCCCCGATACTATTCTCTCGCCAAGATCGCCAAGCACGCCAAGAAATACCATTCATTGAATTTCTTCGTGCCTGTGTGAGAGAATGGTTGTATCGTGCGTTTCCGCGTCTGGCGCCAGCGTGTCCACTCCCGCGATGCGGAACTGCCATGCCTTCAGATTTTCCGGATGTCCTTTGCGTGCTTGGCGATCTTGGCGAGAGAAAAATTAAATCATTGCCTCTCGCCAAGATCGCGGAGATCGCAAAGGCAAACCCCAAAAATCATCCGCCAAACTTCGCCACCACGAAGAGTCTCCCGACCACGTGCTACAGCGTGGATGGAACGGGACTGGCCGGGTACACGGTTGAACAGACTGGCGTTAGCCGTCCACCGGCCCAACCACAACCAAACAATAATTAGCCTCTTTATGCGTTAATATAAACAGATGGATTTCTCGCCAAGGAAGAATGAAAATACCAAATTTTCTCTCGCAAAGATCGCCAAGCACGCCAAGAAAATCCCTAAAACGCCATTTCCTGAAATTTCCTTTGCGATCTCTGCGATCTTGGCGAGAGAAAAATTCAAATCATTCACCTGCTCAGAAAATACACAAAACCGCCGGAAAGGAGCCGGAAAATGACAGAAAACGAGATTGGGAGAATGGTCATTGATGCGGCGGTTCAAGTGCATCGCGAGCTGGGGCCTGGGTTGCTGGAAACCGTCTACGAGGTGATTCTCGTACACGAACTTCGCGAGCGCGGTCTGCGGGTGGAGCGGCAGGTTCCCGTGGCCATCGAGTACCGGGGCATCACGTTCGAAGAAGGGTTTCGGGCGGACATTATTGTTGAAGGCACGGTCATCTTGGAACTCAAATCCGTGGAAATGGTCAACAACGCGCACAAAAAACAACTTCTCACCTACCTGCATCTCACCAAGATGCGCTTGGGATACCTGCTGAACTTCGGCGAGGCCCTGCTAAAAAACGGCATCACCCGAACCGTCAACCACCTTGAGCAAGATGGCCAATGTTTTGGCGTTACGGGCAGTAAAAACTCAGACTCATAATCTCTCGCAAAGATCGCAGAGATCGCCAAGAAATTCCCCAAATATGCGTTGAATTTTTCCAAATTTTCTTTGCGTGCTTGGCGATCTTGGCGAGAGAAAAATAAAATCGTGGACTCTCGCAAGGATCGCGGAGATCGCAAAGATAAAACCGGGGAAATTAGCCGGCGCCTGAGGTAAAAGTTGGCGTTCCCGGTTCCCATCCGCCTAGATCACGACAAACACCGAAAGCGCAACCATCACATCGAGAGCCCCCAGCAACAACACAAAGATTCTCAGCGCGCGATGTTTCAGCACCCGGTCCAGGTCGGCAATCAAGACCAGCGACAGCACCGGCAGGCCGGCCAGCCCGAACAGTAACGCCCCTGACGGCGATGTCTCGTCTGCGACCCGCCAGACGACGGGCACCAGGGTGAGCATTACACAGCCCACAACCATCCCGGCTGTTTTCAAATCGGATGAAACTCGTTTTTTCATCAGAATCACAGGTGTATAGCGGTCCACTCCCATCCCCTGTGGGGTGAATATATCACTTCGCGCCCCCCCAAGAATTCTCTCGCCAAGATCGCCAAATGCGCCAAGAAAATTCAAAAACAAACTCCGTGAATTTCCTTTGCGATCTCCGCGATCTTGGCGAGAGAAAATTAAAAGCATGATCGTGCGCGCAAGATGCGTCGGCCGGCCCGGGGGGGGGCGCCTTCACGGAACGGGTTTCGCGGCCGGGGGCGGGGGAGCGGGCGGCCGGGGGGCAAGGATGACGGGTGTGGCGCCTGGCGCCTGGATGCCGCGGGTTTCGAGCAGGGTGCCGTCAAGGCGATAGAGGTCCACGAACGCCTTCATGTAGGCCAGGATGGCTTCCACCTCCGCGATCTGGCTGGAGAGCAGGTCACGCTGAGCCTGGCCGACTTGGAGGGAGGTGGATTTTCCCAGGCGGAATTTCTTCGTCTCCCCCCGCAGCTTTTCCTCCTGGGCCTTGCGGGTGGTCTCCGTGGCGCGGATTTGCGCGTTGGCGCGCTGGACTTCCAGGTGGGCGTTGTAGACGTCCTGTTGCGCGAGCAGCGTCAGATTGGCCAACGATTCATCGACTTGGCGCTGCGTGAGACGGGTGGTTTGGTGGGTGGCAATGGCGGCGCGATTGAAGACGGGCCAGTCGAAAGCGAGGCCGACCGCGGCGGAGTAATTGTCGTTTTCGAAGGCGCGGGTGGCGTTGCCGAAGGAATCCGCGTACTGCGAACCGCCCAGCGTCATGAACAAATCCAGCTTGGGGAGCAGTCCGTTCTTGGTTTTGATGAGCTCGAGTTCGTTGCGTTGAATGGCGAGGCGCGCCTGGTTCAAATCCGGGCGCATCTTCAGGGCCAGGGCCACATGGGTCTCGACCGGTTCGAGAAGGATTTCGGTGACCGCGGGAAGCGTTGTGGTGCGGATGTCATGCCGCCACATGTCGCCGCCGCCGGGGTTCAACAGGCGCAGCAGACGGATCCGTTGCTTGTCGCGGGAACTTTGGGCGTTGATGAGATCTTCGCGGCGCAGCGCCACCTCGGCATCGGCGGCGGCCAGTTCACTCCCCGCGAGCTTGCCCAACCGGATGCGCTCGGCGGTTTCGCTGCGCTGCTTGTCCGCCAGTTCCAGCGAGCGTTGGTAGATTTCGGTCTGACGCTGGACAAGAACGTAATCCCAGTAGCTTTTCTCGGTGTCCGACAACAAGGCTTGCGCAAAGCCGCGGAGTTCAAAATCCGAGTTGAGGGTGTCGAAACGGGCCTGGCGCAAATGGACGAGGTTCACCTCCTGCCCGGCGCCACGAAGAAGCGCCTGGGTGACGGACAGGTTGGTGGAAACCGGGTTGGAGTCGGGTGACATTGAGCTGCCACCATAAGAACGCGAAACGGCCGTCGCCCCGATGGCCACGGTGGTGCCGGTGGGGAAAAATTTCTGCACGGCGGTTTGGGCCAGCACGCCGTCATTGGTGGCGTCGTCGTCAGTCCGGGCATGATCGGCGGACAGTTGGCCGGTAAGGCGCGGATCGAAGGTTGCGCGCGCCTGTTCTTCGCCCAACCGCCGAATTTGCGGGGTGATCTTCTCGATGGCGAGGGCCTGGTTGCCCGCCAAGGCCATGAGGATGGCTTCCTGGAGAGTGAGGGTGAGCGGGGGGGGAAGGGCGGGCAGGGCCGGCGGCGGCTCGCCACGAGTCGCGGCGGCCATGGGCTTGGGCGTGACGTCAGAGGCCGCGGCGGGGGGGACGGCCCGCGGCGGGTACGGCCCGACAACGGGCGTTTCCGGATCGGGAACCACGTGGGCGCAGGAAACCACCAGCAGCAGTGGCAGGACGACTGAAAGGCAACGGAACACCGGCGACGGGGTGGCCTTCATGGCTAACGTCACTCCCCAAAACGGATGAGACTCGCCGCCGGCGGCGCGAGTGACGGTGACCGGGGTGCCGCCGCACCAGGTTCCACGAACAACCGGACGATTTCGCCTTCCGTCAGGCCGTCGCGGATTTCGACCAGCCGCTCGCCGGTCCGCCCGGTCCGCACCGTCCGGCCAGTGGCCTTGCCATCGCGGAGCACTTCGACCCGGGCGCCGTCGACGGTGTTGCGAATGGCGGTGCCGGGGACAGCCAGCACCACCTTCTGCTCGTCAATGACAATCTCGGCCACCGCCGACATTTCCGGCTTCAAGCCGGTCGGCTCCAGGATTTCAATCTTCACCTCGTACGTCACCGCCCCGTCCTTCGTCTTGCCCCCGGGGGCGACCTGGACGACGCGCCCGTTGAAACGGCGCCCCGGCAGCGCCTCCACCGTGATCACGGCGGGAAGGCCGGTTTGGATCAAGCCGACGCTTTGTTCCTTCACCGGCGCAACGGCAAACAAACGGGAAAAGTCGGCGAGCACCAGGAGGGAGGTGCCATCGCTCGGGCCGCCGGAGACCGGAGTGATGATTTGGCCGACCTGAACGGTCCGGCGGGTGATGGTGCCGTCCCGCGGGGCGATGATGCGCATGGCCCGCACATTGTCCTTGGCCATGGCGAGGGCGATTTCAGTACAGGCGACATCCGCCGCCTCCTTTTTGACCGATTGCCGGTTCAAGTTCAAGGCCCGTTCCTGAATTTTAAGTTCATCCATCCGGGTGCGGCAGCTCTCCAGCGCCGCTTCAACCTGGACCGTGGCGACCGCGGCGCCGTCGAATTCCTCCTGGCTGCACAGGTTCTCTTTGAGCAGCTCCCGCATGCGGTCGGTTTTTCCCCGCTCGTGAACCGCATTGGATTCGGCGACCTTCAGGCTGTCGGTGGCTTTGCGCAATTCAATGGCCAAGGTGGCCTCGGCGATCGCCAGGCTTTCCTTGGCGTAGGCATGATCGGCCTCCTCAACGGCAAGACGGGTTTCCGCCTGCCGGACTTTCTGTTGTTCGTCCGCCGGGTCGAGCTGGACAAGAAGGTCACCCGTTTTCACCGTGTCGCCGACATCCACCGGCATCTCAATGATTTGCCCGCCGATTTTCCCCTTCACCTCAACCTCGCGCCCCGCCGCAATACGGGCCGGCGCCCGGACGACTTGCCGGAGACTGGTACGGGTGACGGTTGCCGTCGCCGCCGCTGAAACCGGCCTGGCGTTGGCCGGGGCCTCCGCGGCCGGGGCACTGTGGCCGCTGGCGATGCCGGCAAAAAAAGACAGCAGCACCATCGCCACCGTTCCCAAAGCATGATCATTACGCATCGGGGACATTGCTTTTTCCTCGTTGTGACGGTGCGAACCACGCCGTTCCAATCAGGGTCGCCCCCGCATCAAATTCGTGCGCGACGCCACTATAGCGCCGGCCATGGAAATGGCGGCACGGCGGTCAAGCCGCAGAGACCGAAGTGCGTTCACCGCCCCCGCCTCCGGTCCCTCCAGTCAATCGAGTCCAATTCGGGAACATCGATGGCCATCGATAGCCGTCGAACAATGGATCGTCCGATGACGGGGCCACCTTTTTGCGGATTCCGCAGGCCGCTTTTGAACGACGGGCCATGATTGGGACTGCGGGGCTGCCTGCGGCATCCGTAAAAGGCACAAACAGGTTTGACGGAGGGTTTGGGAACCGCCTTTCCTCAAAAAGGGGGTTCCCAACTTCGGGAACCATTATAGTGTCCGTCTGTCTAAAGCTCAAAAGTTCCGCCGGCAGGCGGTGCGTTTTCACGGAGAAGGAGACCGCCAGGGATGATTGCGGCAAACACGCTGGTCAAATGGTTCGGCGCCAAGCTGGCGGTGGACGCGGTGTCGTTCACGGTGGCCAAGGGGGAAGTCCTGGGCTTTCTCGGTCCCAACGGCGCCGGCAAGTCCACCACCATGCGGATGCTCACGGGCTACCTGCCGCCCACCTCGGGCACCATCAGCATCGGCGGGCACCATCTGGAGGACGACGGCCTGGCGGCGCGGGCGCTGGTGGGTTACCTGCCGGAGAACGCCCCGGTCTACCCGGAAATGTCGGTGACCGGTTTCCTGCGCTTTGCCGCCGAGGCGCGCGGACTGTGGGGCAAGGAACGCAACCTCGCCGTGGAACGGGTGATCGAAACCTGCTTTCTTGAGCCGATCCGCCGCCAGACCATTGAAACCCTGTCCAAGGGCTACCGGCACCGCACCTGCCTGGCCCAGTGCCTGCTGCATGATCCGCCGGTGCTGGTGATGGACGAACCCACGGACGGCCTGGACCCCAACCAGAAGCACGAGGTCCGCAACCTGATCCGGCGCATGGGCGCAGACAAGGCGATCATCCTGTCTACCCATATTTTGGAGGAAGTCGACGCGGTCTGTTCACGGGCCATCGTGATTGACCGCGGCCGCCTGGTCGCCAACGGCACCCCGGCCGAGCTGCGCGCCCGCAGCGCCTCCGCCGGCCAGGTGCGGGTGCGCCTGCAAGGGCCGGCCGCCAAGGAGGCCGCCGCCGCGCTGCGCGCCCTGGACGGCGCCGCCGCCGCCGTGGTCGACGCGGAAAGCGCCGCCGGCATCACCCTGATCGTGTCACCGGACCCGCGCGACGGCCGGCGGCCCAACCTCGGCCCCGCCGTGGCCGCCCTGGTGGCGGCGCGCCACTGGACCTGCGACGAACTGCGCGTCGAAGAGGGGCGCCTGGATGAATTTTTCCGGGCGGTGACCGTTCCCGACA
Source organism: uncultured Lentisphaerota bacterium (assembly GCA_903896595.1). Lineage (GTDB taxonomy): Bacteria > Verrucomicrobiota > Lentisphaeria > Oligosphaerales > CAITYL01 > CAITYL01. The sequence continues at coordinate 29,103 of CAITYL010000192.1, forward strand.
CCAAGCGAGAGGAAAAGGGCTGACCTCATGAGCTGTTCCCGCACCCGCAACGTCTGGGCCGTCTGCAAGCGCGAGCTGGGGGGATATTTCACCTCACCCGTCGCCTATGTCTTCATCATCATCTTCCTGGTGCTGGCCGGGTTCTTCACCTTCAACGTGGGCGCCTTTTTCGCCCGCGGCGAAGCCGGCCTCGGGGCGTTCCTGATCTGGCATCCCTGGCTCTACCTGTTCCTGGTGCCGGCCGTCGGCATGCGGCTGTGGGCCGAGGAACGCAAGGCCGGGACCCTGGAACTGCTGCTGACCATGCCGCTGACCACCTGGCAGGCGATCCTGGGCAAATTCCTGGCCGCCTGGCTGGTGCTCGCCCTGGCGCTGGCGCTGACCTTTCCCATCGTCATCACCGTCTGCACCCTGGGCGACCCTGACAAGGGCGTCATGGCCTGCGGCTACCTGGGCAGCCTGCTGCTGGCCGGCGCCTACCTGGCGGTCAGTTCCATGACCTCGGCGATGAGCCGCAACCAGGTAGTGAGCTTCATCCTGTCGGTGGTCATCTGCCTGTTCCTGCTGCTGGCCGGCTGGCCGCCGGTCACCGGCATGCTGGTCAACTGGGCGCCCGCCTGGCTGGTCGACGGCGTGGCCGCGTTCAGCGTCATGCCGTGGTTCGACAACCTGCAAAAGGGCGTGGTGGACAGCCGCGGCCTGCTCTATTTCCTGTCGCTCATCCTGTTCGCCCTGTTCACCACCGGCGTCATCCTGCGCGGCCGCCGGACCAACTGAACCGAAGAGGCTGAAGCGGTTTAGGCTGTAGGCTATTAGGCTACCGTAAAAAAATACAGGTGACCCGTTTTCAAAACTCGTCAAATAAGGATCAACCATCAGAGCCGGGAACGAAGTGCCACTCCTGGGCGCGAGAGTGACCGGTCAAAAGAATCTACGTTCTTAAGGTACAGTGCAACCCTCGTGACCCGTCACTAACGTTCCGGGCTCTGATGCCGGCCGCTCCCTGTTCGCACGCCTCTCGTCCTTTTCAGCCTTTTGAAATCACCTCAGGTCACCAACGATATGAGCAAAACAAGCAAATCCACCAAGCTGTTCCTTTTTTCCGCCCTCGGGGTGCTCGCCATGGGCGCGCTGCTGGTGGCGGTCAACCTGCTGGCCGGACTGTTCCATGGCCGCCTGGACCTGACCGAGAACCGGCTGTTCACCCTCTCGCCCGGCACCGCCGCCGTCCTCCAAAAAATGGACACGCCGGTCACCGTGCGCTTCTATTACAGCCGGGACAACGCCCAGATGCCGGTCGCCCTCAAGGCCTATGCCCAGCGCATTGAGGACCTGCTCGGCCAGTACCGCTCCCGCTCGGGCGGCAAGGTCAACGTGCAGCTCCTCAATCCCGCCCCCGATTCGGACGCCGAAGACGCCGCCCGCCTGGACGGCGTCGCCGGCCAGCCGCTGCCCAACGGCGATGTCGTCTACCTCGGCGTCGCCATCAGCTGCCTGGACCAGACCGTGGCCCTGCCCGTCCTCTCACCCGACCGCGAAAGCCTGCTGGAGTATGACCTGACCCGCGCCATCTACCGCGTCCTGCACCCGGAAAAACCGGTCCTCGGCCTGATGAGCTCGCTGCCCATTTCCGGCCAGCAGCAGCAGATGTTCATGATGCCCAACGCCGGCGGCGCCGAGCCGCCATGGACCCTCTACTCCGAACTCAAGAACAGCTTCGCGGTGACCGAAATCCCGGTCACGGCGGACAGCATCCCCGCCAATGTCAACGTGCTGCTGCTCATCCACCCGCGCGATCTTTCCGGCCCCACCCTCTACGCCCTCGACCAGTTCGTCCTGCGCGGCGGCCGGCTCCTGGCCTTCCTCGACCCCCAATGCTGGACGGAAAGCAAGGGCGGCAATCCGATGAGCTCCGGCATGCGCGCGCCGCCCGGCCCCTCCACCCTGGGCACGTTGCTCGCCGCCTGGGGCGTGGCCTTTGACACCGAGAAGATCGTCGCCGATGTCGGCACCATGCTCCAGGTCCAGGGCCGCGACGGCAATCCCGAGCGCATGCCCGCCCTGCTCGGCCTGCGCCGCGAGAACGTTGATGCCGGCGATCCCGCCCTGGCCACCCTGGACTCGGTCATGGTGGCCTTTGGCGGCGCCTTTACCGGCAACGGCGCCCCGGGACTGAAAAAAACCGTCCTGCTCTCATCCTCCAAGGAATCGCAAATGATCGAGAAATTCCTGGCCCAAATGGGTGGCGAGGCGATCATGCGCGACTTCAAGCCCGACGGCCAGCAACGGGCCCTGGCCATCCGCCTGGCCGGCACCTTCAAGACCGCCTTCCCCGACGGCCGCCCCGCCGGCGACACCCCCAACACCGGAGACAAGGCCAAACCGGCCGCCGCCGCCGGGCTGAAAGCCTCCGCCAAGCCAACCTCGGTGGTGCTGGTGGGCGACGTCGACCTGATCGCCGACCCCTTCTGTGTCCGGGTCCAGAACCTGATGGGCCAGAAAGTCCTGACCCCGCTCAATGACAATCTCGACCTCGCCCTGAACCTGGCCGAACAACTCGCCGGCGACGACAACCTGCTCGGCATCCGCGGCCGCGCCGCCGCCGTCCGCCCCTTCACCGTAGTCGCCCGCCTGCAGGCCAACGCCGAGCGCCAGTACCAGGAACAGATCCGCCAGCTTGAGGACAACCTGGCCAAGGCCCAGCAGGAACTCAGCGACCTGCAGCAGCAGAAGAGCGGCGACCAGAAATTCATTCTCTCCCCCGACCAGCAGAACGCCATCGCCAAATTCAAGCAAACCGAAGCGGAAAGCCGCCGCCAGCTCAAGCTGGTGCGCAAGCAATTCCGCCAGGAAATCGACGCCCTGGAAACCCGCGTCAAATGGGCCAACATCGCCCTCGTGCCCGTCATCGTCGGCCTCTTCGGCCTCGTGGTCGCCATCATCAAGAAACGCCGGTCAGTGGCAAGGTGAATAGACTGTTAGGCTATTAGACTGTTAGGCTATTAGACTGTTAGGCTATTAGGCGGGTAGACGATAGGGGAAAGTCATGCGCGACCATACGAAACTTCGGGCATTTCAATTGGCCGACGACGTGGCGGTCTTGATCTACCGGGCAACCAAGGGCTTTCCAAAGTCGGAGATCTATGGGCTGACGTCCCAAATGCGGAGAGCCGCGGTTTCCGTGCCGTCAAACATTGTTGAGGGATGTGCGCGTGAAAGTGAGGCCGAATACCTTCGCTTTCTTGAGGTAGCCTTTGCCTCCGCAAGAGAATTGCATTATCAGTTCAGCTTAGCTGAACGTTTGGGTTATACGGAAGAACAGGATGTTCTTGAATGTGACTCGAAAATGACCGAAACCGAAAAAGTCCTAAGTGCCTTGATTCGCTCAATCCGCCGTGAACCTGCCGTTTTATGATAACGTGATTTCCTAACCGCCTAACAGCCTAACAGTCTACAGCCTACAGCCTAACAGCCTAACCGCCTCAGAGGACCCCCCGGATGAACGCCAAGCAATTAGTGAAATTACTCGCCCTGGCCCTGGTGGTGGTCGCCGCCGGGCTCCTGGCCCGCTGGACGCAGGCGCGTCACCGGCAGGCCGATGCGGCCGCCGTGGGCGGCCTGGTGCTGCCCGGCCTGGACGTCAACCAGGCCGCCGCCATCCGCATCACCGACCCGGACGGCACCCTCGAACTGCGTCAACAGGACGGCCTCTGGCGCGTCGTCCAGCGTGACCAGTACCGGGCCGACTTCACCCTCCTCAGCGCCCTCCTGCGCGACCTGGCCGAACTCAAGGCCGTCCGCCCCATTGAGGCCGGCCCCTCCCAATTCGCCCGGCTCGGCCTGGACGCCCCCGCCGGCCCGGCCGCCCCCGCCGCCACCACCCTCCAAGTCCTGAACGCCGCCGGCCAGCCCCTGGCCGAACTGCGCCTGGGCAAGCCCTACCGCCAGGACGATGCCGCGGACCCGGCCGCCGCCGCCAGAAGCATGATGAACGCCCCCGGCGGCGACACCGCCGCCGGCCGCTTCCTGCTACTGCCCAAGACCGGCGCCGTCGTCCTCGTCGCCAAGCCCCTGACCAACGTCACCAGCAAGCCCATGGACTGGGTGGACCACGATTTCGTCAAGCTCAACGAGCTCAAGCACGCCACCCTGGCGGAGGCCGGCCAACCCCTGTGGAAGGTCGGCCGCGGCCAGAGCAGCGCCCCCCTCGCCCTGGCCGGCCTGGGCAAAAATGAAACGGCGGACAGCGCCAAGCTCAGTGCCATCGGCAGCGCCCTCTCCTGGTTCAGTTTTGCCGAGATCGCCCCCAAATCCCTCACCCCGGAAGCCGCCGGCCTGGACGCCGCCAAAACGTTCACCGCCGCGGACTTCGACGGCAACCAGGCCACCCTCACCATCAGCAACACCGCCGATGCCGCCGGCCGGCTCTACGTCACCGCCGCCGTCGCTTATGCGGCCCCGAAGGCGCGCACCCCCGGCAAGGACGAAAAGCCCGCGGACAAGCAGAAGCTGGACGACGCCTTCGCCAAGCAGCAGGCCGCGCACCAGCGGCAGGTCGCGGAATTGCAGGAACGGCTCCGCGGCCGCATCTTCCTGGTCGAAAAAGCGATGCTGGACGCCATCCTGCGCCAGCGCGCCGAACTGCTGGCCGAAAAGCCCAAGCCGGCCCCCGCCGCCCAGCCCGGCGCCCCCGCCCTGCCCGTGCCCCCAGCCGGCACCGGCACCTCAAGCACGGACTGACACGGACCTTCACGGACTAACACGGACCAAAGACCGTCCCATCGGGGGACTTGCGTCAGTCCGTGCCCGTCCGTGTTGGTCCGTGTTGGTCCGTGCCCCCGCCCATCTGCCCCCTTCCCCAACCGAGTTATCGTCGGAGACGGGCGTACGTTGGCTTGGTGGACGGTAGCCCTATAAAAAGGGCGAAACAGGGGCCGCCTGCGGAATCCGCAAATGGCACCAACAGGGTTGACGGAGGGTTTGGGAACCGCCTTTCCTTAATGGGAAAACCTCGTACTCTTGAAAACGGCTCCCCCTTTCTGCTTTTCCTCCCAACCCCTCAACCCCTCAACCCCTCAACCGCCCAACCCCTCAACCGCCCAACCACCCAACCGCCCAACCACCCAACCACCCAACCACTCAACCACCCAACCACCCAACCACTCAACC